>JAHJQI010000085.1 GCA_018819265.1 Alphaproteobacteria bacterium
CGCTGATGCAACACGATACGATCAATTGCCACCCGCTGGAGAACACGGCGACAACCAGCATTGCCCGGAATGACCTGTTGGCTTTCATGCGCGCCTGCGGCCACGTCCCCCGCATCGAAGTCCTTCCGGCCTGAAGTCGCTTCGAAACGGGGTTTTACGAGGTTCGAGCGTTTTAGGAGGGGATGCAAACGCTGCCAAGAAGCCCCAAATTCAGAAAAAAGCGTGCTAGAACCACGCTCGAATAGGTGTCAGGCCGCTGTCGGAGCCCGCCCAACAAATTGGAGCGGCGCACGCGGGCGATTCAAGGAGAAGGCGAGCATGTTGTTTGGCTCGGGCGACAATCAGGCGGAAACCGGCGCAGGCGGCAACGTCATCAAGGACGCCGATACCGCGAGTTTCACAGCCGACGTCATCGAGGCCTCGAAGGACGCACTCGTCCTTGTTGATTTCTGGGCAGCCTGGTGCGGCCCGTGCAAGCAGCTGACGCCCATCCTCGAAAAGGTGGTGAAGAGTTACAAGGGCAAGGTCCGGCTGGTGAAGGTCGACACCGACGCCAACCAGGGACTCGCCCAGCAGCTTCGAATCCAGTCGCTACCGACCGTCTACGCCTTCAAGGACGGGCGTCCGCTCGACGGCTTTACGGGCGCGCTGCCCGAAAGCAAGTTGCGCGAGTTCGTCGATCGTCTGGTTAGCCAGACCGGTGGCGTCGGGATCGCCGATCTGCTTGCCGAAGCCGCGACGGCACTCGAAAACAACGACCTGCAGAGTGCCGCCGAAATTTATGCCGCGATATTGCAGGACGACCAGCAGAATCCCGATGCGATTGCCGGCCTGGCGCGCTGCTACCTCAAGAGCGGCGACAGCGACCGCGCCGAGCAGACCATCGGTCTGGTGCCGCCGAACGCCAGGCAGAACGCAGCCGTGCAGTCGGTCATTGCGGCGTTGGCGCTTGCCCGCAAGGCGATGGAAGCAAAGCCCACCGCCGAACTCGAAGCCAAACTTGCCGCCGATCCGAAAGACCTGTCGGCACGTTACGAACTCGCAGTGGCTCTCGCGGCCAATGGCGACAAGTCCGGCGCGCTCGATCATCTGCTCGAAATCGTTCGGACCCAACGCGATTGGAACGAGGAGGCCGCGCGCAAGCAGCTCGTCGAACTTTTCGATGCCTGGGGCCCCAAGGATCCCAAGACCATCGAGGGGCGTAAGCGGCTCGCGGCCATCCTGTTCGCGTGAGCGCTGTTTTTGCGGAGTCAGCTGCAGGACAGGCGTGAGAGGACCAAGCCATTGCCAACGGCGGAACGCTATTTGAAGACGTCCGATCTGCCTCTGGAAATCCCCGTGTTTCCGTTGCGCGGAGCAATCCTCCTGCCACGTGCATCCTTGCCGCTCAATGTCTTCGAGCCGCGTTATCTGGCGATGGTGGATTGGGCGCTGCGTCATGACCGCATCATCGGCATCATCCAGCCCAATGGCGGGGCGGTCGAACAGGAGAGCCCGCTCGGCAAGCACTGCGACCTGCGCGCGGTCGGCTGCGCCGGACGGCTTTCATCCTACCAGGAATTGGACGATGGCCGCCTGATCATAACGCTGACCGGCATCGTACGTTTCCGCATCACTTCCGAAGTTTCAGCCGATACGCCGTTCCGCGTCATGCGCGCCTCCTACGAGGAATTCACCAGCGATTTCGAGCACGGCCGTGGCGAGAGCGAGGTTGACCGAGAAAAGCTTCTGGCGGTACTGCGCAAGTATCTCGACGCCAATCACCTACAGGGCGACTGGAATTCGATCATGCGGGCATCGAGCGAAATGTTGATCAACGCATTATCGGTCATGAGCCCCTACGGACCGGAAGAAAAACAGGCGCTCCTCGAAGCCGGCGACCTTAAATCCCGCGCCGACGTCTTGATCGCGCTTGCCGAGATGGAACTCGCCTCCAGCGGCGGTGAACCTGGCGCCAGCACGCTGCAATAGGATTTGCTCACTCCAACAATCGCGAAGCGATGACCAACAGCGATAATACTGACGATGAAGGGGACACCCGCGACGCAAACGGCAACGAGGCCGCGCGTCCGGCCGGCTTGCCGGAGATGCCCGACCCGCGTCTCCTGGAGTTACTCGTTTGCCCGCTGACGAAAACCCGGCTCACACTGGACCGGGAGCGCGGCGAACTGATCAGCAAGGCAGCCGGTCTCGCCTTTCCGATTCGCAACGGCGTGCCGCTGATGACCCTCGATGCCGCGCGCCACCTCGACGATCAATGAAACGTTCGTTGACGCCTCGTTAACCAGGCCGCGCGGGATGTCATATTCGACGCCGCCGCTACTCGGCATTTACCATTTCTTTTCAGCTTTTGTTCAAGCCCGGCGTGCTTGATTAACGCCGCAGTTGGCGCGTCGTGGAATCTCAAGACGACGGTGATTGAAACTTCTGGGTGAGGCTCCTTGCGACCGTTTTTCAAAAGCGCCTGGAGTCGTGCGCGCTTCTTCGCAAATCGCGTCTTGAGCCGGTTGCCGCTCCTTGTCGCGTTCTGTGGCGGCCTGCTGATCCTCTCCGCGATTGCGTTGCTGCCGGAGCTTTTCGGCCTGCCGCACGCGCTTGCCATTCTTGGCACGGCCCTGACGGCGGCTGCTTTCTTGATCCTCGATCGGCCCCGCGCCAACGGTGGCAATGGCGATCTCGTGCGCCTCGCGAACCTCGGCGACCGGCTCGATGAGCGCATCGAGGGCCTGCAGGATCTGCGCTGGCGCGTCTCCGAGGACCAGTCGCGGTTTCGCGAACTGCTCGATGCCCAGTCCGACATCATCGTGCGCGTCGATCACAAGCGTCGTGTGACCTTTGCCAACCGTGCTTTCTACCGCCTGTTTGGCATCGAGCCCGATCGGCTTCTCAACAAGCGTTTCGAAGCCGAGGTCCGCTCGGGCGGCCTCAGTCCATTTGCCGAGCCATGGGCGGCCGCCCGCACCGGCGAAGGTCCGCCCCTCGAACAGCTTGTCGGAACTCCTTCGGGTGATCGCTGGATTTCCTGGCAGGTGCATGAACTTGCGCCGTCAAGCGACGGCCTTATCGAATTCGAACTTGTCGGCCGCGACATCACGGTCGAGCGCCAGCAGGATGAGCGCCTCCATGACGCCCGCCGGCAGGCCGAAGCGGCCAATCAGGCCAAATCGCGCTTTCTCGCCGCCATGAGTCACGAAATCCGCACGCCGATGAACGGCATCCTCGGCATGTCGGGACTGCTCGGCGAAACCGAATTGACCGGAGAACAGCGCACCTATGTCGCTGCCATCGACCAGTCGGCCAAGACGTTGCTTTCACTGATCGACGAAATCCTCGACTTCTCCAAGATCGAGGCCGGCAAATTGACGCTGCGTGAGGAACCGTTCTCGATCGCCGAGGCCGTGCGTTCCGCCGTCGAACTGCTCGGTCCTGCCGCCCACGACAAGAACCTCGAAATTGGCTGGAGACTTTCCCCGGATGTCCCCGCGAAGCTGGCGGGCGACGCCCTAAGGGTGCGGCAAATCCTGCTCAATCTGCTGTCGAATGCCATCAAGTTTACCGAGCGGGGCGGCATCGAGGTGGCGATCGAGTCGGCGCCAGAACCAGAACAGGAACCAGAACCAGAACAGGAACCAGATTGCGCGCCGGTGCGCCAACCAGGTCGAGGAACCGGCAGCGACGAAGATCGCCGCATTCTGGTCCACGTGCGCGATACCGGCGTCGGGATGTCGACGGAGGAAGCGGAGAGGCTGTTTCGGGAGTTCGAACAATCCGCCACCTCCGCCAACGCACAACCCGAGGGATCCGGCCTCGGTTTGGCGATCTCCCGGAGTCTGGCGCGTGCGATGGGTGGCGACATCGTCGTCGAAAGCAGCCCGGGGGAAGGCTCGACGTTCACGGTCACAATGCACCTGAAGCCAGTGTCCGAGACCGGCAAGGCGAGCGCCGAGGAGCCGCTGAGCGATTTGAAGCCATCCCGCCGCGTGCTGCTGGCGTGCGACAAGCCGATCGAACGCGCAATCCTTGCCCGCATCCTCGATGACGCAGGCCACAAGCCTCTCGAAGTCGGTTTTTCCGCCGCTTGCGAAGCGGTGTGGGCCGCCCGCGCTCGTGGCGAAGCTTTCGACTGCGTCATCATCGATTCCGCGGTCGATCCAGCCGCCGGACGCGGCCTTCTCAACGAGGCCGGCGAACAAGGCGACAACCGACCCAATGGCATCGTAATGCTCGATATTTCCGCGCGAGCGACCCTGGAAGCCTACCGCGATGCCGGTTTCGGACGTTACCTGATCCGTCCGGTACGACCGTCCTCGCTGATCGAGCAGGTCTCTGAGGCCGGCAGCGGCTTGGCGGATGGCTGCATCCGCCATCCAGGCGTCACGCACTGTGAACCGGCTAATTGTCACGATGCCGGCCGTCGTCTCGTGCTGATCGTCGAAGACAACGAGATCAACGCCCTGCTTGCAGCAAAAGTGGTTGAGCGGGCGGGGCACGACGTCGTCAGCGTGCGAAACGGAAGTGCAGCGATTGAGCATATGCGCAATGCCCGGCTGGGGGCCGCGCGCAATCCGGATGCGATCCTCATGGATATTTTCATGCCGGGTCTCGACGGTCTCGAAACGACCCGCCGCATAAAGGCGTTGTTTGCGACCGCGGTTGGCACGCATCCGGCACCGCCTTGTCCGCCGGTCATAGCCCTGACGGCCCACGCCTTCGCCGAAGATCACGGCCGCTTCGCCGAGGCGGGCCTCGATGATTGCCTCACCAAGCCCTTTGCCCCATCGGATTTGCAGGAGGTCCTGAGCCGAGCGTTCGGCAGATCCCGCGAACTTCCAGGCAATGCCGCCTGAGCCCGCACGGTATCTGGCGATCTTCCCCATTTGACAGTTTGCGCAACACGCTTTCAAATCCCCCTGGCCCGTCGCTGTGGGGGATAGCGTCGGGCCGCGGCTGCGCTTTACATTGTAATTCGAGGAATGGGGATGCCGGACAGCCGCGGGCCAATCAAGAGCCGCAAATGAGGGGGACAAGGGTAATGAGCCAGGCAGAAGCTGCCGGGACAGGTCGGCGCGAGCAACGCGACTTGCGGGCGGTCGGCCCGGATCGGGCTCCTCTTTCCGAGGGCCAAAGAATCGGTATTGCCCAACGGTTTCAGGCTCTTGTCCCGCGCCGCCGCCGCCAGGCCCCGCGCTCGTTCGGGCGGGTGGGGTCGCTGGAAGTCTGTCTCGCCGAGACTCGTGACGAGATCCGCCAGGCTCAGGCCCTGCGCTATAGCGTCTTTTACGAGGAGATGTCGGCTGTGCCGTCGACGACGGCCCGCATGCGCCGGCGCGACGAGGACCCCTATGATGCGATTTGCGACCACCTGCTCGTCATCGATCATGATGCAGGCGCCGGCGGTGGCTGCTGGCAGCGCCAGCGGCGGCCCGTGGTCGTTGGCACCTACCGGGTGCTGCGCCAGGCCCGGGCGGAGCGCAGCCTCGGCTTCTACACGCAAGGGGAATACGAAATCGCCCCTCTGATCGCTCGTCTCCGCAGCGATTATAGCTTCATGGAACTGGGCCGCTCCTGCGTGCTGAAGCCATACCGCAACAAGCGCACGGTCGAGCTTTTATGGCATGGCCTGTGGACTTACGTGCGCGAACACAAGGTCGATGTCATGATCGGTTGCGCCAGCTTCCCGGGGATCGACCCCGAGGCGCACGCCGTGCCGCTGAGCTTTATGTACCACCACGCGCTCGCGCCTGAGAAATGGCTCTGCCGCGCCCACGAACACCTGCACGTCCCGATGGACATGCTGCCCAAGGACAAGCTCGACGCGCGCGCGGCTCTCAAGGCCATGCCCCCGCTGATCAAGGGCTACCTGCGCCTTGGCGCCTTCGTCGGCGACGGCGCCGTGATCGATCGCCAGTTCGCGACAACCGATGTGCTTATTGTCCTGCCGGTCGAAAACATCGATCCGCGCTACTTCGGTCACTTTGGCGCCCCCGACGAAGTCAAGAGCCGGATTGCCGGACAGACCTGAAGAAACATTCCGCAGAACACGCCCGGATTGGACTTGCTCGCGCCGAGCCGATAAGAGTTGAACGTCGATCAAACGTTACGGACTTGTGCCCGACGCCGGAACCGCGATCCGGGTTACTACAGGCTTGCAAAGCGCCATGTTTCGCAACAGGCAACCTTGGGACGATTGAAGGCGCGGGCATAAAGTCGGACTTAGGCGTCGCGGGTATTGGCGACTTGAGGCGAAGTAGATCAGGGATACGATTGCTATGCTTGAGAAGTCGGGACAAGAGGTTTCATCCGCCTATGTCGATATCCTGCGTCTCGAAAACCAGCTTTGTTTCGCCCTCTATGCCGCGACGCGGACGATCACCAAGACGTATCGCGAAAAACTGACCCCGCTCGGCCTCACCTATCCCCAATACCTCGTGTTGATCGTCCTTTGGGAGGAGGAGGGCCAGACCATCACCGCGATCGGCCGCCGCCTGATGCTCGATTCGGGCACGCTCACGCCGCTCATCAAGCGGCTCGAGAACGCCGGTCTGGTCGAGCGCCGCCGTGGCATCGAAGACGAACGCGAGGTCCAAGTCTATCTCACCGACGCCGGTCGCGGCATCAAGGGCTCGGTGCTTGAGGCGCGTTGTTTCGTGGCCTGCCGCCTGGGAATGTCCGAACCGGAGATACTTGCCTTGCGCGCCGACCTCATGGACATGATCGCCCGCCTCGATGCGGCCGCCGAACCGATGATGGCTGCTGCCGGCGAGGCCGTCGAACCCGACTGATCGCAAGTCCTCCAGGGATTCCCTTAAGCCGAACGGCCAAGATACCGATTCATGCGGGTCTTTGGTTCCGTGATGATTGACCGCGTGGACAACATGCCGTGCGGCGGATAGGGACTATCCCAAATCGGACGCAAAAGGATCAGATCCCATGGCAACTTCAGAAACCGCCCTCAAGGCCGCGCGAACTGTGGTCATGCCCTCCGGGCAGGATTCCCTGGTCGTCGACCCGGCAACCGACCTGCCGAAGATCGTCGTGGTCGGTGGCGGTGCAGGCGGCCTGGAACTGGCGACCCGTCTCGGCGATAAGCTCGGGCGCAAGAAGAAGGCGCACGTTACGCTCCTTGAGCGTTCCCGCACGCATATCTGGAAACCGTTGCTCCATGAAATTGCGGCCGGCTCGATGGATGTCGGCCGCCATGAGCTTGACTACCTCGCGCAGGGCCACTGGCACGGTTTCCGCTTCCGCTATGGCGAGATGATCGGGCTCGACCGCAAGAACCGTTTGGTGCACACGGCCGCGACGTTCGATGACGAAGGCCGCCAGATTACGCCGCCGCGTTCCTATCCCTACGACACTCTGGTGATCGCCATCGGTTCGGTGTCGAACGATTTCGGCACCCCCGGCGTCATGACGAATGCCATCATGCTCGACACGCCCGAGCAGGCCGAGCGCTTCAACCGCCGCCTCATCAACGCCTGTATCCGCGCCAACACCCAGGCCGACCCGATCCGCCCTGGCCAACTCCACGTCACCATCATCGGCGCAGGTGCGACCGGCTCGGAACTGTCCGCCGAACTGCACCGCACGACGCGCGGCCTCATCGCCTACGGGCTCGACAAGGTGAACCCCGAACGCGACATCAAGATTTCTCTCGTCGAAGCCCAGCCGCGCATCCTGCCGGCCCTGCCCGAAAAGCTATCCCTTGCGACATCCGAGATCCTCAAGGGCCTCGGCGTCGAAATCCGCGCAGGCTCATTCGTCACCGAGGTCACCGACAAGGGCGTGATGCTGAAGACGGGCGAATTCATTCCATCCGAACTGGTCGTCTGGGCAGCCGGCGTCAAAGGCCCGGACATTCTCGCCAGGCTCGACGGCCTTGAAGTGACGAAAGGCAATTTCCTCGTCGTCAGGGAAACGCTCGAAACGACGCTCGATCCCGATATTTTTGCGCTCGGCGACTGCACCTATCTGCTTCCCGAAGGCCACGACCATCCGATCCCGCCGCGCGCGCAGGCCGCCCACCAGGAAGCCTCCCACCTGTACAAGCAGATCGTCCGCAGAATGGCCGGCCAGCCGCTCAAGCCGTTCAGGTATCGCGACTTCGGATCGCTCGTGTCGCTGGGGGAATATTCGACCGTTGGCAGCCTGATGGGCTTCATCTCCGGCAAGTCGATGTGGGTCGAAGGCCTGTTCGCCAAGCTGATGTACCGCATGCTTTACAAGATGCACCTGATGGCGTTGCACGGATACTCCAAGGTCATTCTCGACACGATCGCGCGCACGATTACGCGACGCACCGAACCGCCGATCAAGCTGCACTGAACTGATTTCGTGATGCGGCTTGCATCATGGCGATGTGGCGCCGGCCTTCGCCGCGCGAGCTACTCGCCAAGCGCTAGGATGACAGCGCGCCGCCCCGGCGCTATCTGATGGCCCATGCTCCACATCAACGATCTCACCTACCGTATCGAAGGACGCCTGCTGCTCGACCGCGCCAGTGTCGGCATTCCGGCTGGCCATAAGGTCGGCCTGATCGGGCGCAATGGCGCAGGCAAGACCACGCTTTTGCGGATCGTCACCGGCGAGCTGTCGCCTGATGATGGTTCGGTCGGCTTCCCCAGGTCGGCCAGGCTTGGCTACGTCGCGCAGGAAGCGCCGGGCGGCGATGCAACCTTGATTGAGTGGGTGCTCGAAGCCGACCATGAACGCGCCAGCCTGCTGGCGGAGGCAGAGACCGCCACCGATCCGCAGCGCATTGCCGACATCCACACCCGCCTCGGTGACATCGGCGCCCACGCCGCCCCGGCGCGCGCCGCCCAGATTCTTGCAGGCCTGGGCTTCGATGAAGCAGCCCAGAACCGGCCGTGCCGCGAATACTCCGGCGGCTGGCGCATGCGCGTGGCGCTGGCCGCCGTACTCTTCCTGGAGCCCGAAATCCTGCTCCTCGACGAGCCGACGAACTACCTCGACCTCGAAGGCACGCTGTGGCTTGAGAGCTACCTGCGCGCCTATCCGCATACGATCCTGATGGTCAGCCATGATCGCAATCTGTTGAACCGCGCCGTCAACTCCATTCTGCACCTCGACCGCGGCCGCCTCACCCTCTATTCGGGCGGCTACGACGATTTCGAGGATGCAAGAAGCGAACAGCAGCGGCTCGAAGGCAAGCTCAAGAAGAAGCAGGACGACGAGAGGAAGCGCATCACGGCGTTTGTCGACCGCTTCCGCGCCAAGGCGACCAAGGCGGCGCAGGCGCAAAGCCGCTTGAAGGCGCTAGCCAAAATGAAGCCGATCGCCGCCCAGGTCGACGATCGCGTCGTGCCGATCGCATTCCCGAAGCCAGAGAAGGCCCTCGCCAGCCCTCTCATCAGGCTTGAGGGCGTCGCGGCCGGCTACGAGCCGGACAAGCCGATCCTGTGCAATATTGATCTCAGGATAGACAATGACGATCGCATCGCCCTGCTTGGCCAGAACGGCAACGGCAAGTCGACTTTCGCCAAGCTGGTTTCGGGCCGCCTGTCGCCGCTGCGCGGCTCGTCCTGGAGCCACAAGAACCTTTCATTCGGCTACTTCGCCCAGCACCAGCTCGATGAGCTGAGCGAAGGCAGAACGCCCTTCGACTACATCACCGGTCTGATGCCGGATGCGAGCGAAGCCGAGCGCCGCGCAAGGCTGGGGGCCGCGGGTTTCGGTTTCGACCGCGCCGAGAATCGCTGCGATACGCTGTCGGGCGGCGAGAAGGCGCGCCTGCTTTTGCTGCTGGCGACCTTCCATGCGCCGCACATACTGGTCCTCGACGAACCGACCAACCACCTCGATGTCGACAGCCGCGAAACCCTGATCCGGGCCCTCAACGACTATGAGGGAGCGGTCATCCTGATCAGCCACGACCGCCATCTCGTCGAAGCCTGCGCCGACCGCCTGTGGCTCGTCGGCAACGGCACGGTGAGGCCGTTCGAAGGCGATATGGCCGACTACCAGCGAATGCTGCTCGATGAGCGGTCGTCGCGCCCTGCACGCGACGACAAGGCCTGCGGGTCAAGGACCGACGACCGCGCCGAACAGCGCCGCATCGCCGCCGGGCGCCGCGCCCAGGTCGCGCCCTTGCGCCGCGCCATGACGGACGCCGAAAGGGAAGTCAACCGGCTGACGGCGCACATCGCCAACATCGACGCCAAGCTCGCCGATCCCGATCTCTACGCCAGCGAACCCGACACCGTGCAGAAATTGTCGATCGAGCGCGGCCAGCAGGCCAAGGCTTTGGCGGCAGCGGAAGACATCTGGCTCGCAGCGACCGAAGCATTTGAGGACGCTTCGAGCCTGGCGACAAGTTGAACGCGCGATTGATTGCTGCGCGCTACTTGCCTTTCAGGGTTTCAGCCGTCAGCGAACCGTTCGACAAATTTTGATGGGAACCGACCGAGGTGCAGCGCGAAGAGTGTCACGGCCGCGATGAGGTTGACGTTGCATCTTCGCCAGGAAATAAAGCGAGATTTCCATTTTCTTTCCGCCTAAAGCGGAAACGATCGAGCCTATCGCTGGGATTTTGCCCGCGACGGCTTTCTCGGTCGCGCCGGTGTTCCGGCCGTCTTTTTGCCCGGCCGCTTTGCAGCGGGCTTGGTCTTGGCCGTAGCCTTTTTCGCCGCAGGGGGGGCTTCGGCAGCGCTGGCCTTGCCTGTCGAACCGAAGCCCCCGGCACCGCGCTCGGTACCGGCAAGTGCCTCGACCTCGACGAGCATTGCCCGCACGACGGGGGCCACCACCAGTTGCGCGATACGTTCCCCGCGCCGGATCTCGAACGGCGCGCCACCGAGGTTGGCAAGGATGACGCCGACCTCGCCGCGATAGTCGGCATCGATCGTGCCGGGGCTGTTGAGTACAGTCACGCCGCTTTTCAGCGCCAGCCCGGAGCGCGGCCTTACTTGGGCCTCGTATCCCGCTGGCAGTTCGATCGCCAGCCCCGTCGGCACCAGCGACCGCGAGCCGGGCAGCAAAGTGATGGGCGTGTCCCAGCCTACCGCGGCGAGCAGATCGAGCCCGGCGGCATGTTCGCTGTGGTAGGCCGGCATCGGCAGGTCATGGCCATGCGCCAATCGGACGACGCGGACTGTTACGCCGGCTTTTGCGGATGCGGCATGCGAAGTCGCCGCGTCTTTATTAGCTGGCTTCGCGCCTTGTTTCCGCGTCATGACTTGCGCACTTTCATCTTTTTGGTGCGCGGCTGGTCGCCTTTTTTCGCACTTCGCTTGGCCTTGGCGGACTTTTTCAGCGCGGTTTCGCTGAAGCGTCGCGCAAATTCGTCGACAAGCTTGGCCGCCACGTCGTCCTTGCTCATTTCCGGCCAGTCGACGTGGCCGTCGCCGGTCACGAGATGGACGCTGTTGCGGTCCCCGCCCATCACGCCCTTCGTCGCGGAGACGTCGTTTGCCACGATCAGGTCGCAGCCCTTGGCGGCGAGTTTCGCCTGCGCATGCGCCAGCACGTTTTCTGTTTCCGCGGCAAAGCCGACGACGAGGCGGGGGCGCCCGGACTTGAGCGTTGCAACTGTCTTCAGGATATCCGGGTTCGCCACCAGATTGAGAGCCGGCGCAGGTGCCCCCTTCTCCTTCTTGATCTTCTGTCGGCCCTGTTCGGCAACGCGCCAGTCGGCGACGGCTGCGCAGAACACCGCGATGTCGGCCGGCAGTGCTCCAGCGACGGCTGCCAGCATTTCAGCCGCCGTTTCGACATGCCACGTCTCGACTCCTCGCGGATCGGGGAGGTTGACTGGCCCGCTGATCAGCGTCACGCGGGCCCCCGCGCGCGCTGCCGAGATGGCAATCGCATGGCCCTGCTTGCCTGACGAACGATTGGCGATGTAGCGCACCGGATCGATCGGCTCATGCGTCGGCCCGCTGGTGACGATGACGTGCCTCCCCGACAACGGACCGTTCGCCGCCGCACCGCCTGCGCTCATTCCCGGCATTGCTTCCAGCGCGGCGATCAGCTCGGCGGTTTCCACAAGGCGTCCCGGCCCGGCTTCGCCGCGCTCGGCCATCTCGCCGGTTTCGGGGCCGACGAAGGCAATCCCGTCGGCTCGGAGCTGTTCCACGTTGCGTTGCGTCGACTTGTTGAGCCACATGCGCGGGTTCATTGCCGGCGCCAGCAGCGGCGCCTTGTCGGAGGCAAGCAGCACCGACGTCGCGAGGTCGTTGGCGTGTCCGCCGGCTATTTTTGCGATGAGATCGGCAGTCGCCGGTGCGACAATGATGGCGTCGGCCTCGCGGCTGAGACGGATGTGGCCGATTTCTCGCTCGTCGTCGAGGTCGAATAGATCGGTGAAGACACGCTCGTTGGTCAGTGCCGAAACCGACAGCGGCGTTATGAATTGCTGCGCCGCCGGCGTCATCACCACGCGCACTCCCGCGCCCCGTTCCCGCAGGCGGCGGATCAGGTCGAGACACTTGTAGGCGGCGATTCCGCCGCCGATTATCAATAAAATCCGCTTGTTCTTCACGAAAGCTTCCATAAGGGCGGTGCCGGGCATCGCAGCCTTTTTTAGCATGCCCGGCCACCCTGAAGTGTTAAGCTCGCCGTGCCCAATTTAAGCTGCGTTAACGCGTTAGGCATGACGCCGCGGCATTTGCGGTAGGCCGCATCCGCTTTGCCCGGCCGGCGCACCGGCCAAAGGGTGTCGCAATATGCTGAAAAGCCCCAGTGTTCTGAAGCGGATGCTTGATTCCCGGAGAAGGTCGTCAAGCGACCGTGAATCCAGAACAGTATCAAACAATTGGCCTGAGGTTGCGGGCTGACGCTTAGGTACTAAAGGCATAGGGCGAGAGGTTGCCATTGAGAAAAATCATCCAGCACGTCGGGCGCTTCGGCGCACTCCTGGCACTCGCGCTTGCCATCGGCACAGCGATGCCGGTCACGGCCGACACCCAGCAGGATTGCTTCGGGACGCAAGGTATTAACCGTATCGAGGCATGCACCAGGCTGCTCGAATTGCCCTTGCCGCCGGCCGAACGCAGCTACGCCTTCGCCATGCGCGCGCTCGCCTACTCGTTGCAGGGCCGCTATGAGCTTGCCATCACCGATTACGATGCCGCGATCGAGATCGCACCGGACTTTGCCATTGCATTGAATAACCGTGCCTGGGCCTACTACAAGTCAGGCGGTATCGCGAACGCCGAGAAGGATGTGGCGCGTGCGCTGGAATTGAATCCGGACAGCCCGCACGCGCTCGATACCCGCGCCCATGTCCGTCAAGCCAGAGGCGACCTTCCGGGGGCGCTGGCCGACTATGAAGCTGCCATGCGCTTTGGTGGCGCGCGCATGGTCAAGCTCTACCAGTGCGGATTGCAGGCCGCTGGCCTGTTTGACGGCGCGCTCAGCGGCGTTCAGTCCGAGAAGCTTCGCGGTGCCTTGGAGACGTGCGTCAGGAATCCAGGCTGCGACCCGCTGCCAGCCGACGAGGAGTGCCGCAAGCTGACCTCGTGAGGGGCACCAGGAACGTGAGGCAGCCCTAAGCTGCCGTGCCTTGCTGCTGCGATGCCTTTTCCCCGATCGATAAAAGCACCTGCCTGACAGCGGCTTCGACGCTGAGGCCGGTGGTGTCGACGACGGCGTCTGCCAATTCGTAAAGCGGCGTACGCTCGGCGAGTGCGGCTTCAAGCTGGTCATGCACCTCGGTCGCGTAGGCATCGTTGCCTTCGAACGCTTCTTCGCCCCAGCCTTCGCTGGAAGCTTCGTGCGAGCCGCGCACCCAGATCACATGGCACCCTGCCAAAAGCAGGTCGTAGGTGTCACGGGCAAGCACGATGCCGCCGCCGGTATTGATGATGCCGCGCGGCAGCGAGTTGAGGACGTTGCCGAGGCATTCGTGCTGCAGCCTGCGGAAGACGTCGGCACCGTGTACGGCGAACACTTCCGCGACCTCGATGCCGCTGGCCCGCTCGACCTCCCGGTCGAGATCGACGGTCGGGACACCGAGCGCCTTCGACAAAGCGGAAGCGAGCGTTGCCTTGCCGGCCCCACGCATGCCGACCAGGGCAATCCGGGCAGCCGACGTCGGCGGTTTGCGGCCGAACCGGCCGACCAGCAGCTGACGAGCTTCGGCGGCCTGCGTCGCACCGAGGTTTTCGAGGTGCTGGATTGCGAGCGTCTTGTCGATCGGCCTGTCGTCTTCGTCGATGGTGATCTCGTGCACCCGCGAGCCGAGAGCTTCCGCGATGCTTCGCAACACCAGCAGCGAGGCATTTCCAGACCCCCGTTCGAGTTCTGCCAGATAGCGCTCGGAAACACCCGAGGCCTGCGACAGAGCCTTCCGCGACATGCCCATTTGAAGGCGCATCAGGCGCACGCGCTCGCCCACGAGACGCAGGTACGCCTCGTCCCCGGGTTCGCTGCCCCTGCGCGGCTCGCTGCCAATTCCATTTGTCGGTTTTGCCATTCCCATTCCAATCGGGTAGGAGGCCAGGACAACTCGCGGTCGCCTGGCAGGCGGCATGAAGAAAACCCAATCGAGCGGAGTGCTCGACAGATCCCGCTATTAGGCGCAGTTTACACCGGAATTACGTTTTGCACACTGCGGTGCAGCAGAATATTTTTGCAGCGCACTATGCATCTGGCGCATAACCCGGCTAAGTCCCGGCTGAGTTGGGTCGTATATGGTGAAACGAAGCGCCTTGCGATGCTGAAAAGTGCGCGCAATACGCCCGTACCGCATGCGTCAGATTGCCTCGCTGCCCGATAATATTCGCGCTTGCGAGAAGGGCCCTGGAGCGCGCTCGCGGCTATCCGGGCCCTGTGCCTGTCGGGAGGAACCTGAATGCGTCAAAACCTTGCCAGGGCGAAGCTGATCGATGGCCAGCCAGTCGTGAACGGCTGGTGCTCGCTGCCGTGTGCGTATTCGGCCGAAGTTATGGCGCATCAAGGCTACGACACCCTGACGATCGACATGCAGCATGGCGCCATCGGCTATGAGTCCGCAGTTGCCATTCTGCGGGCGATTTCGACGACGCCGACGGTGCCGTTTGCCCGGGTGCCCTGGCATGATCCGGGACTGATGATGAAGCTGTTGGATGCCGGCGCTTACGGCCTGATCTGCCCGATGGTCAACAACGCCGCGATCGCTGAACAATTCGTCGCCGCCTGCCGCTACCCGCCGCGCGGGTTCCGCTCGTTCGGGCCGAACCGGGCGACGCTCTACTCGGCCGCTGGATCGAGCGCGGCCTACGCTGCGGCAGCCGACCATGAGATCCTGCTTTTTGCCATGATCGAAACCCGCGACGGGTTTGCCAATCTCGAAGAGATCCTAGGCGTGCCCGGGCTCGACGGCGTCTACATCGGTCCCGGAGACCTCTCGCTGGCGCTCGGAGCGCCGCCTTCGATGGCGCCCAGTGAACCGAGCGTTGTTGCGGCGATCGCGTCGGTGCTGCAGGCCGCCAAACGTCATGGCCGCTTCGCCGCCGTCCACACCGACGGCCCGGCCACCGCTCGTGACCGCTTCCGCGAAGGCTTCGGGCTGTGCACGCTGCAAGGTGATGTCCGCCTCCTCGCCGACGCTGCCAGGAAGCAGGTCGAAGAGACTCGAGCGATGAGCAGGTGATGTACGCTCCGGCCTGAGGAAGGCCGCGCGCCCGGCGCGTTGTCAATCGACATCTCCGTCTCCACTGCGCTACAGCAATTGCAAGTGACGCAGATTGACTGTGGGCCGGCTGCCGGTCCCCGCCGAGGAGCCCGCCGATGACCCTTTCCCCGCTGGAGGCAGAAGGCGGTCCAATCACCGGTCCGCAACCCACGCCCCGGCCCCGGCCATGGGCGGCGGCCTTTACCATTGTCTGCGCCGCGCTGTTGACCCTCGCACTGCCGCTTGCCGCCCCGACGCTGAACGCCGTCGGCGTCGCCGGAATTCCTCTCGGATACTATTTCGCCGCCCAGGGCGCGCTGGTTCTTGTAGCGCTTTTGGGCTTGTGGCTGTCGGGCCCGTGGCGGGACTGGTCGCACCGGGAGCGGCTCGGCGCCTTCGCCGCGTCGTTTTCGGCAACCGGCAGCTGGCTGTCGGCAGGTGTCGTGCTGACGATCGTCGGCGGCCTGTTCGTCTACGGTCACGATGGCTTGCCACTCCTGCTGGGGCTGGCGGCCGGCCTGCTGGTGTCGCTGGTCTTTGTCGCCCCGGCCCTCGACCGGGCGGGCGCACTCCACGTCGACGATCTCCTGGCCCGGCTGACCGCCAGCACCTATGCCGCCGCCGCCGCCGGTCTCGGAATGGCGGCTGGACTGGTCATGTTGCTGTCGATCGAGCTTGAGGCCTTTGCATTGGCCATCGCCGCGGCCGGGGCGGCCCCGATGCTGGCGCCGCCGATGGTCATCGGCCTTGCCGCGGCGCTGGCGATCCTGCTGTCGTTCGCGCCCGGACGCCGCCTTCGTGCGACGGTTATAGCGATGGCGCTGCTTGTGACTGCGGCCGGTATCTGGTTCACGGTTTGGGCGCTTGCCGGAAAGGCTCCGGGCGCGCTGATCCCGCAGTTGGCGTTTGGCGGCGCCCTCGGCGACCTGACCCGCGTTGAACGCTCTCTGCTCACCGAAGGCTTGGCCGACCCCGTCAGCATGCCGCCGTTTTCGCGGCCTTTCGTGCAGGTATCGTGGATCAACTTCGCCTGCTTGACGTTCTCCATGCTGCTCGGCTCGAGCGTCCTGCCGCACATGCTCTGGCGCCGAAAGGCAGCGGCCCGCCCGCCGGGCAGTGCGGCTGGCGCGCCCCCAGGTGTTTTCTATCCCTCCCGCCACAAGGCCGCATTCGGACTTGTCGTGGCCGCATCGGTGCTCAGCGCGTTGCCCGCCGCGGCCATCTTCGCCAAGCTTCAACTCTATAGATCCGTTGCTGCGGGGATCACCGTGGACGCCCAGCCGGACTGGATGCGCGATGCTGCCCAGGCGGGGTATCTGCGAATTTGCCCCGCAGTCTTCGCGGCGGTTGAACCTCCCGGCGCAGCAACGGCCACGGCCGACAGCCCCAACGCAGGCATGGCAAACGAACCCTGTGGCGATCCAGGTGGCAGGCTCCGCATTGTCGATCTCGCGATCAACCCGGCGACCGCCGTCCTGATGGCCCCGGGCCTTGCCGGGATCGAGGCTCCCTGGCCGGTCGTCTTTGCGGCGATCGCTTCCCTTCTCACACTGCTGGCGGCTGCCGCGACGCTGCGCATGGCGACAGAAGCAGCCACCGGATGGCTCTCGATCAAAACTTTGAACGAAGCCGCCAGGGGCCTCGCGGCTCCGGCTCCACTGATGCCGCGTATCGTCATTGCGGTTCTGCTTGCCGCGCTCGCGGCAGCTGGTGTCATTATTCTCAACGAGTCGGCGGTGAACCGCCTTTACTGGGCGTTCTCCCTGCTCGGCGCGTCGGTATTCCCGATGGTCTTGCTGGCGGCACTGATGCCGCGGGTTCACGGCGGCGCGCTGGCACTGGGGGGCCTGACGGGCCTCGCGGTCTGTCTCTATTACGTCATCGGCACGACAAGCGTTTTCGCACCGCATTTCGCTCTTTATTGGTCGGCGATTTCCGATGCCCCGCCGTGGTTGCTCGAAGAGCTGGAGGTACTGTTGAAGACCTGCGCGGCCGGCGGCGAAGCCTCGGCGGAGGCTTGCGAGGGCGCGATAACGCACGGTCGCGAACTCGCGAACTGGTTCGGTATCGATGGTCGCGCCGGCGCCGCGATAGGTGCGCCTGTCGGCCTGCTCACGGCGCTTTTCGCCGCAATGCTGCTTCCCAAAACAGCGAGCGGCTCTGCCGGGCACTGACCGGCAAGTGGGCGAACGGCCGAGCCTGAGTGCATCCGACTCCCCCACGCCAAGAAGTTTGCATGAGCAACTTGTCGCAGATGCGTGAAAATTACGTCCCAATGCTTTGAATATATTTTCAAATCACTTCGAGAACCTGCGCAATAAGTCTTGGTTGCGACAACTTGCTTTTGAATTCTGCTCTGCATCGGCTCCTGGATTAGTCGCGAGACTGTCGTATTAACCATGATTCAAAGAGACCGTTTATTTCTTAATTTTTTTCTATAGGCGTCCGGGAAATTAATTGTCCGAATTTGCCTAATTCGGACATGTCCGAAATGGGCGACGGAATGCCGGAATAAATTCGTAGAATTCGGCGTTCTCCGGGCCATAGGCATCGAGGGAAAATCGTAATGCGTATCGTTTCGATGAAACGGGGCGGCTTGGCGCGCCTGCCGACTGGCGCAAATGTGCCATGGAACATGGCGCTTGCCCTTCTGGTCGCAGTCTTTGCCGGGACCACGGCCGGCGCGGGCGGACACGCACTCGCCGGTTACTCCACGGCCCAGGCGAAGATGGCGGGGCACTATGAGTCGCTCTCCACGGCGCCCGCCGCAATAAAGAAGAGATACGATCGGTCCGGAAACTCGGCGACCCGCAGCTATAAAAAATCGAGCAGCAGGAAGACCTATAAAAAGAACCGGGCAGGCAAACACCGCTACGGCAGCAAGAAAAGCCCCGGAAAATCGGCGTCATATCGCAAATCGAATTCCGGGAATAAGTCGGCCGGCTACAAAGCCAAGAAGAACTACACGAAAGTCGCAGCACTTTCCCCGGCCCATGTGCCGCAGCCGCAAAAGAGCCTGTCAGGCGGCAGTGTCCGCTGGGCGGCATCGTCAGGCTGCCTGAACGGCACTTTGAAGTCGGTCGTCTACCAGGTTGCCGCAAAATTCGGTCCGGTCACCGTCTCCTCCACCTGCCGCAGCAAGTCTCGCAATGCCCGGGTCGGCGGAGCGAGAAAATCGCAGCATCTGCACGGCAATGCCGTCGACTTCCGCGTGCATTCGAACCATCGCTCGGCCTACGCCTACCTCAAGAGCCACGGTTCGGTCGGCGGCTATAAGCATTACGGCGGCGGCCTCTTCCACATCGATACGGGTGCCCGCCGCACCTGGTGAACGCGTCGAAGTTTGCGAACGCCAGAAGAAACCCCCGTCGGGTACCTGCCTGATTGCCGGTGCCCGTCGGTGCAAGTCCCGCAATCGATGCGACAGGCTATTCGCTCTTGCCGGGTGCGACGTTCGCATCTGACGGCTTCGCGATCCAGCCGGCAAATGCTGCTTCCAGTCTCTCGCCGTTTTTGGCCCACCATCCCTCGTCGACGGACAGGGCGGTTTTCAGATTGACCGGCGCCGTCGGAAGATACGCTTCGAGATCGAGGCCGGCGGAAAGATGTCGCTTCGTCAGCGCCAGCGCCGAGGTTCGCGTGGGACCGTAGGGAAATCTCTGCGCAACGGCGGCGAGCTGTTGTGGCTCGGTTGCGAAATCGAGGAACGCGCGCGCCAGTTCCTGCCTCGGGCTTTTCGACGGTATGGCCCAGTAGGTCATCGCATAGATCTGTCCATCCCAGATGATCTCGATTTTCGCGCCGCGGGCTGCCGCGAAGAAGGCCCGGCCGCTGAACGACTGCGCGATAACCGCGTCGCCTTTGGCCACCGCTTCCATCGCGGCCTGGCTGTCGCCGACCCATAGGATGTCGTCGCGAATGCTTGCCAGTTTTGCGAACGCGCGCTGCAGGCCGTCCTCGCTCCCCAGAAGATCATAGACTTGCGCGGGCTCCGCGCCGTCCGCCATCAAGGCCACCTCCATCAGGAAACGCGGCTCCTTCATGAAGGCACGCTTGCCGGGGAAACGCTTCACGTCGAAGACGTCAGTCAGCGATTCGGGCTTGCTGTTTTCAAATGCCGACGGGTTGACGGCGAGAATGTGCGACCATGCGAACGCGCCGATGCCGCAAGGTTTCAGGCTTCCGGGGAGGAAGTCGCTTGTGATCGCGGGCGCTACGATGCTGTTGGTGCTGCCGTCCTCCAGCCTGAGGAGTTGCCCGGCCCGGCACCCCGCGTCGATTTCTTCGCCTGAGAATTCCGCGGCATCCGGCAGCAGGGAGCCTGAATCAGGCGTCAGGTCGATGGGATCCTTGCCGTTGCGCTCCACGACGTCGATGGAAATCGACCGCTTTGCCTTGAACCGCTCGATGACGACCGCGCGCTGTGCTTCCCCATAGCCGCCCGGCCACGTCGCGACCCTCAGCTTCGTCATGTCAGCCTCAGGCGCTCTCGCCGCCTTCTCAGGTTCCTTCGGGGCGGCTGGTTTTGCGGGCTCGGGCGCGGCCGGCGTTCGATCGGCATGCGCGGGCTCTGCCGGCTTTGCATCACCTGTTGTCGCTGTCTCGCCGCTCGGATTGGCTTCGTCTGACTTCGCCGGAGCGGTGGCCTCGTCGCGAGGCGTAGCGCCCTCTGCTTTCGATTCGGTTTCGCCAGCGGGTTTGGCTTCGCTGGCCGGGCTCGTTTCCCGGACCGCATCCGCAGGCCGCGCATTTGGCCCGGCAGTTGCTTTTGCTTCAGCTTCCGCTGCCGGTTCCGGCGGGCTCGGCTGCGCGATTGCGCCAGCGGTCTGGAGTGCCGCTATACCGCAGGCCAGAAACAGGCCGATGCTAAAGGCGGTTGCTGGCGAGCAGCGCAAATTCGACGTGAAGTTGGATCGGCTCATCGAAACCTCCAGGCTATGCGGACCGGAACCTGCGACCGGCGACGACAAGGAGTACGTCCGCCACTCTATGGACGACGAACGCGCTCCAGGAAATGGCGCACGGCGTTGTATCACGATCAATTCGACGGAAAACAGGCAGCGGCCATGACGAGCTTGGAAAGCGTCGATCTTTGGGGAGGAAATCGCCAGGCCCTGATCCGGCCGGGAAGCCAGCTTGGCCGGCTTCGCAACCCGTGAGGCCTACCCGCGCGTCGCGGCCCGCTGGCCTGCACTGGGCGCCGTTCCTTCCTTCCGACTCTCCGGATAGACAGGGTTCTCGGTTCTGTTGGGGAACGGTCGCTTTACGAGCTGCGGATTGTCCCAGTGCCCTTTGATGTTGAGCACGCTCGGCACCACGGCGTTATCGCTGCTGCCGGCTGTGCGCGCAAAGACGTTGAGGTCAAGGCTCCTGCGGTGGATGTTGACCGATCCCGTAACGGCAAGTTCGCTGCGCCCCTGCCGTTCCGTCACCAGCCGGTCGATCCGCGCGAGACCGTAATTGAACGCGAATTCCCCCGTAAGCGTCTCGACGTCCGTCCGTCCCTTCGTCGCCACCCCCCAACCCTCGACCGGGGGTTCGTTGACCCCCATGCTGGTCAGCAGCGCAGGCAGGTCGGCTTCGAGCGTCGCGCCATTTTCCATGCGCATCCCGACCCGGCCATCGAGGCTGTGCAGGAACGTCTCGGGGCTGTCCCAGTTGCCGCTGAGATCGATCGATACGTCGGCGGGGCCGGAGATGACCGCCCGCGGCAGAACCAGATCCGAAACATTCTCGATACGCACGCCCTTGAGCTTCCCGCGCAGCCCGCATCTCGTCACGCCGCTGCTCGGGTCGACCGAAAGAAGAAGACTTCCCTGTCCGCCACCCGGCAGTGCCATTTCCGCGAGATCGAGCAGGATGCGGCCATCGCGCAGCGACAACGCTGCCGCCGTCTTGTTCATTGTGAAGTTTGTGAACTGTGCCTGCTTTGCCGAGATCCGCAGGTCGACATCGATCTCGCGCAGAATCGGCAGGCTTATTTCCGTCAGCAGGTCGCGCACTCGTGCAGGCAGCCAATTTGTCGTCCCGCGGACCGTAGTTGCCAGCAGCGACTGGTGTTTCGTCTCGGCTTTCAGAAGCGCACCGATATCGAGCTTGTCGAAGGCCAGCGTTCCGTCGATCAAAGGCCGCTCGCCCTTGCCGTTCACCAAGAGCGAGCCGGCCGCCGAATTGCCGTCGAGTTGGAACCGGCCGTTGTGAAAATTGACGACCTGGCGCACCCATTCCAGCTTGCCGTCGGAGACGAACGTTTGAATGCCGAGTTCGGACGGCCACGACAAGCCGAGCCACCGTGCAAAAACGGGAACATCCGTCACCGTCAAGTGGGAAGAATCGGCAATCAGCCTGCCGCCGTCCCCGAGCGCGAATTGCCCCGAGAAGGAGGCGTTGAGAAGGGCGCCCGCCGTGATGGTGCCACGGATCGGCAGCTTCCTGGTGGCAAAGTCGCCCTCGCGTGCCCCGATCGTCGTATCGAAATCGAGTTGCCGGCCGAGTAGCTCGACACTGCCCTTGGCAACGAGCCGGTCCCCCGCGAGCCGGCGAAGCCGCAGGTTGACATTCCTGAAGACGGCAGCCGTACCCTTGTCGGCGGAAATATCGATGCGTCCGTTTTCAATCAGCAGGGCACGATATTTCGCAGCGGCAAGCGCCTTGGTCAGCGGCGCATCGATGCGCGCCGCCGAGTTGGCATATTGCTCGGCGCTGGGTCCAACGGAGATTTCCGCGTCGGTTAGAATGAGCACGCCGTTGCCGTCTTCCAGCAATTCGGCGATGGCGCGCGAACTTAGCGGCGCTGCACCTTGCGGCTGGGCGACCGACACGGTGCCGCGTGTCACGACGATGCGCGGCTCTGCCATGATTTGGACGGGCTGGTTCAGCTTGAAGGCGCTCTGATCCGCGGCGCTGACCGTGGAACTCCGGAGGATCAGTTCGGCTGGATCATCCGCGAGGAACAGCGGCAGCGCCACCGCGAGCACGACGACTGCGAACGCAGCGACGGCCACGATAAGACGATGCTGTCGACGATCTTCTCGCTTCATCGTCCTGCCAATGAAAGAGTACGCAGTACTAGCTGAAACCGGGTCCTTGACCGCAGCGCCTGGCGTAAGACCGCCCCCCAGCATCGCCGCAACTATTAGCTGGCATGCCATGTGCTGGCAAGTCATTGCGACGGCCAGGAGTACCATTCGATGGCCGAAGCACGCGCGAATAATAGTCGATCCGGCAGCGAAAGCGAGGGCTGGAATTAACGCAGCTGTTAAGAAGATGAATTGCCGATCTTTCACAGACACGGCGCTTCCAAAGGCGACATCAATCCCGTTGCCGGCGCCATGTCGTACGGCAGCCAAGCGATTTCATCGTCAAGGGGTCATCGGCGGCGCCAGCGCGGGCGCACTCAACCGCCCGGCCGTCCGCCTGCGACGGCCTTGTGCAACAGCAGCACCGGCACCAGCCCGACGAAGACGATTGTCAGGGCGCCAAGTCCGGCCTCCTCGAACTGTTCGAGCGATGCCAGCCCGTACACGTAGGTTGCCAGCGTGTCGAAGTTGAACGGACGCAGTAGCAGCGTTGCCGGAAGTTCCTTCATCGCGTCGACGAAAACCAAGAGGCCGGCCGACCCGAGTGCCGGCAGAAGGAGTGGCAGGTGCACCCGCATGAGGGTCGACAGCGATGTCTCGCCAAGCGCTCGGGCCGCGGCGTCGAGGTTGGGTGAGATGCGCTCCAGCCCTGCTTCGATGGTGCCAAGCCCGACAGCCAGGAAGCGGATCGAATAGGCAATGACCAGCGCCACGATGGAACCCGATAGCAGCAATCCGGTCGACAGGCCTGTTATCGAGCGCGCCAGTGCGTCAACGGCATTGTCGATGCCGGCAAGGGGAATAAGGAGACCGAGCGCCAGCACCGTCCCAGGCACCGCATAGCCGAGTCCGGCGAGTCGAACCGCGGGTCTGATGAACCCGTTCGGCGCAACGCGTCGGGCATAGCCCAGCGTCAATGCGAGCATGACGGCAACGCCGGCGGCGATCGCCGAAAGCGCGAAGCTGTTGGTCGCCGCCGCCCAGAACGCGGCGTCCGCGGTGTCTCCCATCGCCGCCCATGACAACCGGAGAAGCACGATGACTGGAACGAGAAACCCGGCCGCGAAAGGCAGGAGGCACAGGCTGGCCGCCGCAAATCCTTTCCAGCCGCCGAGTTCATGGAACGGGATCGATCGGTAGCGCCCGGTCGTGTGGTGTCGTTGCGCCTTGCCGCGCGCCATGCGCTCTGCTGCAAACAGGATGATGACGAGGCCCAGCATCACCGAGGCGATCTGCGCGGCGCCGCCAAGGTTCGACCGCTGCAGCCAGGTGCTGTAGACACTTGCCGTCAGCGTCTGCACGCCGAGATACTGGACCGCTCCGATATCGTTGAGGCACTCCATCAGAACGAGCGATACGCCCGCCACGAGAGCCGGCCGCGCCAGCGGCAGCGCCACCGCCCAGAAGGCTCCGAGCGGTGTCCGTCCCAACGTTCTCGCGACCTCGAGGGCACACACCGACTGCTGCACGAAGCTCGCTCGCGCCGTCAGGTAGACGTACGGGTAGAGCACGGCCGACATGAGGAAGATCGCGCCGCCGATCGAGCGGATCTCCGGAAACCAGTAGTCGCGTACCGATTGAAACGCGAAAGCTTCGCGCAGCATCGTCTGCAGCGGTCCCGCATAGTCCAGCAGTTCGACATAGGCGTAGGCGACAATGTAGGTCGGCATGGCAAGCGGAAGGACGAGCAGCCTGTCGGCGATGGCGCGCCCCGGGAAGCGATACATCGTGACGAGCCAGGCGGCACTCGTCCCGGTGACGAGTGTCAGCGTGCCGGCACCCGCCATCAAGAGGATGGTCTGCCCGAACGAACCTGAAAATGATCCCATCGCCAGAATGAGCGAGACGATCGAAACCCAAAGCAGCGGTAGGGCGGCCGGCGCCGTCGGGCGCGCCGAGCGGAAAGCCAGCCCCGACAGCGCCAGCGCTGCCAACACCCACGCGGTCGCCGGGGCCTGTCCGAACAGCACGTTGGCCAAAAGATGGGGCCAGATGTTTTCCGCCGGCGTCAGCGCCAGAACGACGACCGTTATGAGCGGCAGCGCCATGACCGCCATGACCGCCGCAATGGCCACCGTCCACATTGGTGAGGCGCGCCGCTTCGCCCTCCAGCGGGTCACGCTGCGTCCAAGGCCGCCGATACGGCGGGTCACCTCGCCAAGCGATGGAACGGGGAGTCGTTCGAGCCAGCTCATTTTTGCGGCAGCGTCTTTGCATACGCGAGAACATCGGCCGCGTCCTCGATGGGGAACGCCCTCAGGCTGATCATGGCCGCACCGGGATGCGAATTGCGGATCTTGTGCAGGACCTCGTCGGGTGCCGCATTCGCATCGGTTCCCACATATGCCGGCGCGTCCTTGTCGCCCCGATTGAGCAGCCGGCCATCGAAACCGTGACAGGCCGCGCAAGTCGTCTGGAAAATCGCCTCGCCGTGTTTGACGTCGCCTTTTACATTACCGGTCTTCACGTCGACGAATTTTGCAGTCTCATCCTGCCCCCGGCTAACGAATGCGGCAACGCGAGCCAGTTCTTTATCGGTGATCATAGTGGCCGGATAGCCGTGTGGAGCGCCGCGCAACATCTTGGCGATGGCCGCTGGATCATCGCCCTTGGCCGCCTCGATTCCCTTGATGCCCGTGAAGTGACTGCCGCTGGCGTACTTGCCGTCCCTGCCGCGATAGTCCCAGCCATGGCATTCCTTGCAGCGCCACGTATTGGCCCCTGATTGCTTTCCGGTCGCCGGATAGGCGGGATGCATGGAAGTCGGCTTCTCACGGTCGAGCGCGTGCCACCAATTGTCATAGATGCGGCCGCCCGCCGCCAGCAGCCAACTGTCGCTCTCGGACTCTGGCGCCCCGTGAACGAAATCGGCCTGGTCTTCGCGGAGTTCAGATTTGGGGTCGGCACTGACGACCTCGCTGGCCAAGCAGCACGACAGGGCAATGACGACGGCGCTGAGCTGAATTTTCATGGCGTTTGAAGCTCCGGTTGTCGGTCTAACGGCCACCCGTATATCCCGCACACCGGCGATGATCCATTGATTGAAAGCAAGTTCGTGTTCCGGTTCTGACATTTGCTTCCCAGTGGCTGATCTCGAAGCCGCACGCTGGGACCAAACGTCGGGTGCGCGACACTGGCGCGCATTGTTGAGGATCAACTCAGCACGATGCGGTCCTTTGGAAAAACGATCCGAGCCGACGTCCCTTGGCCTGGCGTACTGGTGAGATCAAGCCGCGCTCCATTCGCAGCAGCCAGCGCCTGCACCAGCGGCAGTCCGACGCCGAGCCCGCCACCATCGCGTGAGGCTCCTTCGGCGACAAGCCCTTCGAGCGCGTCGGCAATCTGCTGCTCGCTCATGCCACGCCCGCTGTCGCGGATTTCGAAGATCAAGGACATGTCGGTCGAATAGCTCGCCTTCGCGACGATCGCACCGCCCTCCGGGGTGAACTTCAGTGAGTTGGTTATCAGGTTAATGAGCATCTGCTTGAGCGCCACCGCGTCTGCGATGACTTTTGGCAGCCGCACATCGGGCTCGACGAGCTTCATGACGATACGCGCGCGTTCCGCCAGCGGCAGCATCGAGGAGATGGTGGCGTGCAGCAACTCGAGGGGATCGATTTCGGTAAACTCCAGCGGCTGCTGGGCGGCCTCGCGGCTGCGCTGCTCCAACATCCGGTCGATGACGGACAGCATCAGCCGGGCGCTGTCATGGATATCGGCGGCATAGCGCCTGTAGCGCTCATCCCCGATCGGGCCGAGTTGCTCATCGCGCATGATTTCGGATGCAGCCACGATGGCAGTTATCGGCGTCTTCAGTTCGTGCGCCATTTTTTGCACATACGACCGTCGGCTGGCCACGCGCCGCATCTCCTGCGGGCGGTCCAGATCACCTGCTCTATCTGGTCCCGGCCCTGTCTTCTCGTCTTTCTTGCTGGCGTCGGTAGGGTCCATGGATCCTGCGGGTCTGCATGTTGAAGGCGCTCCGTCGCCCCGACTCGGATTTCTTGGACGGAACGGATCGGCCGGCTTACGCTAAACCTGTATGGCGAAGTTGCAAGCGGGCGTCGCTTTCTGGAGGCTCTCGAGGCCGGCTGAAGTCGACGCAATGGCCGCCCCGCTTGGCTTGGCGCGGTGAATGCGCTATTTCCCCTTGACGGATGCCCCTCGAACGATGTTTCTAGCGGGTCTTCCACGGCGCGCACGGCGCCCCAATGCCGCCTTAGCTCAGTTGGTTAGAGCGCTAGATTGTGGATCTAGAGGTCGGTGGTTCAAATCTACCAGGCGGTACCACTGTTCTACCAAGACTAGGTCATAAACTCATAAATGGGATTCACATCCGGTGCGAACAGTGATTCAAGCTCTCAAACGAGGGAGCTTTGGATGGCACGACACCGCTACGACCTGACCGATGCCGAGTGGAAAATCATTGGACCGATGTTGCCGCAGAATTCGCGCGGCGTGAAGCGCGTCGATGACCGGCGGGTTTTGAACGGCATCTTCTGGCGCATGCGCGCTGGCGCACCATGGGCCGATATCCCGGAGCGCTATGGGCCGTATACGACCTGCTACAACCGCTTCGTTCGGTGGCGGAAAGCGGGCATCTGGGACATGCTTCTGAAGGCGATATCAGAGACTTACGACGGACGGGTTCAGATGATTGATTCAACGTCCGTGCGGGTCCATCAGCACGGCGCCAACGGCGACAAAAAAGGGGCTCAGCGATTGCGTGGGCCGTTCCCCTAGGTTTCTCGGACCGCTTGACTTTCGGCTTCTGCCAAGGCCCGCTTGGCGTCGTCGCGAACAACCTGCAATGCGGCAATCGCCTCGTTGACGAAACGGTCGATTTGCGACGCCGTCCTGAGATGGGGGGAAATCGCCAAATCAGCCTTGTGACTGAGACAACTCGACTTCACGAAAATCTGCACATCTGTCGCCGGTGGCCTGGAATCACTTCCGCCAACGAGATGGAAGCCGAAACACCCTTTGGTTTCCTCGATATTCATTTGCTCTATTCCATATCGGATTGCTGGTCTTCTGATCAATGGTTGCCCAATCGCGGCCCCGTGCAAGATCCGTCACACTGCATCGCTTCTCTACATCAGGCCACCAAATCTGGAGTGCGAGCAGTCGCCGAATCGCCGTTGGCCGCGAGCGTCGCAGCCGTGCTGATATCAATACGATCAATGTAGGCCTTTGCCCCACAACGTGGCAACTCCCCCTTGCCGATCTGACAAACGTCCGCAAACTGTCTTGCAGTCGGAGAACGGAACATCGGTGTGACAGGTGTTGCTGCTTGGCTCGATTAGGTTCGGAAGGGGACCGCTGCTCGATTGACGAGACCATAGCCTACGAGGCGAGGTTTCCAGCCACTCGGACTGCGATCGAAACAATATTTGGAACTTCACGAGCCTCGAAGCGTTCAGGGAGCACGCGTGCAAAGCCACGGAGCCGCTCAAGATAGCCGGCAAATCCATGGCTGCCCTGAGAATTTCAACGGTCCTGCGAATTTTGTGAATACCGATGCAGCGCTGGGCCGCGACGCTTTGCACGAAGGTGATCCTCGCCGCCAAAGAACCACGAACTCTAAAGTCAGGAGTAACTATTCATGGCACCGAATAAACCGAACGAACACACTGACAACCAACCCCGTGCCAGCCGCTGGACTCGCGAATCCTTCACATTCCGCCGCATGACCGGGGAGAACGTGATCGCACTTGTCATCGCCGTTTTGATCGTTGCTTTTGTTGCGGTGGTCCTGAGCGGCGGCTTTTCTGCCTAGTACCGCCGATCAGAAGTCCCTGTGTCGCATCAGTCAACCGCTCTCAGGGACTTCTGATCGAAAAGCGGTACTAGATTCAATATTTTACTAGTACCCTCTGCTTTCAGAAGTTCGTCAAGGTGTTGCCGCGAATGACCAACGAACTTCTGAAAGCGGGTACTAGTGTTCTGGATCAATCGTCCGATTCCGTGGCAAAGGTCGCGCAAACGATCAGCCTAACGGTCCCGTGCTGACGCTCGGGAACGAAGTGTTAGCGTCGGACTGAAGTGTTAGTGTCGGACTATTGGCGCTTAAGATCGCCGTGAACTGAATTCATCGCGAAATGGTTTGAAAGCCTTGACCACATTGCCTTCTCGGTCGCTCTTCTTGTTACATTAGGCAGCTTAAAGCAGGGTCTTGAGCGCGCGATTCGGTGTGTTCTCGCGTGACTGCATCCCCCTGCGCAGCCGCGTCGACAAAGCGTTCGTCGAGGTTAGGGCGGCGGCGTATGGCAACCCAACCTCGGAATCGGGACACTGGCAGTTAGTCGAATGTTGCATTAAGACTTCACTGTGTTCGGCCCGACGGAGCTGCACACCAAGCCCACCAATCCAGACAATCACTGCAGCAGGTAGGAAATGACGCGCATCGTATTCCTCGACCGGGGGACCATTGGGCCCACCGTTAATCTCCGCAAGCCCAGCTTTGAACACGAGTGGGTCGACCATGACCGGACAAGCCCCGGAGACGAGGTGGTCGAGCGTTTGAAGGACGCCGACATCGCCGTTTGCAACAAGGTGCCGATTCGCCGCGCGCAGATCGAACAGCTCGATAAGCTCAAGATGATCGCCATCCCCGCGACCGGCTACGACGCTTTCGACATCGATGCCTGCAAGGAACGCAACATCGTGGTCTCCAACGTTCGCGGCTACGCCGTCAACACCGTGCCCGAGCATACGTTCGCTTTGATCTTCGCCCTGCGCCGCGGCATCGTCGGCTACCGCCAGGACGTGATCGACGGCAAATGGCAGGAAGCAGGCCAGTTCTGCTTTTTCACCCACCCGATCAACGATCTTGCCGGTTCGACGATAGGTATCGTCGGCGAGGGCTCGCTCGGTCAGGGCGTCGCCACGATCGCCCGGGCGCTGGGCATGCGCGTGCTGTTCGCCGCCCATAAAGGGGTCAGCGGTCTTGGCCCGCTCTATACGCCGTTCGATGAGGTCATTGAGACCTCCGACGTGATCACGATGCATGCCCCGTTGATGCCCTCGACGCGCAACTGTATCGCCATGCCCGAGTTCAGGAAGATGAAGCGCAACGCCCTGCTCATCAACTGCTCGCGCGGCGGTCTCGTCGATGAAGCCGACCTGGTGGCGGCTCTCGAGCAGGGGCTGATCGCAGGAGCAGGTTTCGACGTTTTGACCAGCGAACCGCCCGCACCCGATAATCCGCTTCTCAAGGTCCTCGGCCGCCCGAACGTCATCGTCACGCCGCATGTCGCCTGGGCCAGTACCGAGGCTATGCAGACATTGTGGGATCAGACGGTCGACCACATCAACAACTTCAAGGCCGGAACTCCGAGCAACACGCTCTGGTAGGAGACGCCGGCAAGACTCCGTGACGCCCGATATTGGTCCAGTCCTATGTCTGGCGTCACGCTATCGCCCGGCGAACGGTCCGGATGTTCGTCCGGCCGTGAAATTGGCTTCGCCGGTCATCCCGCCGTCTGATCGCCCCCCCTGTTCCATGCGTCCGAAATCCGGTGCGACAACCACTCCGCACCCGCCTTTTTTCGGCACGTCGTCGTAATCTTGCCTGACAATTCATAAATCCGCCGCTGAAAATTTGAGACCGATTGCGGCCGATTCCGGCCCCGCGCCACTCACGTCCATTGCTGCCCGGCGCTCTGCCGTTAACGCTAATTCTCCGTAACACCGGCTGCCCAGGCGGTATCGGAAAACGCAATGTATTCAAATTCCGATCAATGCAGAATAAAATTGAAAATAATTTGAATGTGTCCGTGAAGCCGGCCTTCAATGTTTGTTGCTAAAACAATAATCGTTTCGCGTCGGCTTTCGGTAATCGATCAACGAACTCGGCGGGCGTCGCGCGGAACTAAGAAAAGACAACGACGAATCTTCATCCAATGGCGAGCGCAAGATCATGGCCACCATCTCCGGGACTGACCAGAACGACGACATCCAGGGCACGCCGCTAGCCGATGACATCACCGCCCGCGCAGGCGTCGATACGGTCCACGGTGGTGATGGCAACGACGACATTCGCGGCGGCGATGGTGACGATGTACTGTATGGAGACGGCGGCGACGACAAGCTTTACGGCGAAGCTGGCGACGACACGCTTCATGGCGGCGCCGGCAACGATATCCTGACGGCCAGCCTCGGCGCCGACACCCTCTATGGCGAAGACGGTGACGATTTCCTCTATGGCGAGCGCGATGCCGATGTGCTCGACGGCGGCGCCGGGGTCGATTATCTCGTCGGCGACGCCGGCAACGATGTTATCTCCGGGGGCATCGGCGACGACCGGCTGTTCGGCGGCGCCGACAACGATGCGCTCGATGGCGGCGAGGGCAACGACACGATCTCCGGCGACAGCGGCGATGACTCAATCAACGGAGGCATTGGAGCTGACCGCATCTTCGCTGGAACCGGCAACGACGTGATCACCTACGTGATCGGTGAGGGCGCCGACCTCGTTTTCGGTGAGAAGGGCGTCGACACGCTGCGCCTGGAAGTCGCCTCCAAAGATCTTCCCGCCGTGCGTGCTGAAATCCTCGACTACGCCGCCTGGCTGGAGACCCAGGTCGCCAATGCCGGCGGCGAGGCTGCCCATGGCAATTTGATCGCGGGGGCAACCTTCAAGTTCTCATTCGGCCTGTCCGTGACGACAGTCGAAAGGCTGGAGATCGTCGTTGACGGCGAGCCGCGCTCTGTCAGCGACCTGATGAACTCCGCTCCCGTCGTCGCCGAACTGCAGTCCCTTGCCGGCATCGAGGATGAAGTGATCACCGGCAGCATCGGCGCCGTCGATCCGGACGGCGACGCCATGAACTACGAACTTCTTGAGGGCCCCGAAACTGGCGAGCTCACTTTCGACGCCAAGACCGGCGAGTTCACCTTCAAGCCTGGGGCGAACTATTCGGGCAAAGAGTCCTTCTCGGTGCTCGTCTCCGACAGCAACGGCGCAACGGCCGAACAGCGCGTCGAGCTTGCGATCGCCGCCAGAGCGGACGCCCCGACGATTTCCGTGGCGGTGCCCACGAGCGTAATGCAGGGCAGTGAAGGCAGCGACAGGATGCGGGGTTCGGCTGGCAACGATGTCATCAACGCCGGCGCTGGCCACGATGTCATAATCGCTGACGGCAACGCCGCAATGAGCCTGACGCATGCGCTCGGCATCGACGCTGGGCTGACCGATACCGACGGCTCCGAGTCGCTGCAGGTCGTCATCGCCGGACTGCCCGAGGGCGCGGAATTGTCGGCGGGGACCCGGCAAGACGACGGCTCCTGGGTGCTCGGCGCCGATCAGCTGGATAACCTCAGCCTCACGCTCGCCGCCCCGGCCGACGTTACCCTTCAGGTCTCGGCAGTCGCCACAGAAGCGAACGGCGACACTGCGGTAACGACCCGGCAAATCACCATCGCAGCGGCGGGCACGGGCGGCAACGACGTCATCGACGCCGGGGCAGGCAACGATATTGTCCGCGCCGGCTGGGGCGATGACGTCGTCATCGGTGGCCAAGGCAATGATTTTCTCGATGGCGGCCAAGGCAACGACACGCTCGACTACTCCACTGCGCAGTCGTCGACATGGGTCAACTTGAGCGCGCACCGGGCAATGGGCGGTGACAGCGGCTTCGACTACCTGCGCGGCTTCGAGAATGTGACCGGTTCGAACTTCGACGACCGCATCGTTGGCGACCGTGGCGACAATGTAGTCAAGGGCGGCGCGGGCGACGATATCATTGTCGGAGGCCGCGGCGACGATCTACTTGTCGGCGGCGAAGGCGCCGACAATTTCAGTTATTCCCGCTCCGACGTTGTCGCGGGGCGGAATAATCACAGCATCGACCGCATCGCCGATTTCGACGAATACGACACGCTTGATTTCAGCCGTCTGCTGAGCGGTGTGCATGGCAGGAACCTCGCCAAGGCGGTGACCGCGACCGAAACCGAAGAGGGAACCTTGATCTCGGTGAATCTCGGCGGCCGGGCCGGGAACGTCGATGTCGTGCTGCTGGAGGGCGTGGCCGATTTCGACATCGGATCGATCGATGTCGGCCGCAATGGTTTCGCCTCGCGCGGAAATGCTTTCGGCCGGCGCCATGATGACGACCAGTCGCACGGTAAATCGGGAAACAACGATCACGGTTCGGACTATGGGCTGGCAACCGGGTCTGAAGCATCCAACGGCAACGACCTGTTTGCCTGACGCGATCCTGCAGGGCCGGAGAATTCCGTGAGAAGAGTTCCCGGCCTGGAGCGCGCCGATCCAGGATCAGAACCTGTTATTGTCTTGAGGCAGAAACCCTGCTGTCCAGTGCCATCTGCAGCGGCGCCGGGGTGGTCGGCGCTCGCTGCAAGTCCGATGCATTCCGCCGGTTCAAGCGGCTCAGTGAACCGACTTCTCACCGCTGATGTAATTTTGCAGCTCCGAGATGATGAAGCTCTTTTCCTCGATAATGCTCTTGACGATGTCCCCGATGGAGATGACGCCGATAACGCGCCCCTTTTCCAGAACCGGAAGGTGGCGGACGCGGCGGCGCGTCATGATTTCCATGCAGTGATCGACGGTCTGTTCGGGTCTTGCGCAGGCCACGCAGCGGTCCATGATTTCGCCGACGAGCGTATCCGGAGAAGTTTTGCCCTTGAGGACGACGTTACGTGCGTAATGGCGCTCGGTGATGATCCCGGCAAGCTTTCTGCCGTCCATGACGAGCAGCGATCCGATGTTCTTGTCGGCCATGATACGGATCGCTTCATAGACCGTCTGGTGCGGGGTGACCGTCCAGACTTTGCTGCCCTTAATTCCAACAAGCTGCTTCGCGGTGACCATGGGTCCGCCTCCTCTCTGGTGCAAGGCTCCCCTTCTACCCCCCGCGTCGAAGCGATCACCGGCATGCAGGATCGATTCTGCCAAGGCCTAATCGTTCCAGACATTGCGAGCACCGGATCCCGCGACGACAATCTGTGAAATATACTGCAACTGCCTGCCACTGTCGCTGGCCAATATCAATATCGCCAACTTATTCGACAGTTCGCAAAGTGCCGTCGATAAATACTGGGAAACATCGTCGACGCATAGATTTAACACAAGTTATTGGCGCCAGCGCCTTATGTAAAAGGTGGCACAACCTTGCAGCGCTGGCCTTCGCTAAAAACCATGATCAATTTCAGTGATTTCACCTGCATTGCTGACAATCGTCAGAAACCGCCACAACCGGGAATTGTAGATCAACGCATGGTCACTCGGTATTTGCAGTCTGGTGGAAGGATGAAGAAGGCTTTCCTGACGCTCGCCATGCGATTGTCGAGGGCAAAAGTCCTCCGCACGAGGAACATGCAAGGTGATCCTTGCTTCGCGTTGAGATCGCGGGCTGCTCGTTCCGTCAGCGGTCGCATCGAAATCTCTTCCACGGCATGGTCGAGAACGACGCCGTACCGCTGTGCGATCACGGTTATCCGATGCGGAAAATTCTCTTCTTCCGTCAGACCAGGAAACAGGTCGCCGCTGATCACCCAATCCTCGCTTAAAAAGCGAACGCCATTGATAGTCCTGACCAAATGCACCTGAACGCAATTATGTTCCGAAGAAACCCTCAGCAGACGACGCTCTTCGGCGCTGCAGCAATTGGCAGGTTCTATAATTCTTTCAACGACTTCACCAGACGTCCGCTTGCCTGCCGAGTCATAGAAGTTGCTGAAGCGCACCGGCGTAGCTTCCAACGAATGATCGACGACGAACGTACCTCGACCCTGCCGCCTTTCAATCAGATGTTTTTCGCGCAAGAGCGCGAGCGCTTTGCGAACGGTACCGACGCTGACTTGGAATTCTGCCGATAGCTCCGCCTCGCTTGCCACCATCGCGCCCGGTTTCCACGCGCCTGCGACAATGCGCGAAACAAGCTCATCGTAAACCAACAGCGGCAGGCTGCGGCTTTGAAATATCTTTTTGGAAGTCACGGGGCCTCATCCCTGGTGCTGTTTCGAAGCAGGAACGCATGACTAAGTACGACTTTAGAATTATTCTACCATACGTTGTTTGTGAATCAAGATAAATCGAGAAGATCACTTTATAAATAGACACCAAAAATGATTCGCGTGCCGAAAAGTGGTGCGCAATTCAGGACACGTCCTGTAAACGATGCAGCGTCGACGGCACAGGACAACGTAGGTGCTTTGCAGTGTATATTGCGAAGGGAGAGCAATAAACGACAGTGATTCCATGTTTAGCAAACGGTTACTTACGTTAGCTGGTAGTAATTGCATGATTTGACCTCAGATGATTTCTTGAAAGTGCCGATCTAATCAGGTCAACTCCTCAGGGGGAACAAATGAAAATCATTATCGAGCAATCGTCCAAAGTCGTCGCGAGAAACAACGTAAAAACCGGTTCTGCCGCTCCGTATATAAAGGCCTCCCGCATTGTCCGGCTTCCTCGGTTGCAAGCGTTTATTGGGAGCCGTTCAGGTGCATCGGCTGTTGAGTTTGCCGTCATTGCACCCGCATTTATCTTGATGCTCGTCGGAATGCTTTGCTACGGGCTTTATTTCTCGACTTCGCACGGCGTTGCCCAATTGGCTGCCGATGCAGCCCGCGCATCGGTTGCAGGACTCAGCGCTACCGAGAGGACGCAGATTGCGACCACTCACGTTCGCGAACGCGCCGGTGATTACATGTTCATTGACGCGACCAAGGTCGTTGTCGATGCCGGCCCGTCGCAAGACGATGCGACGCAATTCAAGATCGCCGTCAGATACGATGCATCGGCTCTCCCCATCTGGGTGTTCAGCGGACTGCTGCCGCTCCCCGAGCGGAACATCGTCAAGGTCGCGTCTATCAAGACCGGAGGCTTTTGAGATGAACGTCTTCAACAAAGCCAGTGTTTCTGGTGGTGTGCCTGCCAGAAGGTTCCACAGCGACCGCTCGGGCAATGCCGCCCTGCTGTTTGCCGGTTCGCTGCCTGTGATCATCGCCTGCACGGCCCTGGCGATCGATGTCGGCTCCCTCTACACGGAGCGGCGTCAGGTACAGGGAGCTGTCGACCTCGCGGCGATCGCCGCCGCAGCCAACCTCTCCAATCGCGATACAGCGGCGCTTCAAACGCTCAAGGCCAACCACGTCGGCGCGATCAAGTCACTCAATGTCGTTCCCGGGCGCTTCGACCCTGATCCGCAGCGCGACTACACCGAACGCTTCACGGCCGGCGCTAACCCGCCCAACGCCGTAAAGGTGTCGCTGGTGACCGAGCGTCCCTACTATTTCGCGAAGGTCTTCATGAACGACTCGGCTGACATCGAGGCCGAGGCCATCGCAGCGACGGCCAGCAATGCGACCTTTTCGATTGGCAGCCGCTTGCTGGCAATCCGCGACGGTCTTCCAAACCAGCTGTTGGAAGCTCTCGTTGGCGGCAATCTCGAATTGTCGGTGATGGACTATAACGCGCTCGCTTCGGCTGATATTTCGCTCGCCGATCAAATGGACGCCCTCGCCGGCGAACTTAACCTGACGGCCGGCACGTACCGCGACGTCCTGCTGGCGGACGCGACGGTCGGCGACTGGTTCGCCGCCGCCGCTGCCGTTACAGGCAAGAATGGTGATACGGTTGCAAAGGCTTCACTCGAGAAGCTGATTGCTCAATCCAACGCTGGAAGTTTGTCGTTGCCGCTGAACAAGCTCATCGATCTCGGCCCGTTCGGCAATGCTTCAATCGGAGAACCAGGACACAATTTCGCGGCTCTCTTTAATGCCCTTGAACTCGTGACGGCCGCCGCGCAGGTTGCCAATATCGACCATGAGGTCTCGCTCAACCTCGATGCCGGCCTGCCGGGGATTGCCCGGCTGCGGCTGGATCTGTCGATCGGCGAGCCGCCTCAGTTCGGCGGCTGGGCGGCGGTCGGCGTGCCGCAAGCCACCGTTTACACGGCGCAGACGCGCTTACGTTTGGTCGCGGAAATCGGCGGCGGGGCCATGCTGTCCAACGCGACCATAAGGCTGCCCGTCTACGTCGACATGGCCACCGGCAGCGCCCGCCTGCACGGCGTAAGCTGCGAGGCCGGCAGAACGGATCAGCCCGCCGCGACAATTGCCGCCAAACCCGGCATCATTTCCGCAGCGATCGGTGAACCAGCCTATGGATGGAGCGATTTCGGCTCTAAGCCCATGCTTCATTCGGCCAATATCGTCGATACGCCGTTGATCAAGGTGCGGGGCAAGGCGTTTGTAGAGGCCTCGAACATGAATGAGACGCTTCTGGACTTTTCGCATGACGATATCGTGAACCGGAGGATCAAGCGCGTCGACACGACCGACATCGGCGCGTCCTTGGTGAGTTCACTCCTCAGCAATCTGCGGCTCAGGGCTGAAATCGGTGGCCTCGGTCTCGGCTTGCCGGGCATACTTGAGCAGCACGTCGCAGGCCTTCTGTCGAATATCGCGGCTCCGATCGACGCTGTTCTGGCGACCGTCCTTGAAACCTTGGGCGTGCATCTTGGCGAGGTTGATGTCCGGGTGCATGGAGCCGCCTGCGGCAGAGCCGTGCTCGCTGGCTGAGGACACCTCATGGCCCGCCCGGCCGCTCGGTCGGGTCATGCACATCTCTTGTTGCAATTGACATCCTCCACCTTCTTCGCCGAGCATCAAGCGAAGTCGCGTTTGTCGAAGAGGGCGGAGCCGATGTCGGACGTAGCGGGAACTGGCGATCTGCTCAGAACGCCTCTCTACGATCTGCATGTCTCACTGGGCGCGCGCGTGGTCGCCTTCGCCGGCTACGAGATGCCGGTCCAGTATCCGCTTGGCATCCTCAAGGAGCATCTCCACACGCGGTCCTCGGCGGGCCTGTTCGACATCTCCCACATGGGTCAACTGTCGATCACCGCTCCAGGCGGACATCTCGACGAAGCCAAGCGTGCTTTGGAAGCTCTCATCCCCGTCGATATCCTGGGCTTGCCGGAGGGCCGCCAGCGCTATGGTTTTTTCACGAACGAAACTGGCGGCATCCTCGACGACTTGATGATCGCCAATCTTGGCGACCGCTTGGTGCTCGTCGTCAACGCCGCGAGAAAGTCGGCCGACGAGGCCCATCTGCGCCAGCATCTTCCAGGCGGAATCGGTATCGAGAGGATTGATCGCGCCCTCATCGCGCTTCAGGGACCTGAGGCGGCAGGCGCCCTCGCGAGCCTCGCCCCCGAATGCGCGTCGATGCGCTTCATGGACGTAAAGGCGCTGAAAATCCTGGGGCACGACTGCCTTGCATCGCGCTCAGGCTATACCGGCGAGGATGGTTTCGAGATCAGCGTACCGAACGCGGCCGCGGATACGATTGCGCGAACTCTTCTCAGCCTTGCTGAAGTCGAAGCGATCGGTCTCGGCGCTCGCGATAGTCTGCGGCTGGAAGCGGGACTCTGCCTGCATGGTTCCGACATCGACGAAACGACCACGCCGGTCGAAGCCCGGCTGACCTGGGCGATCCCCAAGGTGCGACGCGCAGGCGGCGCGCGGGCCGCCGGCTTCCCTGGCGCTGACATAATCGTGCGGCAGCTTCACGACGGCGTTTCGCGGCTGAGGGTCGGTCTGCGTCCCGCGGGACGCGCGCCAGTCAGGGGCGGGGTTCAGGTCTATGCCAGCGAAGCCGGTGGCGAGGTCGTCGGCCAAGTGACATCGGGTGGATTTGGCCCCAGTGTCGGCGGGCCGGTGGCCATGGGCTACGTAAGAACGTCTTTAAGCGAGCCGGGCACCCGGCTGTTCGCTGAACTACGCGGCAAGCGGCTGGCGCTTGACGTGGCGCAACTGCCGTTCGTCCCATCCGGCTATAGGCGATGACGGCAACGAACCTCGGGAGATGACCGTGCTGAAGTTCACCAAGGACCACGAGTGGGTGAGGATCGACGGCGACACCGCCACCGTCGGCATCACAGCCCATGCCGCCGCGCTGCTCGGCGATCTCGTCTTCGTTGAATTGCCGGAGGTCGGCAAGGCGCTTGCGAAGGGCGACAACGCCGCCGTCGTCGAATCCGTCAAGGCGGCTTCCGACGTCTACGCCCCTCTTTCCGGCACCGTGAGCGAAGTCAATGAGGCGGTTGTCGACGACCCGTCGATCGTCAATTCCGATGCGGCTGCTGCCGGCTGGTTCTTCAAGCTCGAATTGAAGGATGTGGCGGAAGCCGACAGCCTGCTCGACGAGGCCGCTTATCAGCAGTTGATCGCATAACCCATGTTCAAGTCAGAACCCTACCACCCCTATGATTTTGCCAATCGCCGCCACATCGGGCCGTCGCCCGAGGAAATTGCCGAAATGCTTCAGGCACTCGGCTTCGACAGCCTCGACGACCTGATCGACGCTGCGATCCCGGCGGGCATCCGGCAAAAGGAGCCGCTCGAACTTGGCCGCCCCGTAACCGAGTTGGGTTCGCTCGACCGCATGCGCGAGGTCGCCAACAAAAACCGCGTTCTGACGTCGCTCATCGGACAGGGCTACCACGGCACCATCATGCCGCCGGCGATCCAGCGCAACATCCTCGAAAACCCAGCGTGGTACACCGCCTACACCCCCTATCAGCCCGAGATCAGCCAGGGACGTCTCGAAGCGTTGCTGAATTTCCAGACCCTCGTCACCGACCTGACCGGCCTCGATATCGCCAACGCCTCGCTGCTTGACGAAGCCACCGCCGCTGCCGAGGCCATGGCCATGGCTCACCGTCTGGCGAAGGGAGAAAGAACGAAATTCTTCGTCGACGCCCAGTGCCTGCCGCAAACGGTGGCCGTCGTAAAGACGCGCGCCGAACCGCTCGGCTGGGGTGTCGTCGTCGGAGATCCGACGATCGATCTCGACCCTTCCGAAGTGTTCGGCGCGATTCTCCAGTACCCGGGCGTCTGCGGCGGCTTCCACGATTTCACCGATGCGATCGCCAGACTGCATGCCGAAGGTGCGCTCGCCGTTGTCGCCGCCGACCCGATGGCGCTGACGCTGCTGAAGCCGCCCGGCGAAATGGGCGCCGACATCGCCGTCGGTTCGATGCAGCGGTTCGGAATGCCGGTCGGCTTCGGCGGACCGCACGCGGCCTATATCGCCGTCAAGGACACCTACAAGCGCGCCCTTCCCGGCCGCATGGTCGGCGTCTCGATCGATTCCCGCGGCAATCGCGCCTACCGTCTCGCCCTGCAGACCCGCGAGCAGCACATCCGTCGCGAGAAGGCGACGTCCAACATCTGCACCGCCCAGGTTCTGCCGGCTGTCATCTCGGCCATGTATGCCGTGTTCCATGGTCCGCGCGGATTGAGGGCCATCGCCGAGCGCATCCATCGCAACACGGTGCGCCTTGCCGAGGGGCTCGAATCGCTCGGGTTCGAAATCGTTCCGCAATCCTTCTTCGACACGTTCACCGTCAACGTCGGCCCCTACCAGGGTCTCATCATGAAGAACGCCGTCGACAATGGCGTCAATCTGAGGAAGGTCGGCCAGGACCGTATCGGCATGAGCATCGACGAGCGCACCTTGCCCGCCACCATCGAGGCGGTCTGGCGTTCGTTCGGCGGCTACGATCTGAAATTCCGCGACGCCGCTCCTGATGTCCGCCTCCCCGACGGCCTCATCCGGACGAGTTCCTATCTCGAACACCCCGTCTTCCACATGAACCGCGCCGAAAGCGAGATGACGCGCTACATGCGCCGCCTAGCCGACCGCGACCTGGCGCTCGACCGCGCTATGATACCGCTCGGCTCCTGCACGATGAAGCTCAACGCCACCGTCGAGATGCTGCCGATTACGTGGCCGGAGTTCGCCGAGATCCACCCCTTCGCGCCGCCCGATCAGGCGCTGGGCTATCACGAGCTGATCGAGGATCTCTCCGACAAGCTCTGCCGGATCACCGGCTATGACGCGATCTCGATGCAGCCGAATTCCGGCGCGCAGGGCGAATTTGCCGGACTTCTTACGATCCGCGCCTACCACAAGGCGCGCGGGGAAGGGCATCGCGATGTCTGCCTCATTCCAGCCTCGGCGCACGGCACCAACCCGGCGTCCGCCTCGATGTGCGGGATGCAGGTGGTCGTGGTCGGCACCGACGAAAACGGCAACATCGACCTTGAGGAATTCCGCGCCAAGGCTAAGACCCATTCCGCCAACCTGGCGGCGGTGATGATCACTTACCCCTCGACGCACGGGGTCTTCGAGGAAACGGTACGCGAGATTTGCGACATCGTGCATTCGCATGGCGGGCAGGTGTATCTCGACGGCGCCAATCTGAACGCGATGGTCGGGCTGGCGCGGCCCGGCGATCTCGGCGCCGACGTCAGCCACCTCAATCTGCACAAGACGTTCTGCATTCCCCATGGCGGCGGCGGACCGGGCATGGGGCCGATTGGCGTCAGGGCGCATCTCGCCCCGCATCTGCCTGGCCATCCGGAGACCGGCGGCAATGACATGACCGTTTCCGCTGCCCCCTATGGCTCGCCGTCGATCCTGCCGATCTCGTGGAGCTATTGCCTGCTGATGGTTGGCGAAGGTCTGACGCAGGCTTCCCGCATTGCGATCCTCAACGCCAATTACGTCGCCAAGCGCCTATCTGATGCCTACCCGATACTCTACAGGGGCCGGCAGGGCTGCGTCGCTCACGAGTGCATCGTCGATACCCGGCCATTCAAGGATCGCGCCGGCGTCACCGTCGACGATATCGCCAAGCGGCTGATCGATTGCGGCTTCCATGCGCCGACCATGAGCTGGCCGGTGGCGGGGACGCTGATGGTGGAGCCGACCGAGTCGGAGACGAAGGCCGAACTCGATCGCTTTTGTGATGCCATGTTGGGGATTGCGCGCGAGATCGCCGATATCGAAACGGGAAAAAGCGACCCCGAAAACAATGTGCTGCGGAATGCTCCCCATACCGTCGAGGATCTCGTCGGCGACTGGGAGCGGCCCTATTCGCGCGAAGCAGCCTGTTTTCCGGCAGGCGCGTTCCGTGTCGACAAATACTGGCCGCCCGTCAATCGCGTCGACAATGTCTATGGCGACCGGCATCTCGTCTGCACCTGCCCGCCGATCGAGAGCTATTCGAAATAACCTGAGCCCGTTCCCCATTCGCCGCCACCGCAGCGCTGTCGGATCAACGGCCGTTGATACTGACCAAAATCAGTTTCGGATCTACGCACGCTTCTCTGTGACGCCCGAATGGTAGAGGCGCTGCCTCACGCGAATCCGATGCGTCGATTTTTTGTATTGCAGCGCAATATCTTGGCTGTTTTTAACCGCCTGCTGCCACTGGTGTTGTTGGGCCGGTTCGGGTTAGACTAAAGGCGACCAAGGTAAGCCATCTGCCCGGTAAGTACGGGTGCGGCGCGACATCGCGCCCGGGCAGACTTCTTCAAGAACGGGCTATCTCTCCGGAGCACAGACGAGATGCAGGCGCGACCGCAATCCTATGCCGAATCCGAAGCGCGAAATCCCGCGCAAACCCAGACATCGCCCAGAGATCATCAATTGCAAAAGAACGCTGCAATCATCGCCATTGGCGACAAGAACCCGATCGTGCGCGCCGGCCTGGCCGAGTACATCGCCAGGGACGATCGCTTCAGCGTTCGCGAACTCGTCTCCAGCGGTTCGGAATTCATTGCTCTTTGCGAGCGCACCAGGATCGATGTCGGCGTGATTGGCTGGGGCCTGCCCGACATGACCGGCGGCGATGTGCTGCGCGCCATCAAGCGCCGCGGTCTGCCGACGCGCGTCGTCGTCTACACCGGCGACTTCAGCCCCGGCGTACTGCGCGAAGCGGTCAAGTCGGGTGCATGGGGTGTCACCTCGAAGGCCGATGACCCTTCCGTTCTGATCGAGACGCTGGCAAGCGTCCGCGCCGGCCGCATGAGCATTCCCTATATCGACATCAGCCAGCTCGCCACCGATCCGCTGGAAAACCTCACCGTCCGCGAGCAGGAACTGATGCGCGCGCTCGCCAAGGGCTGGACCAACGAGCAGATTGCGAGCCGCATTGGCATCTCCCGCAATACGGTCAAATACCACCTCAAGAACCTTTACGAGAAAATCGGCGCCTCGAACCGCGCCCAGGCGGTCGCCATGTATCTTTCAAGTTCGAGCAACCGCTGAGGATGCAGAAATGCGCCCCGCTCCAGGGGTAGTAAAGTGCCTACCCGCCCGACGACGGCCCTACCCTGTCGGGTAGTCGATCCCAGTCAAAGCTCTGGTTCAATTAAAGAAAATTCCCTTCTCCCGGCTATCCCGTCGGGTGGCAAATCCTATCCGCGCGGGTGTTGTTGGGCCTGCTACCAAAGTCCATAACAATCGGGACGCTGACCGGAGCTGGAGCTTCAGGAGGCGGGTGAAATTCAATGTCGGGCCCCGCATGGGCTCGGCGATCAGATAATGAACTCGGAGGGATCCAGCCTATGCTCGTACAGCCGCACCTATTCATTCCCGGCCCAACCAATATCCCCGAGCCCGTGCGCATGGCCATGAACCTTCCGATGGAAGACATGCGCAGCCCCGAGTTTCCCAAATTCACGCTGCCGCTCTTTGAAGACCTGAAGAAGGTCTTCAAAATGAAGGACGGCCGCGTCTTCATCTTTCCCTCCTCTGGGACCGGCGCCTGGGAATCGGCCATGCAGAACACGCTGGCCCCAGGCGACAAGGTTTTGATGTCGAGCTTCGGACAGTTCTCGCTCCTGTGGGTCGATATGGCGAACCGCATGGGCCTCGAAGTCATTCACTGCGACGAAGAATGGGGCACCGGCGTCCCCCTCGAGAAGTACGCCGACATTCTCGCCAAGGACACGGCCCGCGAGATCAAGGCGGTCTTTGCAACCCACAACGAGACGGCGACCGGCGTGACGAGCGACATCGCTGGCGTCCGCAAGGCACTCGACGCAGCAAGCCACCCCGCGCTTTTGATGGTCGATGGCGTCTCGTCGGTAGCGTCCCTTGATATGCAGATGGGCGCCTGGGGCGTCGACTGCTGCGTTTCGGGTTCGCAGAAGGGTTTCATGCTGCCGACCGGGCTGGGTATCCTCGCCGTCAGCAACAAGGCGCTTGAAGCCAACAAGTCCCAACAGCCGCGCATGAACCGCTGCTTCTTCTCGTTCGAGGACATGATCAAGACGAACGACCTCGGCTTCTTCCCCTACACCCCGGCCACCCAGCTTCTGCGCGGGCTGCGGGCGTCTCTCGACATGATCAAGGCAGAAGGCCTCGAAAACATCTTTGCCCGCCACCATCGCATGGCCGAGGGCGTCCGCAAGGCCGTCGACGCATGGGGCCTGAAGCTGTGCGCCAAGGAGCCCAAGTGGCACTCCGATACCGTTAGTGCGATCCTCGTGCCGGAAGGAATCGACGCCAACAACGTTCTTAAGACGGCTTATTACCGATACAACACGTCGCTAGGCACAGGATTGAACAAGGTAGCCGGCAAAGTGTTCCGCATCGGCCATCTCGGCGCTCTCGATGAGGGCATGATCGGCGGCGTGCTGTTCAACGTTGAAATGGCGCTCTTGGACTGTGGCGTTGACATCAAGGCAGGTTCTGGCACGGGCGCCGCGGCCGAATACTTCCGCTCCACGGCGACGAAATCCGCCACATCGCGGGAAAGCGACAGCCTGAAGGCGGCCTGAGCCAGTCTCAAATTCAAGTACACGGCAAGTGTTCTGGATCTAGCGCTTGTTTCCTGGCGAAGGTCGTCAAGCGTTGGTGAGCCCACAACACAAGCGAGCAGCTCGCTGGTCTTTCGGCGGAGGCGATTGGAAGCCAAGCGTCGGAGTCGGAATACTAGCCCCGCGGAAGTCACATCTGGTATGAGCCATGGTAGCGGCGCGGTCCTTCGCGCCGCATGAGGAAACTCGTGCCCACGAGAGGAAAGAAAACCCAATGAGTTATACCCTTCACCCCCTGCGCAAGCAGCGCCTGCAGCGTTCCGAACTTGCCTGCCCGGGCTCCAACACCACCATGATCGATCGCGCCTTCAAGAGCGCGGCGGACTTTGTCTTTCTCGACTGCGAGGACGCGGTTGCACCGCCTGAAAAAGAGCAGGCCAGGAAGAATATCATCCAGGCGCTGAACGACCTCGACTGGCGCGGCGCCGGCAAAACCGTTTCCGTCCGCATCAACGGCCTCGACACGCATTACATGTATCGCGATGTCGTCGACATCATGGAGCAGGCCGGAGACAAGCTCGACACGATCCTTATTCCCAAGGTCGGCGTCCCAGCGGACGTCTACGTGGTCGAGTGCATGATGAGCCAGATCGAAGAGGCCAAGGGCTACGCAAACCGGGTTGGCACCGAGGCGCTGATCGAAACACCACTCGGCATGGCCAACGTCGAAGCGATCGCAGCCGCACCGAGCCGGCTTGAAGCGATGCACTTTGGCGTAGCCGACTATGCAGCTTTCAACAAGGCGCGCACGGTTGTGATCGGCGGCCTCAACCCCGATTACCCCGGCGACCAGTGGCACTTCGCATTGTCGCGCATGACGGTAGCCTGCCGCGCTTACGGCCTTCGTCCGATCGATGGTCCCTTCGGTGACTTCGGCGATCCCGAAGGCTACAAGGCGGGCGCAAAGCGCGCGGCGGCACTTGGTGTTGAAGGCAAGTGGGCCATCCACCCCTCGCAGATCGATCTCGCCAACGAGGTTTTCTCGCCACTTCCAGCGGAAGTCGAGCGCGCGCACCGCATCATCGCAGCACTGAAGGAGGCCGAGGCACAGGGCAAGGGTGCGGCCTCGCTCGACGGCAAGATGATCGATGCGGCGTCCGAGAAGATGGCGCGCAACATCATCGTCGTCTCCGAACACATCGCAGCGGCGAAGGCCAAGCAGGGGGGCTGAGCCCCTCCGCGAAGGCCGCCGCTAACAAAAAAGGGAGGAATGGAATGGATATCCACGAATATCAGGCCAAGGAACTTCTGTCGAAGTTCGGTGTGCCCATCCCGCGCGGCGGCCTCGCCTATTCGCCAGAACAGGCAACCTATCGCGCCAACGAGATCGGCGGCACGACCTGGGTCGTCAAGGCCCAGATCCACGCCGGCGCCCGCGGCAAGGCTGGCGGCGTCAAGATCTGCCGTTCGGACGAAGAAATCTGGGAAGCCGCCGACAGCATGCTGGGTAAGAAGCTCGTCACCACCCAGACGGGTCCTCAAGGCAAGCTCGTGTCGCGCCTCTACGTCGAGGAAGGCACCAACATCGACAAGGAATTCTACCTGTCGCTGACCATGGACCGCGGCAAGGAGCGGATCGCGGTTGTTGCGTCGGCCGCCGGTGGCATGGACATCGAGGAAATCAGTGCCAGCGATCCGGATTCGATCCTCACCGTCGTCGTCGATCCCGCGGTTGGCATGCAGGGCTTCCAGGCCCGCGAGATTGCCTTCGGCCTCGGCATCGAACCCGAACTCGTCAACAAGTTCGAGCGCACCATCCTCGGCTGCTACCGCGCCTTCCGCGATCTCGACGCCACCATGGTCGAGATCAACCCGCTCGTCATCACCAAGGAAGGCGCCGTCGTCGCGCTCGACGCCAAGATGTCGTTCGACGACAACGCGCTCTTCCGCCGCCCGCAGATCTCCGAGCTGCGCGACAAGTCGCAGGAAGATTCGCGCGAAACCTATGCCTCCGACCGCGGCCTCTCCTATGTCGGTCTCGAAGGCGACATCGGCTGCATCGTCAACGGGGCAGGCCTCGCCATGGCGACCCTTGACATGATCAAGGTGGCCGGCGGCGAGCCGGCAAACTTCCTCGATATCGGTGGTGGCGCCAGCCCCGAACGCGTCCAGAAGTCCTTCCGCGCGGTGCTGCGCGACGGCAACGTCAAGGCGGTGCTGGTCAACGTTTTCGCAGGCATCAACCGCTGCGACTGGGTTGCCAAGGGCGTTGTCCTCGCCATCGAGGAACTCGAAATCAAGATCCCCGTCGTCGTCCGCCTGGCGGGCACCAACGTCGAGGAAGGACGCAAGATCATCTCCGAAAGCGGCCTCAACCTGCTGACCGCCGAAAGCCTCCGCGATGCGGCCGAGAAAGCCGTCTCGGCGGCAAAACAAACGCCCGCAGCGGCATAAGGGAGGATCAGTGACATGGCGATTTTCATCAACGAGCACACCAAGATCTTGATCCAGGGCTTCACCGGCCGCATCGGCACCTTCCACGCCCAGGAAATGATTGACTACGGCACCAATGTCGTCGGCGGCGTAACCCCCGGCAAGGGCGGCACCGAACATCTCGGCCGCCCGGTGTTCAACACGGTGAAGGGAGCAGTCGCCGAAACCGGCGCGGAGGCCTCCATCGTATTCGTGCCGCCGCCCTTCGCCGCGGACGCGATCATGGAAGCCGCCGACGCCGGCATCAAGTTCTGCACCTGCATTACCGACGGCATCCCCGCCCAGGACATGATCCGGGTGAAGCGCTACATGCGCCGCTACAAGAAAGAGAACCGCATGCGGCTCGCCGGCCCGAACTGCGCCGGCACCATCTCGCCGGGCCGCGCCATGCTCGGCATCATGCCCGGCCACATTTACGCGCAGGGCCGCATTGGCGTCATCGGCCGCTCCGGCACATTGGGCTACGAAGCCGCCGAGCAGCTCAAGGCGCTCGGTCTTGGCATCTCGACGAGCGTCGGCATCGGCGGTGACCCGATCAACGGCGCATCCTTCAAGGACATCCTCGAAGAGTTCGAGAAGGACCCGGAAACCGATGTGGTCTTGATGATCGGCGAGATCGGCGGCCCGCAGGAAGCTGAGGCCGCAGCATACGCACGCGACCACATGAAGAAGCCGGTCGTCGCCTACATCGCTGGATTGTCCGCACCAAAGGGCCGCCGAATGGGGCACGCCGGAGCGATTGTCACCAGCTATGGCGAAGCGGCCGCCGAAAAGGTCGAGATCCTCAAGGCGGCCGGCGTGACCATCGCGCCGACGCCTTCGGATATGGGCTCCACGGTCGCGGAGGTCGTCTCGAAGCTGAAGAGCGCCGCCTGATCCGGGGCCCACAACGGCCCGCGGCAGAACGAAACCTTCGGTCGAACAAGCATACCCAGGGCACGTCCGGACCGGCCGGAAGTGCCCTGGCAGATCCGCGATGAGCAACTGTCGAAAGAGGCAAAAACGGTGAACCCGAACGAGGCGTCTCCAACGGCGGATAAACCGCTCGACGAAATTGAACTGCGCGACAGATTGCGCCAGCTTCGCACCGGCATCCCCGATGAGCCGTGGCTCAATCCCATCGTCTCGCTTGCGTTCCAGTTGTCGCGGCGGCTGGAAGCAGGCGAGATCACCCTGTCAGACATCCGCACGTTGTCCGCGGGCCTTATGGACCGCGCGCTCCTCAACCGTGCCCGCGGATTGCGCGACCGTGTCGGTTACGCTTCCGCCGGCGGCAATGGCGATACGTTTTCCGCCCTTGTCGCCAAGACCATAGCCGATAGCGGCCCGGCGCCCGATCTGGAGGCGTTCCGCAAGTCCTGGGACCGCGCCCGCGCCGGGATCGTTTTGACCGCGCATCCGACATTCGGGATCTCCGAATCTCTCGCCGCCCAAATGGTCGAGATCGCCGCCAGCGGCAGTGAACTGGCAAATGAGCGCGCCCGTCTGCCGCACCGCCCCGATTCGCCAATCGACCTTGCCTACGAGCATCGCCGCGCCCAGTCGGCGATCGTCAACCTGCGCAACGCGCTGGAAAGCCTGCTGAACCGCTTCTATACCGTCGCCCAGGATTCGTTTGGCGATGAAGCGTTTTCGATCAAGCCGAAACTGGCGACGATCGCCTCATGGGTCGGCTACGACCTTGACGGGCGAACCGACATCACGTGGCTCGATTCGTTCAGGCTGCGCCTGCGCGAGAAGTTGACGTCACTGAGCGATATCCGCCAGCGCTTTCTGCTCACAAAGCACCGGCTCGGCGACCGGCCCGAAGTCGAGCGCATCGGGCGCCAACTCACCGGCAAACTCGACCTCGCCATCGCCGCAGCCCAGGAACAGGTCCAGGCCCTCGAGAGCATCGGCAAGGATGACCGGGCCGGTATGGCCAAGGCTGCCAACATCATCGCCGCCAGCGACAGCTACAACCTGACGTCCGTCAGCCCGCTGATCGACCTGATCGACCAGTTGATCGCGGTCGTCGACGCGCAGCAGATGAAGCGGTCGCTCGCAGCCCTGCGCGGCCTGCTGGAGGCGACCGGGCTCGGCAACTCGCACATCCACGTTCGCATCAATGCCGCCCAACTCGACAACGCCTTGCGTGCGCTGATCCGCGAGCCCTGGACCCAAAACACCAGCGAGCGCCGCGCGGTGCAGAACCTCGCCGAGCGCATCGAACAGGCAAAGTCGAAACCGGAAACGGTCAACTTCGGCACGCTGGAATTGGAGACGGCAACCGCGATCCGGCAGTTCGCGCTGATTGCCCAGATCAAGAAGCATGTCGACCGCGAAACGCCGATCCGCTTCCTGATCGCCGAGTGCGAATCGCCGGCAACCGTCATGATCGCCGTCCTCCTTGCCCGGCTCTTCGATGTCGCAGACATCGTCGACATCTCGCCGCTGTTCGAGACCCCTGACGGCCTCGAGCGCGGCGCCCGCCTGATGGAGGACCTGCTCGAAGAAGAGACCTACCGCGATTATGTGCGCGGCCGAGGCCGCATGTCGATCCAGACCGGCTTCTCGGACGCCGGCCGCTTCATTGGCCAGGTCGCCGCGACGCTCGAAATCGAGCGCCTGCATCTGGCGGTCGTCGAAGCCCTCAAAAAGGCCGGCCTCCACGATATCGAAACGCTGATTTTCTCGACGCATGGCGAGTCGATGGGCCGCGGCGCGCATCCCGGCAACCTCAGGAAGCGCCTCTCCTATGTCCTGCCGCACGAGGTTCGCCGACGCTTCAAGAAGCATGGCCAGTCGCTGAAGCACGAGACGAGCTTCCAGGGCGGCGACGGCTTCATGTTCTTCTCCGACACGACTCTGACCACCGAAACGCTGGCAACGATCATTCGCGACGCTTTCGAGATCAACGAGTCCGAAGATCCCTTCTATGCCGATGACAACCTGTCGCTCGATTTTTTCCTGCGGCTGCGCACCTATCAGCAGAACCTGTTCAGCCACTCCGGCTACCGCGCCATGCTCGGCGCCTTCGGCCCGAACCTCCTGTTCAAGACCGGTTCGCGAGCGGTGAAGCGCCAGTCGGACGTTGTTACCGCGCTCGATCGCGGCGATCCTTCCCGCATGCGCGCCATTCCCAACAACGCCATCCTGCAGCAGTTCGGCTACGTGGCAAACGTCGTCGCCGGCCTCGGCTATGCCACCGGCTACGACCGCGAACGCTTTATCGCGCTCGCCAAGAAGTCGCCGCGCCTGATCGACATCCTTGAAATGGTTGCGCGCGGCAAACAGCTCTCCAGCCTCAACGCCGTCGGAGCCAATGCCTATATCTTCGATGCCGGCTTCTGGGCGTCGCGCGCGTCGTGGGGCCGCGAGCAGACACTGGAGGCTGCTTTCCGCCAGTTGTCCCGCGCCTTGTTGACGGACAAGCGGGCGAGCGAGATCAACCGCCTCGTGCACCACATGCGCATCGACGCCATCGATCTTCACGCCATCCTCGAAGGGCTTGGATTGGAGGGCGGCAAGATCCCTGACGACACGCGCCTGGAACTCGATCTGCTGCAGGCGGTCCGTCTGGCGCTGATCATGCGCATCTTCATCCTCGCCGCCCGTCTGCCGCGCTTCGCCCCGCGCAACGACATGTCGTATGAACGCGTACTCGACCTCGCAATCGGCCTTGATATTCCCGAGGTGGTCGAATTCATGCGCCAGGCCTTCCCCTACCGCTCGGCCGGCACCATCAGCGGCGAGGACTACGACGAGAAGGCGACCTATAGGCCGCATGGGATCGATGAATACGGCCGCCTCGAACGCGAGCTGCTGGCGCCGATGCAGGACACCTACGAACTGGTTCGCGAGATCGGCACCGGCATCTCCCACCACTTCGGCGCGTTTGGCTAGCTCAACACCGGCCTGCCGAGTGTTGACGCCTGCTCAACACCGGCTTGCCGAGTGTTGACGAACAGACACGCTCAACACCGGCTTGCCGAGTGTTGACGAACAGACACGCTCAACGCCAGCTCTTCTTGATGGCCCTCGTTAGCCCCAGCACCCGCTTGAGGCGGCGTGCGTCCTCTCCCATGAGCGCCATGCAGCAGCAGCAGAACAGCGGCCGCTGCGCCAATTCGAGGTGGACTCGATAGCGGCGGAGACGGGGGCTGAATTGATCGAGATTGGGCATCGGTGAAACGTCTTCCAACTGAACATGGAAGTCAATGACTGCCGATCAAGAGACGATGACGCGCGGGCGCCGCGGCGGGTCTGACCTCTCAGTCCGGCAGATCTTCTTTGCGCAGCATGAAGACCTCGCCCTCGCTCAGTTCCGTATCGAGCCACTGGAACGGGATTTGCGGATAGCAGCTTTCGAGTAGATCCCGTCCCTGTCCGATCTCGACGACGAGCGTGCCGCCCGCTTCGAGGTGCGCGCCAGCGCCTTTCAGGATCCGGTGCACGAGATCGAGCCCGTCGGCACCACCGGCATGCGCCAGGGCCGGTTCGGCGGCGTATTCAGGCGGGAACGCCGCGACGGCCTCGTCGGTGACGTAGGGAGGATTCGAAACGATGAGGTCGAAGCGGCTGCCATCGAGCCCTTCGAAAAGATCGGACCTGACCAGCCGGATCTGTTCCCGGAGGCCATAGTCGGCGACGTTCTGTTTCGCGACCTCCAGCGCATCGGCGGAGATATCGCAGGCAACGATCTCCGCGTCCGCAAACGCGTGCGCCATCAGTATCGCGAGGCACCCCGATCCGCTGCAAAGATCGAGCCCGCGCCCGACTTCGCCCAGCTCCCCGACAAGTTCGTCGAAGCCGCCCACCAGCAGTTCGCCGATGAACGAGCGTGGCACGATGACCCGTTCGTCGACCCGGAAGCTGTAGGGTCCAATCCAGGCTTCGCCGATCAGATAGGAAGCCGGCTTTCGCGTCTCGATGCGCCGCGCAATGATATCGGCGACCTGCTCGCGTTCGGGTGCAGTGAGCTTCGCCTCGAGCCACGGATCGACCTCTTCGATGGGCAGCTTGAGTGTAGCGAGAATGAGAAACGCGGCTTCATCGAGTGCCCGCGTCGTGCCATGCCCAAAGACGAGTTCTGCGGCCGTGAACTGCGAGACGGCGTAGCGCAGGAAGTCGCGCACCGTGGTCAACTCGTGCGCGGCCCGGCGGATATCATCGCGCGTCTGCCCGATTGGATTTTTCATCGCTCAGCGCTTCGCCCAGACCTGAACCAGCGCCGAGTTGTCGTCCTGGTTCGTCGCCTCGATCACGCGTGAGCGGTAACGCGCCAGGACTTCACGCACCTTCTGACCGCTGCGCAGGGTGATGGGACCATAGGTATCGCCAGCCTCGATCCTTGAGCGAACCGGCACGATGTCCTCCTCGTCGTTGTCGTAGACGATGCGCAACTGGTTCAAGGTGATGGCCCGCCCGCTCACATTGACGCGCAACTCCGAGAAGCCGTCGCCATGATCGGCGAGCGTGATGACGTCGTTGTCGAAACCGACGAAGCCGGCGGTCTGCGCGCCAATCAGGATCCATCCGTCGTTGAAGCGGGCGCCATCGCCACCGGACTTGAGCCAGCTTTCCTCGAGATCGCCGTAGAGTTCGAACCGCGCAGGCGCGGTGAGGCTGGTCTTTTCCTTGAGCTCCAGGCCGACGTGCTTGATGAATTTCGAGCCGTCGATATCGAACCATGGCGTGCTGGAGTTGGGCTGCAGGCGTCCATTGACCGCAAAATCCTTGTGTGAGCCATCGTCGAACAACACCGAGACCCGTTCGATTTCCGCCTCGCTTGCCCGCGTCGCCAGTTTCAGGCGCGTGAACCTGCCAATGCCGTCAGGGACGTCCAACGTCTCGCTGGTCACTTCGCGAGCCGCCGTCTTCGCGGTGATGAGAATTGATTTGCTGGCATCAAGCTCCAGCTGGCCGACACGCGGCGGTGGCGGCGGCACCGGCATCTGTTGTTCCAGGCGCACGGCATTGCGGCCATCCCGCGTTTGCAGCCCCCACAATTCCAGCATCGCCGAACGGCTGTTCCTGGCGCTCTCCTGATAGGTCAAGCTCAACACTTCCGGAAAGCGCTCGGTATCATCACGCGCGAAAACGCGAGTTCTTTCCCCGGCGCGCAACTGGAATGGCGCCGGGCTCTCATGCTTGGCGTCGCCTTGGAACTTCAGGACGATTTGCTGGATGGCGACGCGACCGCGTCTGCCGCGCAGCTGAAAGCCGACATAGGAGCCTTCCGCGCCCGCAAGATCGATCGTTTCTTCATTCGCGTTGGCCTCGACCGTGTGCTGGGCGATCCGCACCCAGCGCTCGGCCGGGGCTGCTTGCGCCGCTCCGCAGCAGGACGCGGCAACGAAAACGAGCATCGAAAGGACGTGGACGAAACGCTGCGACATGATTTGGCAACCTGCACTCAGTGAAGGACGGATCGTATCTGGCCTTTTAGAATAGCCAGAGCCAGAACGAAAGTACGGCGGTTTAGGGGCACGCCGTGATTTGCGGTCCCGGCAGTTAATGGCTCGCGGTGATTGTCGGTTGGCGCATTGCCGCTGCGGCCTCCGCCGGTGCTATACTTCAGCAATTGCCAGGTGAAAGAACGGATCGACCGAAATGCCAGACCCGCGCCCTGACCACAACGCCTGTCGCGCGGCCATCGCCGACATCAAGGAGAGCCTTGGCGCGCAGGTCGAAACTGGCGACGAAATCTGCCGCCAGCACGCGCACACCCTGACCTGGATCGACGGGCAGCCCCCCGATGCAGTGGTCTTCGCCCGCTCGACTGAGGACGTCGCCGGCGTCGTGGCGATTGCTGGCCGCTACCGCGTCCCGATCATTCCGTTCGGTGCCGGCACCTCGCTGGAAGGCCACGTGAACGCGCCATATGGCGGCATTTCTCTCGACCTGTCGCGGATGGACCGGATCCTGCGCGTCGATACCGGCGATCTCGATTGCACGGTTGAAGCGGGCGTTCCGCGCGGCAAGCTCAACGTCTACTTGCGCGATACCGGCCTGTTTTTCCCCGTCGACCCGGGCACCGAGGAAGCCACAATCGGTGGCATGGCCGCAACCCGCGCTTCGGGAACGACGGCCGTGCGCTATGGCACCATGCGCGACAACGTCATCGCCGTGAAGGCCGTGATGGCCGATGGCAGCGTCATCGACAGCGCCAGCCGTGCCCGCAAATCCTCGGCCGGATACGACCTGACCCGGCTGCTGGTCGGCTCTGAGGGGACGCTTGGCATCATCACGGAAGTGACTTTGCGACTCCATGGCGTGCCCGAGAAGGTGATTGCCGCCATCGCTGCATTTCCCACTTTGGAAGCCGCCTGCAACACGACCATGGCGGCGATGGCGCTGGGGCTGGGGCTTGCCCGCATTGAACTCCTCGACCCGCTGGTTCTGCGTGCGGTCAATGTCCACGCGGGACTGTCGCTGGAGGAGGTCCCGACCTTGTTCATCGAGTTTCATGGCTCTGCGGCAGCAGTCGGCGAACAGTCCAAAACCTTCGAGGAACTGGCCCTCTCCGAAGGCGCTATTCGTGTGTCGAGCGCCGCAGACGAGACCGAGAGGCGCTCACTGTGGAAGGCCCGCCACGACGCCCTATGGGCCGTGCGCGAAGCCTGGCCCGGCTTGCGTCCACTCGTGACGGATGTCTGTGTTCCGGTCTCCCGGCTCGCCGAATGTGTCGCCGCAACTGAGGCCGACATCGCCGCCTGCGGGCTTATCGCACCGATCGTCGGGCACGTCGGAGACGGAAACTTTCATGCAATCGTGATGCATCGCCTGGACGATAGCGCCGAGCGCGGCAAGATTGAAGCATTCTCGGCCCGCCTGGCGCAGCGCGCCATCGCCATGGACGGAACCTGCACCGGCGAACACGGCATCGGCCAGGGTAAAATGAAGTATCTGCAAGCCGAACTCGGCGCTGGCGTCGATGTCATGGCTCGGATCAAGCAGGCTCTCGATCCGCATGCAATCATGAATCCCGGGAAGATTATTTACCTGCCCTAAACCATCGGCACTGCATCATAGTATCGCCGACCCGTCACGGACCTTCGGCAACGATTTATTTTAGCGATAGGCCGGAATTGATTGATCCCGGCGAACCCAGCATTAACGTCATTCATGCAAGAAATACGACGTATGCCCCGAACCGGCGGCGTACCATTGTTTTGTAAAGAGTAGCGTCAAAAATGGCGGTGACGATTCAAAGGGAGCGGCCGGACCAGCGCCGCCATCATCGTCTGACTGCGCCTCTTTTCGTCGAGGTGAGCGGCCATCGCGTGCGCGCTGCCGATTGGTCGCTGGGCGGCCTTCGGGTTGAAGGTTTCCCGGGTGATCTACCAAGCGTCGGCACTGCGGTCGACCTCGCGATGACGCTCCCCTTCCAGGGCTTCGACGTCGCCTTCAAGGCGACCGCCGAGGTGGTCCGCGCGCACCCTGCGCGCGGCATGTTCGCCGTCCAGTTCATCGAACTTGGCGACCGCGAACGCGAGCTGATGGCGCACTTCATCGAAGAACTGGTCCGCGGCCACATGGGTGATGCCGCCGACACCATCCAGCGGATCGACGTTCCGGTGACCCCGGCGTCCTTGCAGCCCGACGAACCCAGGAAGCCGCCGAATGAATCTGCCGATGCCAAACTCGAAAGGCTGCCCTGGCGCCGCTGGCCGGTAAAAACCATCGCAATGAGCGCTTTCTACATCGTGCTCGGCGTGGTCGTCTTTTCGTATGCCGGCATTCTCACTTATTCGAATTTCTTCCGCATGGAAGTGCCGACTGCGGTCATTACGGCGCCGGTAGAGATGGTCGAGGCGCAGGCCGACGGCCACCTCGAATTTGCCGGCCTCAAGCAGGGCGACAGCGTCAGATCCGGCGATGTGCTGCTCAATCTCATCGACGGCAAGCTGGAGCGCGAGATCGAGCTTGCCGACATCGCCGTCAAGGAGCGCAAAGCCAAGCTCATCTATTTGAAGCGCCGCCATGCCGACGAATTGGAACGCGTCAAGAGTTTTGCCGCGATCGAGATGAAGAACGTCGAGCAGGCCCGCCTCTCGCTCGAGGCCGCCAATGTCAGCCTGCAGACTGCCCGAAACCAGTATGCACGTCTCAAGATCCTCTATGACAAGGGCTTCGCCACCCAGTCCCGCCTGGAGGAAGCGCAAGAGAAGATGGTGACGCTCGACACGCAGCTCGCAAGTCGGCGCATCGAGCTTGCGACCCGTGTCGGACTTGCCGAGGACGATATCGGCAAGCGCCTCTATACCGGTGACGACCTCATCGGCAAGAGCGGCGAGCTTGATGCCGAGGTTCGCCTTGCCGAGCACGATATAGCTCTGAGCCAGCAGCGCTACATTGCCAATCTCAAGATGCGCGACAGCCTTGCTGTCCGCGCCCCGTTCGACGGAACCATCCTGAAGCTGCCACGCTTCGACAAGTCCGCGGTGCGCCGCGGCGACGTCATCGCAATTGTCGAGCAGCGGCGCAATCGCCAGGTCACGGCTTTCCTCACCCAGGACGAAGTCGCCAAGGTTGGCCTTGGCGACCAAGCGCTGCTTTATTTGCCGGCTCTTGGCGAAACATTGGCGGGACGCGTCACGTCGATCGATCGCACCAGCGGTTTCATTCGCGAACAAGAGCAGCGCGCGAACCCGGGTTACGCCTGGCGCGGCCCCACCGACCGCTCGGCCCAGGTGTCGATCAGCTTCGACGACGATGCGGTCCTGCGTGATTCCGAGCGCTATCGCTCAGGCCTTCCCGTCACCGTCATCTTCGAACAGCGCACGCAGAACTCGATCCTGTCGGGTATTGCGAGCAAGCTGGCGGTATCGATGTGAGGGCTGATCGATGACGGTTTCGACCGCCGCCTTCCACAGGCCCGCCGACCGGCCCATGTCGCAGAAGTGGCCGGTGGCCGTCCGCTTTCAGATTGTTGCCTACTTCACCGTCTGTTTCATCGCTATTTCGACATTGCCGAACTCGATCTGGAATACCGAGGTCCGCGGCTTCGTCTACGTCATCGGAATTCTCGGGATCTGGCGCTATCTGTGGTGGGCCAACCACTGGCTGCGCGCGATGATCTTCGCCAACCTCACCTATCCCAGGATGCGCGACCGCGCCGCCGCCGTCTGGAAGTCGGGCTGGCGACCGCGTCACATCCACATCCAGATGACCACGTTTCGCGAGCATCGCGGCATTTCGGAAGCCGTCATCCGCGGCCTCGTCCGCGATATCCGCGAATGCGGCGTTCCCGCCACGATCTGGCTCGGCTCCAGCGAAGCCGAGGACGAGCGCCAGATTGCCGAGCACCTGAAATTGGTCGGCAGCGACTGTGATATCGCCTTGCGCATCATCCGCCAGAACCAGCCCGGCAAGCGCGTAGCTATCGCGCTCATCCTGAGGGCAATGTCGCGGGCGGGCCTTTCCGACGATGACCTCATCATCTTCATGGACGGCGACTTCGTCATTCACCCGGGCATGATGCGGCGTTGCTTCCCGCTGTTTGCACTCGATAAGGAACTGCACGCGCTGACCACCGATGAATATGTCGAGGTGCAGGGGCCGCGCTGGATGCAGACCTGGCTCGACATGCGCTTTTCCCAGCGCCGGCTCGCCATGCAGAGCCACGCGCTTTCGAACCGTGTGCTGACACTGACCGGCCGCTTTTCGGTGTTTCGCGCCAAACACGTCATGACCAGCGAATTCATCCGGCTGCAGGAGGCGGACTTCCTGAGCCATTGGCTGTGGGGGACGTTCCGCTTCCTGTCGGGCGACGACAAGTCTTCGTGGTACTGTCTCCTGCGCCAAGGCGTTAAGATGACGTACGTGCCGGACGCTTCCGGCACCACGATCGAAGTCGTCGAGGGTTCTGGTTATCAGCGCATGGTGGAGAACCTGCGCCGCTGGTCGGGCAACATGCTGCGCAACGGCCAGCGCGCCATCGCCCTCGGACCGCACCGCATGCCGTTCTTCATCTGGTGGTGCCTCGTCGACCAGCGCATCGCCATGTGGACCATGCTCTTCTCCCCGCTGCTGGCGATCGCGGGCACCATCAAGATCGGCCTGCCATTCCTGATATCCTATCTGATCTTCATCGCCGTCACCCGCATGCTCTTGTCGCTGGTGCTGTTCGCCTATGCGCCGAAAGTCGACCTCGGCTATGTCTGGATGCTTTACGCAAACCAGATCGTGAATGCCGTAGTCAAGGTCTACATGATCTGGCGGCTTGCCAAGCAGAAGTGGGCAAACCGCGGCAACCAGAAACAGGGCATGGAAAGCCTCGGATGGGTTGCCGTCGCGCGGGAAGGAATGGCGAGTTATTTGACCTGCCTGTCTTTCGGCAGTGTGTTTCTTATTGTAATGGTTTATACAAAATTGCTCGAAATACCCGGCTGGGCTTTTTTTGCTTCGATATTTTTCCGCTAGTTCCATAAAATTGGCAGGACGCGTTTCAGTTTCATCCAATCAATCTCTGGCAGACTCCCTCAGCACACTGATCCTGCAGACAGGGTTCGAAACGATGGTCGTTTTCGAGAGGACACGGCCAGCGCGGCATTTGTTGCCCCCAGGGGTTGACCCTGGAAAAATTGACACGCGGGAGCGTCAAGTTAAATGAGCGTATTTGGAAGCGCATCGGCCGTATCGGCCAGCAGGTTGGTCGAGGATTTCATGGCGGACGGGAATGCCGCCAACACGTCCGCAACCGATCGTCAGGCCCCCGATCGCGACGTCGTGAAACCAGCGATCAGCGTTGTCGGACTTGGCTACGTCGGTGCCGTCTCCATGGCTTGCCTGTCGCACCTTGGCTTCCGTATGGTCGGTGTCGACATCGCCAACCGTAAGGTCGAGATGATAAACACCGGCCGCTCTCCGATTGTCGAGGAACGGCTTGGCGAGTTGCTTGCAGAAGGCGTCGAGGACGGGCTCATCGCCGCCACCGACAACCTGGTGGCTGCCGTTCTGCAGACGGACGTCACCTTGATCTCGGTCGGAACGCCGACCGCCGACGACGGCAGCTGTGATCTGACTTTCGTGCGCAAGGCCTCCCGCGCCATCGGCCAGGCCATCGCCATGAAGTCGTACTACCACGTCGTCGTGTTGCGCTGCTCGGTGCCCCCTGGGACGACCCTCGGCGTCGTCGCCCACGAAATCGAGAAGGCCTCGGGCAAGAAGCTCGGTCCCGATTTCGGCGTCTGTTTCAACCCGGAATTCCTGCGCGAGGGCGTGGCAGTCGCCGACTTCTTCGCACCCCCCAAGACAGTCGTCGGCGCCAGCGACTCGCGCGCCGCGTCAACGGTTTCGGCGATCTACGAAGCCGTTGATAGGAATGTGATATTCACGTCGATTGCCGCCGCGGAGATGGTCAAGTATGTCGACAACGTCTGGCACGCGACGAAGGTCGCCTTCGGCAACGAAGTCGGCCGCATCTGCAAGGAGCTCGATATCGACAGCCACGACGTCATGGATATATTCGTGCGTGACACGAAGCTGAACCTCTCGCCCTACTATTTGAAGCCGGGCTTCGCATTTGGCGGTTCCTGCCTGCCCAAGGAAGTGCGCGCCGTCGGTCATCTCGCCGAGAAGCTGAAGGTCAGCGTCCCGCTGATCGATAGCCTCATGTCCTCGAACCGGTGCCAGGTCGACCAGGCCGTCAAGCTGCTCGCACCCTTTGCGGGCAAGCGTATCGGCTTTCTTGGCCTCACCTTCAAGCCCGGTACCGACGACCTGCGCGAAAGCCCGACCCTCGACGTGATGGCGGTGCTGCTTGAGCGTGGCGAGACGATTCAGGCCTACGATCCCAATCTGGCCTTCGGTCCTATGCTGCAAGGCCAGATCGATTACGTCCGTCATGCCGTGCCGCGTCAGGCCCGCTTGATGGACGAACTCGAACAGCTGACCGTTGCCGATGCCGACGCGCTCGTTGCCGAAAGCGATGTCGTGGTTGTCAGCCACGCGACCGATTCCTTCCGCGCGGCCCTCGCACGCCGGTCCCCCTCGACTCATGTCATCGATCTGGCGCGGTTGAGCCGGGACATGTCGTCCAGCCAGACCTACCATGGCATTGCCTGGTAGCGTGCGGGTCAGCATCTGAGGGTTGCAGCAAAATCGCAGGCTTTCCGGCCTGTGTTCTTTTTCGTGCCTGTATCCTATGGTTTGCGGAAATTGTGACTCACCAGATCAAATTCAAATAGAATTGCGGTGCAGACAACAATTTCGTCGGACGGCTCGTTTCAACATCTACTCTATATTCGGCACCGGTCGAATTGCGAATCGCATGTCGTGCGAATTCGTCGACGGAATTGAATAATAGCTCGAAAAGAGCGGCAGAGCGTCAAAGACAGAGAGAGTCAGGACATGGCAGACATCACCAAAAGCGTCGGCGACGGTTCGGCAAACCACAGAAGCCGGCAGCTTCGAACTGCTCGCCTGATCTGATCACCCGAACCGACGATCAGGGCCGCCGGGCATTCGTCCGGCAGAATCTTTTGCGTCTATTATTGATCCGGATGCCGTTGTCGGCAACGGGCCGGAGGGCTGCAAGGCCCTCCGGCGTTTCTCTGCCCTCTGAACGTTTTGTTAACCAAGCCGACATTAGCGTCCGCGACGTCAGCGCGCACGGCTGGGGGCACCCAGCAGCGATCATGCGCGAAGTTGCGAAATGAACTTGTTCGAATTGCACATTGTCTGAATACGCGATCGCAACGCGCGCCTGCTAACGTTGGTTTATATCGGGGTTTGTATCCGGGTTTGCGGTGGAGTTCATTGTGGTTAATAGAATCGATGGCACGGCAGGGGACGACATTATAGTCGGTACGGCTGGCGCTGACGAGATCGAGGGCGGCGCCGGCAGGGACCGCCTCAACGGCGGCGACGGCGATGACATCGTCTCCGGCGGCGATGACAACGATTACGTCTACGGCGACCGTGGCAATGACACCCTCTACGGCGGCGCCGGCAACGACGCGCTGGTCGGTGATTCCGGCGACGACCTGATCCACGGGCAAGACGGCAACGACGGCGTCTTCGGCGGCGGCAACAACGACACCATTTACGGTGGCGCCGGCAACGACACGCTTTACGGCGACGGCGCAAATGACTTCATCGACGGCGGCGCGGACGACGACAAGCTGTTCGGCGGTTCGGGCAACGATACCCTTGTCTATACCGTGGGCGAAGGCGTCGACCAGCTGACCGGCAACACCGGCATCGATACCGTGCGCGTGGTCATGACCTCGGCCGATCTCGACACCGCCCGCGCTGATCTTGGCGACTTCGCGGCTTGGCTCGATGGCCAGATCGCCGCTGCGGGTGGCGAAGCCGCCCACGCCGGCATCAATAACGGCGAAGGCTTTGCCTTCTCCAGCTTCGGCCTGACGGTGTCGGCCGTAGAGCGGGTCGAACTCATCGTCGACGGTGAGACGGTCGCCCTGCAGGACGCCCTCAACCAGACCCCGGTAGCAGCGGCCGAACAGACGGTGCTGGTTGCCGAAGACCTTAGCGTTACGGGCGCGGTCGGCGCTTCCGATCCCGACGGCGACCCATTGAGCTTTTCGCTGTCCGAGGCACCCGCAAGCGGCGTTATTGAAGTCAACGAGGCAACGGGCGAGTTCACCTATACTCCGAACGGCGATTTTGCCGGAAGCGACAGCTTCACGGTGCTGATCGATGACGGCCGCGGCGGCACATTCCAGCAAATGGTCAACGTCGGCGTCGAAGCGGTCGCCGATGCGCCGACGCTCTTTGCGACCGTCAGCGAGGTCGCCGGCACCACGATCGAGGGGACCGGCAGCAGCGAGACGATCCACGGCACGAACGGCGACGACAGCATCAACGGCGGTTCCGGCAGCGACACGATCTACGGCGATGGCGGCAACGGATCCGGCGTGACCGTCTCGATCGATATCGAAGCGTCCTTGACCGACGCCGACGGCTCCGAAGCGCTCGGCATCATGATCGACGGCGTACCCGGCGACGCGACCCTGTCGGCAGGAACCGATCTTGGCGGCGGCTCGTGGCAACTGGCCGAAGACGATCTCGACGGCCTGACGATGACGCTCGCCGAGCCGCAGGATGTCACTCTCACCATCACCGCCACGGCAGCCGAAGCCAATGGCAGCTTCCAGTCCGTCACCCAGGTTCTTAAGGTTGCGGCGTCCACATTCGGTGGTGATGACGTGATCGCCGGCGGCGCCGGCAACGATGTGATCTATGGCGGCGCAGGCACCGACACGGTCGACTACTCGGGATCCGGCGGGGGAGTACTTGTGAATCTCGGGCTCGGCCTCGGCTTCGGCGAAGGCATCGATCAGATCTACGGAGTCGAGAATATCAACGGGTCTGGCGGTTCCGACATTTTGATCGGCAACAGTGGCAACAACGTCATCAACGGTGGTGCTGGCAACGACGTCATCGACGGCGGCAGCGGCATCGATACCGCAAGCTACGCTGGCGCGGCCTCAGGTGTTGATGTCGACCTGCAATCCGGGCAGGCGGGCGGCGGCGCGGGCAGCGACAAGATCGCGAACATCGAGAACCTTGTCGGATCCGACCACGCTGACGAATTGAGCGGCGACACTGGTGACAACGTCATTGATGGCGGCGCAGGTGCTGACACGCTCAGTGGAGGTCGCGGTGATGACGTCCTCGCCGGTGGCGCGGGCGCGGATACGTTCGTGTTCACCAAATCCGACGTCGTCTCCGGCAGCAGTCACTATGGCGTTGACCGCATCACCGATTTTGGCGCTGGCGACCGCCTCGACTTCGAGGATCTCCTCAATGGCGTCAAGTACGATGAACTCTCCGACGTCATACGCGCAACGACGACGGCAGAGGGCACGTTGTTGTCGATCGACATAAAGGGCTACAGCGGCTTTGCCGACGTCGTGTTTCTCGAAGGCGTCTTCGATCTCGACCTCGACTATCTCGACGGCAGCGGCCAGCTGATCGTCTAGCCCAACACCGGCTCGCCGAGTGTTGGCAGAAAAAGCCCAACACCGGCTTGCCGAGTGTTGGCAGGAAAAAGCCCAACACCGGCTTGCCTCCGGCACGAGCTTGCGAAGTGTCGGTGCAACCAGATGTTGGTCGAAAGCAGCGTTGGACAAAGGCAGTGCGACCCAATGAATTGGCGGCATCAGGAGCAATATTGAACTCAGCCTGTGTTCGCGGCCCACCAGCCATGCACACCGACGTCATTCCCGCGCAGGCGGGAACCTAAGCGAGCCTGCGGGTTCGTCGAAATTTCCGATACTGCACGGTATCAGGCAATACCGGCGTGCCGGAGATCAAGCAGAACAGGATCGTACGGGCGCGGATGCGCCGAAGGCATGGGGATCCAAAGCGCCCGAAAGGAAAACTCTCGTTTTTGGGACGGCGCCTAAGGCTTTGTTGACCAGTGACAAGCCGACAACGCTCGCCGGGTTCGGCGATCGTAAAGGACTTTGGCTTAGTCTCCTCGTTGTCTGCTCGAGCAATGCCCGCGTGCATCCTCACGCCAGCCTCGCAATCTGCTTGCGCAGACCGGCGCGCTTCTAGGTGGGAAGCCGGCCGCCACGGTGAAATGAATCGCCTGCAACGGGGACTTGTTACATGCGTACCTCAAGGCGGATACTCGGCCAGATCCGCCGGGCTGTCTTCGTGGCATTCCTGTTTTCAGGCTGCATCAATGTCCTGATGCTGGCCATGCCGCTCTACACCTTGCAGATCTTCGAGAACGTGCTTCCCGTCGGCAGCATCGAGACACTGCTCGTCCTGACGGCGTTGATCGCGGCCGCGATCGCCGCACTCGCCTTGATCGAGATAGCGCGCGACCGGATCATGCTGCGCGCCGCCGTCTGGATCGATCACGAGCTTGGCCAGCACATTCTTGAGAACGGTCTGAAGCAACGCGCATGCTCATCGGAGCTGAGGGCCGACGCGCGCGCCTTGATGCGCTTGCGAGCGTGCCTGACGAGCCCGGCAGTGATGCCGCTGTTTGATGCCCCCTTCGTGCCGCTGTTCCTTTTGATACTCATTGCGCTGCATCCGATGATCGGCCTCGTCGCCGCCGCCGCCGCCGTCGCCTTGCTGCTGACGGCGCTCGTGCACATCCTCACGACGGCAAAGCTGCACGAGGAATCGGCCCAGTCCAGCGAGCGCGCCGAACACTGGTGGTCGACGGTCGCCGGCAACGGGCAGATGGCCGGAGCCCTTGGCATCGGTCCCGGCGCGACAAACCAGTGGGAGTGGTTCAACCGCGCCCAGATCGCCAGTTCCTATTCGCTCGGCAAGCGCTCCGGCACCGTCAAGATCGTGTCCCGCACAGTCCGGCTCAGCGCCCAGTCCGGCGTCTACGGCGTCGGGGCTTGGCTGGTTGTCGCCGGAGAATTGACCCCGGGCGCGTTGGTCGCATCCGCGATTCTGATTTCGCGCGTCGTCGGTCCGCTCGAACAGCTGGTCGGCTCGATCAAGGCGATCCGCACGGCCTGGGTGTCCTACAGTCGTCTCAAGGCGCTGCCCGCCGACGCCGTCGTTCCGGCCCTCGGCGAACGCGACACGGCCCCCCGCGGCGCCATCGTGCTGTCCCAGGTCGTCGTCCACCATCCCGGCCGCAAGACCGCAGCGCTGCGTGCCGTCAGCCTCGAAATTGCGCCCGGATCGTGCCTGGCTCTCGTCGGCCCCAACGGTGCCGGCAAGTCGACGCTGGCCGCCGTAATCGCCGGAGCGGTCGTGCCGTCCAGCGGCGCTGCCGATCTCGACGGCGTTCCCGTGCACAAGTGGCAGCGTTGGGAAGGCCTGCCCCCGGTCGGCTTCGCACCCGATGAGCCGGCGCTGATTGAAGGCACGGTGCATGCGAACATCGCCCGTTTCCGTGAAGCCAGCCTCATGTCGGTAGGTGCCGCAGCCGTGAAGGCCGGCGTCCACGAAGTCCTTCAACGCCTGCCGGAGGGCTACGACACCAATGCCGGACCTCAGGGCCGTTACTTGTCGCTGAGCGAGCGCCGCGCGGTTTCGCTTGCCCGCGCGTTGCATGGATTGCCTTGCCTGATCGTCCTCGACGAACCCGAAGCAGGGCTCGACGGTGCAGGCGTGCGCCGCCTCATCGACACGCTCAATGCCCTAAAGGCGACAGGTGTCGGTCTCGTCATTGCAACCCAGGACCCGCGCCTCCTCGCCCTCGCCGACAATATCGCGCTACTTGCCGAGGGCAGTCTGGTGTCGCTGCAACCCGCGTCCTCGATGCTCGACTCCTACGAAATGACGCGCACCAGACAGCAGCCCGCCGAAGCCGTCGGGCTTCACTGAAATCGAGGAACACCGATGACCGTCAACCTGACGTCGCGCAACAAGTTGAAACGCATTCCGCGCCTCGATATCCGGGCGCCGGTGCTGTTCGGCTTGAGCATCATCGTGCTGTTCTTCGGCGCCGGCATCGGTGGCGCCGCGATCATGCCGCTTGACCGGGGCGTCGGCATGTCGGGCCAGTTCATTGTCGAGACCAAGGTCAAATTGGTGCAGCACGAGCGCGGCGGACGCATTGCCGCGATTCATGTTGCCGAAGGTCAGGAAGTTGCGGAAGGCGACATCGTCGTCACCTTCGATACTTCCGCGCTGATCGAACAGATCGAGGCTCTCAAGGCCCAGGCCGGGGCGTCCTTCCGGCAGCTCGATCTGGCGCGCCAGGAAGCATCCACCATGAACGATCTTCTCGAAAGGAAGCTGACCCAGCGCTCCCGCGTTCTCGCAATTGAGCGCCAGGTGGCGCAGATCGAGAAGGAAGTCGCCTCCATCAATGCGCGTGTTGCGGTTGCCGAGCAGGAACTCACGCATGCCGAAGTCCGCTCGCCTGTCTCGGGACGCGTCCTGACATTGAAGGTCAACGGTATCGGTGCCGTCGCCGAACCGGGCGGAATATTGATGGAAGTCGTCCCGGCCTCCGACAAGCTCGTCATCGAAGGCCGCCTGCCGCCCGACAGCATCGAGAACGTCGTCCCCGGCATGGCCGCCAAGGTCTGGCTGCCGGCGTTGAGCTGGCGCGAGCAGCGCCCGCTTGCCGCGAAACTGTCCTGGGTTTCCCCTGACAGCGTCGAAGACCAGCGCACCGGCGGTCGCTATTTTACTGCACGCCTCGTCCTCGACGAGGCTGCGGCCCGGGAACTGTCAGGCAAGCTGACGCTGGTTCCCGGCATGCGCGCCGAGATCATGCTTCTGACCGGCAAGCGCACGTTGCTCGACCAAATCGTAAACCCGCTCATGCGTAATATGAACCGCGCGTTCCGCAACTGAGCCAACTAGTTCCGGTTCTGACATTTGGTTCCCTTGCGGCACTGTGCAGAGCAAATGTCAGAACCATAAGGAACTAGCAAACCTATGATTCTAGTGTAGCTTTTGCATCTAACGTTTGGTCGGTACGCCAGCCGCTTGTGAGGACCAAACGTTAGATGCGCTACACTAGAAACAGATGATCCGTTAGGCCACATCAAATGCAGCAGTTCAACGTCAAGTCGATCCTGTTCAACGCCGCCGCCGGAATTGTTGTCCTCTCGACTGTCATCTTCATGCTGCGCAGCCTGTTCGTGGCCGAGGTCATCCCGCCGTGCTCGGCGCGCTACCCTTCGCCAACGGAGTTCACGCTCGACAACGGCAACGGACCGATGAGCCCCGTTCAGCTTGTCGGCATGATCGGCACGACGCAGCGCGGCATCTACCGCAACGCCAAGGTGGTGCGGGTACGCGATACCTCCGGCAAGCATGCACTCAAGGTCGCGCTTCGTCCCGACGGCGAAGATGCACGGACCACCGGTGAGGGCAACGGCATTGCATTTCAGTGGTCGCCAGCTGGCATGGCGGGAGCGACCGCCGCCTGCCTGTCGTATTCGGTCTATCTGCCGGAAAAGTTCGACTTTGGCGGCGGTGGAGTGCTGCCGGGGCTTTATGCCGGCGCACCCGAAACGATCAATGAATCCTCCGACGGCAAGCGCGCTGTCGCCCAGCGTCTCGTCTGGCGCAACAACGGCCGGGCAAATCTTTACGCGCAGCTTCCCGGATATGAAGCCAACGGCGGTGCCTACCTGCACCAGGACGGCATCGCGTTTCCAAGCGGGCGCTGGGTCAAGGTCGAGCAGGAGATAAAGCTCAACGATCTGGGCAAGGCCAACGGCCTGAGCCGCCTCTATCTCGATGGAAAAATAGAAATCGAGAAGCAGTGGATCGAGTGGCGCAAGAACGGCAAGCTGACGCTTTCGGGTGTCCACGCCGAAGTTACCTATGCGATGCCGCGCCGGGATCTGCAGCCGCCGAAGGAAACCGCCATCTACGTGACGCCGCTGCAGTTGCGCTGGCGCTGACGCCCGATGACGAAGATGTCGGCCAGCTGAAATGCGCGCTGCAGAATAGCTGGATATGCCGTTGAATTGGAAAAACAGACGTGCCGCACTCTTGATATGAAAGCGTCGGCGGTGCTAAAATATCACGGTCCGAACGTGGCGGCCCGACCCAATCCCCCTGAGTGGCGCCGCGCTGTCTCGCCCGCGGTCGCCCCCGATCGCGGGACTTTTTTTGGCGGTTATCTCGAAACAGTTTCCGATGGCCGCTGAGCCGTGCCTTGCCACAGACCCCTTCTGGCAGCCTTGGCCTCCGCCTCCTCGCTGCCGTAGGCGCGAAAGAAGCCCGTTCCCGCAAACACCGCTCCATCCTTGACGAGGCTTGCCGCGATATTGGTGTCGCCGACCCTGCAGTCGGCCACCTTGCGCCCTTCCCCGTCGATTTCCGCCACGGAGCAGACGACCGTTTCGTAGCCGGTAATCTTGCGCAATGCGTTCAGCGCCGAACGTCCGCACCGCCAGCTGCGTCCCCTCTCGTCGGTACAGGTTTGGCGGACGGCGGGGGCCTCGATTCCTCTCAACAGGACCTTTTCGCCGCCAACCAGCATGACGTCGCCGCTGAGCGCCCTTGCCTTGCCCTCGATGGTCGCCGCGTCGGCGGTCGGTGCCAGCGGCGGACTGCCCGGCAAATCCGAACGCGAAAGGTAAGGCGCTGCAAGCCAGATGAGGCCGGCAAAAAGGCTGAGCACGACGAGTCCGACGAGGCCCTTCGCAAGTCCGGCGAAATCGGCGTTCTTGTCGGCTGCCGGTAGATCCCCGGACGATTTGCCGTCGCCGGAATAGCGGCGCGTGCTGAATGGCGCGCTCAGCGAGGCCCGCCCGGCGATGACCGGCAGCACCGCCAGTCCGATCAGCACCGCGGCGATGACGCTGGCGCTGATGGCAACCGCGTCGAAGCCATGTTGGAAAGCTCTGGCGACCGCACCGAACACGGCGGCCAGGCCCGCGATGACGAGCGGCAGCGCCACCCGGGGCGACATCGCCTGCCCGACCCCGCTCAGTCCACCGGCAATTCTGTCTATTCCCTCGCCACCGGCCTTGCCGAGCTTGCTGCCCGCGACCCGGCTGATCCGCCAAAGGCCTGAGCCGGCGCGCACGGCGCCGGTATGGGCCGCCCGCCCGGCAGCCGCAACTCCCCGTCCAAGGTTCTGGCCGACTTTTTGCCCAGCTATACGCGCGCCGGCTGCGACTTTTCCGCCGGCTGCTTGCGCCTCGCGCGCAGCCGCATCGAGCCCGCGCTTGGCCGCTTCCACGCCAGACTGCCCGGCCGCCTTGCCCGCGCGGCCTGCTTCAACCAGCCCGTCGAGCGCCGCCTGCCGAGCTTCTTCAAGCTTGTCCTGGCGCTGCTTGCGCTTCACCAGGATCGTCGTCCTGACGTAGCTTCGCCATTCGAAACCGTCGCGCTTCTTGCGCCAGCCGAACATCCTTGCCGGTCTCCGAATCTATTGGTCGATTGAGGTTTAGACGCGAACGAGGCTTGGTCGATAGGGCCAAAACATGGCATAAGCGGCCTGTCCCGTGGAACAGGTCCATCGGACCGGACATTGGGACTGGCCTATGGGACTGCACTTGGGACTGGCCAATAAGTCATGGCCAATAAGTCTGGCGTATAGCACTGGATTGCCAGCACCCTTCCAGGCTAGTTGTCCCGTCTGCGAAGTTCGCCTCCACTCTGCCGCATCCGCCTGAGCGAACTTCGCAGACAAAAGGGACAAATAGAATCATGGAGCTGCTAGTGTGATTCAGATTCAGAAGCTCGCTCTCTGCCGAGCCGCAAATGGTAGCGAACTTCTGAATCATCACACTAGCTTGCGGCGATACCACTTGGAGACCCTCGAAAAATGCCGCGATTGACCTCCCTCGCCCTCGTTGCCGCACTGATGGCCGGTGCAATTGTCAGCCCCATGACCGCCGATGCCAAGGATCGCGGCCCAGCCAGCGCCAATTGCGACCAGTTCGAAAAATCGACCCCCGCATGGCTCCGCTGCGCTGAGAATGCACCCGCTGCCGCCGGCCCCGCCGTCGCCGATGCCCAGCACTTCTATGCCGGCTATTGGCTGGCCAAGACCGGCCGCTTCGAAGAGGCCCTCGACCACCTTGGCAGGGCTGAGGTCAAGAATGCCCGCGTTCTCACCTATATCGGGTTTGCCACCCGCAAGCTCGGCCGTGTCGACGAGGCCATGGGCTACTACGCCGAGGCGCTGCGCAAGGACCCCGGCAACGTCATCGCTCGCTCCTACCTCGGCGAGGCCCACCTTGCCCGTCACGATCTTGCCGCCGCCACGGCCGAACTGCAGAAAGTCGAGGCGGACTGCGGACAAAATTGCGACGCCTACACCGAACTTGCCGCGCGCATCGCTGATTACCGGGCAGGAACCGGCGGCGGCCGGGGTTGAGCCTGCCCCGCAGGCCTGCTAAACTTCGCCGATCACAGAAGAGATTTGACCATCGTCAATGGCGCGCAAATGCATCCACGCCAGCATGATGATTATCCGAACTCAATCGTGAGAGGTTCAAGGCCATGAAAGCTCTGGAAGTCCAGGAACACGCCCGCAAATTGCGCGCCGCCCATGGCGACAAGGCCGTTGCCGAAGCCGCTCAGAAAGCCGCCGAAATGGAGAAGTTGGGCCGCGACGAGGACGCCAGCGACTGGCGCCAGATCGAGAAGGCGTTGTTGTTGTTGCGCGGCCCCCACGAAAGCTGAGTTTCGAAGGCACTGCCGGCCGTTAGCCTTCAAGTGCTAGCGACCGCCGTTTCAGGTTTCGCCGCCGCGGCTATGTAGTTGACGTCAGTGTCGTTGCAAACCGACCAGCGGTCGCGCAGCGGCTCGTAGACGAGCCCGGCCAAGCGCGGATTTTCCATGCCGCAGTCGCGGAGCGCCGCCTTCAACTCTTCCGAGGTGACGAAACGCTCATATTGGTGCGTGCCCTTGGGCAGCCAGCCGAGCAGGTGTTCGGCGGCAATGATCGCCAGTCCGTAGGCTTTCAGCGTCCGGTTGATCGTCGACACGATCATCAGTCCGCCCGGCCGGACCGTTTTCGCACAGGCCGCAACCAACGCCGTCGGATCGGGCACATGCTCGATCACTTCGAGGCACGTGGTCACCTCAAACAGCTCCCCCGCCGCCGCCAGATCTTCCACCCGCGTTGCCCGGTAGTCGATGGCAAGGCCCTGCTCCTTGGCATGCGCGCTGGCAACCGCGATGTTTTCCTCGCCCGGGTCGATGCCGGTGATGGAGCCGCCGAGCCGCGCCAGGGGCTCGCAAATGAGCCCGCCGCCGCATCCCACGTCGAGAACCTTGAGCCCGGCAAGTGCCCGCACTTTGCGCGGGTCGATCCCGAAGTGATCGCCGACCGCATCTCGGATGAACGACAGCCGCGCCGCGCCGATCTGGTGCAAGGGGCGGAATTCGCCCTCTTGGTCCCACCATTTGGAACTGAGCGCCGCGAATCGGTCGACCTCTCGTGAATCGAGATTGTTCCCGTACGGATCCGGTTTTCCGCCAGCCTGCATTCGTGCTGATCCCTGTCGTGACGCTCCACTTTGAACGCGAGGTTAGCCGACGCGGACGCAATCGGTTAGCCAAAGTTGCCCGCGCGCCCTTCTGCCGCTATGACATCGCGCCAATCGGGGCTGTATGAGCTTATGCGCGATTGCCCGAGGCGGACTGTTTCCGAAAGACTGACAAGATCGACGGCGTGCGAGCAATCACCGCGACGGCCCGCATTGGGTTGCTGAACGAATAAGACGAGGCATCTAGGGGCGTCATGGCCGTAGTTGTGATGAAATTCGGCGGAACTTCCGTCGCCAATATCGAGCGCATCCAGAACGTGGCCCGCCACGTCAAGCGCGAGGTCGATGCCGGCAATAAGGTCGCCGTGGTTGTGTCCGCCATGGCTGGCGCAACCAATCAGCTCGTCGACTGGGTCCGCGAGCTGTCCCCGCTTTGCGACGCCCGCGAATACGACGCAGTCGTCGCGTCGGGCGAGCAGGTTACCGCCGGGCTGCTCGCCATCGCGCTGCAATCCGCGGGAATTACCGCGCGCTCGTGGCAGGGCTGGCAGATCCCGATCCGCACCGATGCGACCCACGGCGCCGCACGCATCGCCGAGATCGACGGCGGACGCCTGCGCGCCCGCGTTGAGCAGGGCGAGGTTGCCGTCGTCACCGGTTTCCAGGGGATCGAATCCGACCATGGCCGCATCGCCACGCTTGGCCGCGGCGGTTCCGATACGAGCGCCGTCGCCATTGCGGTGGCGATCGGGGCCGACGTCTGCGATATCTATACCGACGTTGACGGCGTCTACACGACCGACCCGCGCGTCGTGCCCGAAGCGCAGCGGATTGCGCGCATTTCGTATGAGGAAATGCTTGAAATGGCGTCTCTTGGCTCGAAGGTTCTTCAGACCCGGTCGGTCGAGCTTGCCATGGTCTACGGCGTGCGATTGCGCGTGTTATCGAGTTTTGTCGACCCGAGCGATCTTCCCGCCGTCGATGTCGGCGCCCTTGGAGACATCGGAACCACCGTTTGCAGTGAGGATGAAATCGTGGAAACCCAGGTTGTCAGTGGTATTGCCTTTGCCAAGGATGAGGCGAAGGTCACGATCCTCAATATCGAGGATAAGCCGGGCGTTGCCGCCCGCATCTTCGGGCCGCTGGCCGAATCTTCGATCAATGTCGACATGATCGTGCAGAACGTCGCCCCCGATGGACTGCATACCGACATGACGTTCACCGTTCAGGCCGCCGAATTGCCTCGTGCTCTCAAGGTGTTGGAGCGCGTTCGCGCTGATCTGGGCGAATTCGAGATCCGCAGCTCCGATGATGTGGTTAAGGTGTCGGTCATCGGTATCGGCATGCGATCGCACGCCGGCGTTGCCGCCAAGATGTTCCAGACGTTATCCGACAAGGGCATCAATATTCTTGCTATTTCAACTTCGGAAATCAAAGTGAGCGTACTCATCAATGCCGACTATGCCGAACTTGCCGTGCGCGCCCTTCACGAAGTCTACGGCCTTGATGCACAATAAGTGAACCATGCACGCGCGTGCCGGAGGTCCGGCGCCGTGCTAAGAGACGATTTTTCGGGAATGCAGCCTTAGCGATTTGGCACTCGCCGCCTTTAGGCCCTACTGAGCAGCGAAGCCTTCACTGCGCAGAACGCGCAGGTGGAATTCCCGTAGGATCAGTTGAAAAGGAGCCGCCAGCCTAGTGTCCCGATTCCGAATTTCGCCACCACCCTGCCGCGAACTCGCATGCGAACTTCGGAATCAAAAGGGACACTAGAATCTTGACTTTGCTAGTGTGGTTCAGATCGCGAAGTTCGCTCGGAGCGAGCTGCAAGTGGATACGAACTTCGCGATCAACACGCTAGCCGCACCGGACGATCGCGTGCGCAGGCCGAAAAGGCGGCATTTTGAAATGCATAAGAGACGCGGAGATGAGCCAGGGGTCTTGGCGTCGGAGCCGGCGCTGCGCGTCATCATGCGCAGGCTCCGCGAGATCATGGCGGCACCCGCCGATGGCCAGGCGCGTCTCGACCGCATCGTGCGCCAGATCGCCGGCGTCATGGTCGCGGAAGTCTGCTCGATCTACCTCAAGCGCCGCGACGGCTCCTTGGAACTCTACGCGAGTGAGGGCCTGAAGGCGGAGGCCGTGCATGCCACCCGCCTCAACCGTAACGAGGGGCTCGTCGGCCGCTGCGCCGAACAGGCCAAACCCATAAACGAGCCCGACGCCCAGTCCCACCCGGCCTTTTCCTATCGGCCGGAGACTGGCGAAGAGGCCTACCATTCCATGCTGGCGGTGCCTGTCCTGCGCGCCGGCAAGGTGATCGGCGTACTCGTCGTCCAGAACCACACCCGGAGGGAATACGCCGAAGAAGACATCGAAGTTCTGCAGGCGACCGCGATGATTGTCGCCGAACTGTTGGCGTCCGGCGGTGTTGCCGGTTCGGAAGCCGAAATAGAGCTTTCACGTTCCGCCTCGGCGGTGATTCCGGGCCAGCCGCTGGCTGACGGCATAGCGCTTGGCCACGCCGTCCTGCACGAGCCGCGCATCGTCGTGACGACGCTGCTGGCCGAAGACCCGGCCGTCGAGTTCACGCGCCTCGAGGCCGCGCTGCAACGACTGCGTGACAGCGTCGACGAGATGTTGTCGCACGAGCGCCTGTCGGGGGCCGGTGAACATCGCGACGTGCTCGAAGCCTACCGCATGTTCGCCCACGACCGCGGCTGGCACCACCGGCTGCGCGGCGCCGTCCAGGACGGCCTCACCGCCGAGGCCGCCGTCGAGCGTGTCCAGAATTCGACCCGTGCGCGCATGTTGCGCCAGATCGACCCGTTCTGGAGCGAGCGCGTCCGCGACCTCGACGATCTTTCCTACCGGCTCCTGCGCATCCTTGCCGGTCGCGCCGACGACCACGGGCAGCGCGCGAACCTGCCTGATGACACCATCCTGGTCGCCCGCACCATGGGCCCGGCCGAGCTACTCGACTACGACCGCACCAAGCTGCGCGGTCTCGTCGTCGAAGACGGCAGCGCGCAAAGCCATGTCGCGATCGTTGCCAAGGCGCTCGGCATCGCCGCCGTCGGTCAGGCGCACCGCATCGTCGAACACGTCGCCGACGGCGAGGCGGTGATCGTCGATTCGGAGGCCGGCGAAGTTCACCTGCGGCCGTCGAGCGATGTCATCGCCGCTTTCCAGGACAAGGTCCGGTTCCGCGCCAAGCGCCAGGAGCGTTTCCGCGAACTGCGCGGGCTTCCAGGTGTCACTCGTGAGGGCCAGCGCATCAGCCTGCTGCTCAATGCGGGAATGCTGGTCGACCTGCCGCAACTTGAGGAATCCGGCGCCGAGGGCATCGGATTGTTCCGCACCGAACTTCAGTTCATGTTGTCCGACAGGCTGCCGAGGCTCGACCGCCAGACCGAGGCCTACAAGGCGGTGCTCGATCAGGCGAAAGGTTGCCGCGTCGTATTCCGCACGCTTGATATCGGTGGCGACAAGGTGCTCCCCTATCTGCACCGCGTGCCAGAGGAAAACCCGGCGATGGGTTGGCGGGCGCTGCGCATGTCGCTCGACCGTCCTGGCCTGTTCCGCACCCAGGTGCGCGCGCTGCTGAGGGCCCACGCCGGCCGGCCGATGGCCCTGATGGTGCCGATGCTGACGACGGCCTCCGAGATGGATGCGGTGCGCGTCCTGATCGACAAGGAACTCCATCACGCACACAACCACGGCCACCCCGTTCCCGCTTCGCTGTCGATCGGCGCCATGCTTGAGGTACCAAGTCTCCTGTTCGATCTTGACAACGTCCTGCCGAAAACCGATTTCATCTCGGTTGGATCGAACGACCTCTTGCAGTTTCTGTTTGCTGTCGATCGGTCCAGCGCCCAGGTTTCCGGCCGCTACGATGTGCTCCTGCACGCGCCCTTGCGTGCCCTGCGCACCGTGTTCGAAGCCGGCGACCGCCACGGCGTTCCCGTCACGGTTTGCGGTGAAATGGCCGGCAGCCCGCTCAATGCCATGGCGCTTTTGGCGCTGGGCTGCCGTTCGTTGTCGATGACCGCCGCCAATATCGGCCCGGTCAAGGCAATGGTGCGCTCACTGCCGCTGTCCGCCCTGCGCGACAGGCTCCCCGGTTGGCTGGACGATCCGTCATGCAATATCCGTGTCGAGCTTGCAGCCTTCGCCAAGGACCACGACGTCGAAGTCTAACCGCGCCGGCACCGGTCTTGACTCTGAACTCCCGCCGTAGGGAAAGCCGCGGGCGCAACCGAACTCCAAGTCATCGCTCCGCCTACCGGAGCCCGGAACACAAATCGCGATGCCCGCACTGCCGCAAGAAAAACTGGACAAACTTGTCGACCGCTGGGAAGCCATCCGAGCTGAACTCAATGCCGGTCCCGATCCCCAGTCGTATGCGAGGCTGAACCGGGAGTTCGCCGAACTCGATCCCCTGGTCGATTCGATCCGCCGCCTGGCGCAAGCCGAGCACGAACTTGGCGAACTGCAGGAACTCTCCCGCGATGCTTCTGCCGGCGCCGAAATGCGCGACCTCGCCTATGAGGAAATGACGGACCTGCGCAAGCGAGTCGCCCAACTTCGCGATGAACTGCAGGTGCTTCTGCTCCCGAAGGACGCCGCCGACGAGCGCAGCGCGATCGTCGAAATCCGGGCCGGCACCGGTGGCGACGAAGCCGCCCTGTTTGCCGCCGATCTGTTCCGCATGTACCAGCGTTATGCCGACCTGCACGGATGGCAGACCGAGATCATTTCGCTCTCGGAAAGCGATCTTGGTGGCTTCAAGGAAATCATCGCCTCGTTCTCGGGACGCGGGGTGTTCGCGCGCATGAAGTACGAGTCGGGCGTCCATCGCGTTCAGCGCGTTCCCGAAACAGAGGCTGGCGGGCGCATTCATACCTCGGCTGCGACGGTTGCGGTGCTTCCCGAGGCCGAAGAAGTAGATGTCGACATCCGACCCGAAGACATCCGCATCGATACCATGCGCGCCAGCGGCGCCGGCGGCCAGCACGTCAACCGCACCGACAGCGCGGTGCGTATGGTCCACATACCGACCGGCATCACGGTGGTCTCCGCGGAAAAATCCCAGCATCAGAACCGCAAGCTCGCCATGATGGTGCTGCGCTCGCGCATCTACGAGCAGGAAGCCACCAAGCGCGCCGATGAGCGCGCCGAGGCGCGCAAGACCCAGGTCGGCAGCGGCGACCGTTCGCAGCGCATCCGCACTTACAATTTCCCGCAAGGCCGCGTCAGCGACCACCGCATCAATCTCACCTTGCACAAACTCGCCGAAGTTATCGCCGGCGACGGCCTCGACGAGATCGTCGACGCGCTGATTTCCCACCACCAGGCCGAACAGCTGGCAGCGCTGCACGATGAAGCAGGCGCTTGAGGTGGCTGGCGTCCCAATCGCGCCCGTGCAGTTGATTGCCGCGGGTACCACGCTGCGCGAGGCGATCGCCCTCGTGACCCGCACGCTGACGGCTGTGGGTATCGCCGGCGCCGCCGGCGATGCGAGGATCATGACGGCCGTTGCGGCAGGCCGCCGCACCGTCGATCTGATCGCCCATCCCGAAGCCGTGCTGAATGCGGCGGCCGCCCTTCGTCTCAACGAGATGGCCCATCGCCGAGTCCGCCACGAGCCGGTCTCGCGCATTCTTGGAGAACGCGAGTTTTACGGCCGCAGGTTCGAGATCACGCCTGCGACGCTCGATCCGCGTCCCGATAGCGAAACCCTTATCGGAGCCGCCCTGGAACTTCTCGACGAAGCCGGCATGCGAGATGGCGCCCCGCTGCGCCTCATCGACATCGGCACCGGCAGCGGCTGCCTGATCGTCACTTTGCTGGCCGAGCTGCCGGCCGCGACCGGGTTGGCCACCGACATCTGTCCTGCCGCACTCGCCGTCGCGCTGCGCAACGCTGAGCGTCACGGTGTCTGCGATCGGCTGCGGCTGCGGCAATGCGACATGCTTGAAGGAATGTCGGGGCGTTACGATCTACTTGTGAGCAACCCGCCCTATATCCCGACTGAGGAAATCGCGCGCCTCGAGGCGGCTGTTGCGGCATTTGACCCCCGCCGAGCCCTTGACGGCGGCCCCGATGGCCTTGCCGCCTACAGACGCATCGCGGGGCGCTTGAGCGATGTGCTGGCGCTTCCTCCAAACCCGGCCTGGGCGCTGTTCGAAGTCGGTGCGGGACAGGCAGGCGACGTCGCCGACATTTTGGCGGACGGCGGATTTCCCGGTGCGCGGACATGGGTGGATCTCGGCGGCCACACACGCTGTGTTGCTGTTAAGACACTTCGTTAAGCCCAACGAGAAAAATGCTTGGCTTAAACCGGCTGCGAAGCTATTGTCATTGGTAATTCCGCGCGACTGAACAGCCTCAGAGCCTATGGTTTCTTGCAGGCGCATTCGCAGCGACGGTCCAAAGAACCGAATTGGATGATCCAAAGTGGTTCAGCGGGGTCGGACCGAAACGTCAAACAACAAAGGCGATGGCGGGTTTCAGCGCGCGATCGTCGGTCCGACGAACTCCGGGCCTCATTTCGGGCTTGCGTCGGTGGGACGATACCAGCCGGTCGAAACCTTTGAGTTTCCGATCTGAGGTTACGTAGCGTTGGCTTTGAGTTTCTAACGCACGACAAAGGTCGAAACAGCGGATCGGTGAGGCGATAGCCATCCGTCGATTTGCGACAGCGACGCCAGGCCGACGCGCGTTTGGAATTGACCGGACTTCCTTGGACAACGTTCGGCTCCGTTACGGTCGATTTGGAGTTATGACGCCGTTTGGCGCTTTCACGAGATACTCGGCGCAAGATCAAATGCCCGGGCGAACGGGGCGGGGGCCTATGGGCTCCGCAATAGGTTGAAATAGGAAAAATCGGACGAAGGTCAGCTGGAATGCGTTCGCGTAATCGCGGCGCCCGGCGGTGACGAAGTGGAGAATTCCGGTCCGGTGAGGCGACTTCGTCTTCGCATCGGACAAGTCAACTCCACACCTGAATATTAATTAGAACAGAACGAGAGAACGAGAGCCCATGAGGCAGGGACAACAGCAACACCGCCGCGGTCGCAACCGCAGCAGCAACAATAACAACAACAACAACAACAACAACAGCAACCGCAAGGGTCAGAACCCGCTGACGCGCAACTTCGAGAGCAGCGGGCCGGATGTGAAGATCCGCGGCACCCCGGCGCATGTCGCCGAAAAGTATATGTCGCTGGCACGTGATGCCTTGTCCGCCGGCGACCCGGTGCTTGCCGAAAACTATCTGCAGCACGCCGAGCACTACAACCGCATCATCCTGGCGTTCCGCGAGCAACAGGTCCAGCCCGGCGATGTTGCCAACGGCAGCGGACGCCAGCGCGATAGCAGCGACGATTCTGAAGACGGCTTCGGCGACGACGCCGGCAGCGACGATCAAGGCCGCTTTATCCAGCCCGGCGATCCTCAGCCGACGGTATCGGCCGGCGATGCTCCAAGGGTCGGCCGTGGCGAAGGCCCGCGGCCGCAGCGTGCGCGTGGCCCCGGCAGCCAGGGTCCTCGGGAAAATCGTGAGGTACGCGGGCCGCGCGAGCAACGTGAACCACGCGAGCAACGTGAACCACGTGAGCCACGTGAAAGTCGCGAGGCTGGTGCGCCGCAGCGCGAACCGCGCCGCCGCGAGCGTCAGCGTTTCGGCGAATCCGACCAGCAGCCGGACTTCCTGCGACGCCCTGTGCGGCGCCCGCGCAGCGAGGAAGGTGACGCTGCCCCCGACACGGGCGACGTTCCGGCACCGGCAACGATCGATGTTGCCTCCGATCAGGATTGATGGCCCGGCACTCGCGGCGGTCTGCGTCTCCGATGCGACCCGCCGCGAGGCGCGTATTTTCGTTGAATTTCGCTTGCCTTACGCAGGTGGCGGCGTCAATTCATCGCCGACAGCCATGTTGCCGCCGCTGGCAACCTTTGCGTAGACGCCGAAGTCTCCATGTTTCCATGTCCGCTCGAGGATCGCCGGCAGCGCCATGTCGCGCTGCCCCGTTCCCGGCGCGACATCGGTTGCCGCACACCGGTGCGTGCGGTCGAACACGTCTAGGATCACATCTCCGCACCTGAGCGGTTTGCCGATCCAGTCGAACTCCGCCCACGGCGGCACTCCCTCGATGATGACGTTGGGCCGGAACCGCAGCGGATCGATTGTGCGCCCCGCCACGCGCTCAAGTTCAAGCACGGATGCCATATTGACGATGTGCAGGCACTTGGCGGCGACGTCCGAAAAGCTGTGACCGGGCGCCGACACGATCTTTGGCGGGCCGCGCAGTGACCCCTTCATGTAGGCTGCCATGAACTGCTCGATCATCTGGCAGCCGAGTCGCGTCCCAAGGTTGCCGCGCGCGACCTGCCGGCCGTCCCGCTTTATCGTCAGGGTTGAACTCGCTTCGTCGAATTCGGCTTCGAGGGCCGCCAGCCGCTCGTCCCGCATCAGCATCACGAAGGCGACTTTTGGCAGATGCTTGGGTGCCGCCGGGTCGAACCGCCCCGGCCCGTTTTCGATCGCCCAGGCGCGATCGAACGCAATTGTCTCTCCCGCTGTCAGTGTGACCTGCTCAAGGGGCTGCGCCGAAAGACCTTTTACGGGATAGCGGTAGAGAGCCACCACCTTCGGGGCAGTATCAATCGTCATCATCCCTCCAGATATAG
>JAHJQI010000008.1 GCA_018819265.1 Alphaproteobacteria bacterium
ATCGTGCTGGTCTTGGCTTTCTTGAACAATCTGGTTCATGCACGCGACGGCTGGACCGCGGTCGTGCCCTGGGGCCTGACGCTTTCGGCGCTGACGGTCGCCGTCATGCTTGTGACCGCATGGCTCGGGGCGTCGCTCGTCCAAGTGCACGGCGTGGGGGTGCGCAGATCATGAGTAATCTAACCATGCGATTCGTCACCGCTGTTGTCGCTTCCCCGTTTCTGTTTCCCCTCGCCGGATGCGGGGAAAGCGGACAAGATTTCGACGTCTCCCAACAGATCGGTCCCGATCCCGTCCTGCCCGAACCGAATCCGGGACTCCTTGCCGGTATGAAAATCGCGGAGGTGGTTGGTTGGAACGAAGGCGAGAAGCCAACCGTGCCCGAAGGTTTGCAAGTCACAGCCTACGCCAAGGATTTGGCTCACCCGCGCACCGTACACACTCTTCCCAACGGCGACGTCCTCGTCGTGCAGTCGCGCGCTCCCTCGGGCAAGCCGATGCCCCGGCCAAAGGATGTTATCCGCTCCTGGATCATGTCGATGGCCAAGGGCGGTGGGCCGAAAAAGGAAACGAACCTGATCACCCTTCTGCGCGACACGGACCGGGACGGGCAGGTCGATGAGCGCAGCGACCTGCTGACGGGACTTAATTCGCCGTTCGGCGTAGCGTGGATCGACGGCACACTCTATGTGGCCGCGACCGACGCGATCCTTGCTTATCCCTACCAGCTCGGCGAAACCAGCATCTCTGCTCAGCCGACCGTCTTGGCGCCGCTGCCGGGTGGTCCCATCAATCACCACTGGACCAAGGACTTGGCGTTGAGCCCGGACGGAAAGTTTCTTTTTGCTTCAGTCGGTTCGAATTCGAACGTCGCTGAGCGCGGACTGGAGGCAGAGAAAGGGCGGGCGGCGATCTGGCAGGTGGATCGCTCGACGGGGGCCGCGCGCGTCTACGCTTCGGGGCTGCGCAATCCGAACGGGCTGAACTTCCATCCCGAATCTGGAGTGTTGTGGACTGTCGTCAACGAGCGCGACGAGCTTGGCCCGAACCTCGTTCCGGACTATCTGACATCGGTTCAGAAGGATGCCTTCTACGGCTGGCCTTGGAGCTATTACGGCACTCACGTGGATAAGCGGGTGCACCCGCCGCGGCCCGACTTGGTGGAGAAGGCCGTAAAGCCGGACTATGCCTTGTCCAGCCATGTCGCCGCCCTCGGCCTCGCGTTCTCGCTGAATTCGGCCATGCCGGAGCCCTACGCGAACGGTGCCTTCATCGGCGAGCACGGTAGCTGGAACCGCAGCGCCTTCAACGGCTACAAGGTGGTCTACGTGCCATTCCAGAACGGCAAGCCCGCTGGCAAGGCGCGCGATGTCGTGACCGGCTTTCTTGAGGGTGACAAGGCGCGTGGTCGCCCTGTCGGCGTGGCAATCGATGGCACCGGTGCCCTCCTGGTTGCCGATGATGTCGGAAATACCGTGTGGCGCGTCGCTTCGGTCGACGGCTCCATCACACCATCGCCAATAGGCTCGGACCGGGTGCAGGTCAGTGCGCAACTCTCCGGAACTCGCGGCGAAGTTTCTGCCGGGACCAACGGTCGCACCGGCCAGGGCCAATCAACCGAAAACGCACCAAAGCCCTCACAGACCGACATCGCCCCGGCGGTATTGCCGCAAGGCTTTGCCAGCGAAAACAATAGGTGACGGAGCGAGAAGTTTGCGGGCCTAATTGGCCCGCCAAGGTATTGCCGCACAGCGTCCGGTTTCACTCTCATGAAAATTTCTTAATGAGGCCGTGCAGAAAGGAACCTTCGCTTAACCTTTCGGTTTCCTGTGAGGCTGGGGAGCTATGTCTCGAGCCATATCCTTGCAATTGAAAGGACGACATCATGTGGAAATCTATCATTCTATCTGCCGCCATGGCAGGAGCCCTCGCGGTCTCGCCTGCATTCGCCCAACAGCCGTCGCCCGGTGAAATGCCGGCCAACCAGATGGAACAGGGACAGGGACAGGGACAGGGACAGGCAGCGAGCCAATACAAGGGCTGGCCGGTGTTCGGTTCCGGCGGTGAGAAGATCGGTGAGGTCGTGGAAGCCCGGATGGGCGCCGACGGCAAGCCCGACGCACTCCATGTTGAGGCCGCACAGGAACTCGGCATAGGCACGAAAACGATCGAGGTGCAGAAGGATCAGTTCGAGGCCGGCGACAACCGGATCGAACTCACGCTTTCTTCGGAAGAGGCCAAGTCACTCCCCGAAGCACAGAAGTCGCAATAGGGAAGCGAATTAGTTCCCCAGTGGCGGTGCCCTCCTGGTGTGTGGTGAGTTCATAGTAGCACTCAACTATTCACTTGCGATGCCGCATGGGGGGGCATCGCCTACGACGTTGTGCGGTAATGACGAATGCATTCCGCGGATGAAATGTTTGAGCTGCGCCAACGCAGCTGAGAAGCAGGTCCGATCGGGAAAAGGAAGCTGTCAGTTTCCGTTATGATGATTGCGGGAGACAACCGGTACGCCTGCCTTTTGTGCCACGCACGATGACGAGGCCGGCTCGAAAATAGTCTGCCTCGTGATTGAACTCCCCGCGATGACACGCCAGCAATACGAGGTGCCGAGTTGATGTCGTACTTGCGATTCGCAGCAATGATTGGGACGGGAACCGCGATCATGTACGGCTTGATGTACCTCAACACATATGCGTGGGAGCAGGTCTTCTGGAGCGAGACACGGGCGTGGATGGCGCTCCTGATGGGGGCCACCATGGCTGTGGTCATGTTGGGCTTCATGTGGTCAATGTATCCGGACCAGACGATCAATTTGGGAATTTTGGGCGGCTCGGCGCTGGTATTTGCTGCGTCCCTCTGGCTGGTGCGCAGCCAGGTCACCATCGACGACGCGGACTACATGAAGGCGATGATCCCGCATCATTCGATCGCCATACTGACAAGCGAGCGCGCCCAGATCTCCGATCCGCGTGTCCGCAAGCTCGCCGATGAAATAATCGCCGCACAGGAACGCGAAATTGCTGAGATGAGGTACCTCATTTGGGACCTCGAGAGGCGCGACTGATGATTGCATTTCCGAGAACCGTGAATTCAGGACTACTCCTTTCCTTTTCGCTGCTGGTTTTCGTCCTGACCGGTTGCAGCCAAACCCCCTCAGCCGGCGATGAGACAACACCGGCGCAATCCCATACCGTTGCGCAGGTCGTTTCGCCCGCCGAAGCTCTGCAGGGCGCAGTCATTGCGACCGTTGATCCGGCAACGTTGGTGGAACACGAGATCAAACAGGTCGTCACGAGCAATTCCCGCTGCGAGTTTCGGTACACGAGTGCCGGACGACCCGTCCTCGCCGTCGCCATCAGCCCGAATGGAGAAGCGGAGAGAGGGGTGTTGAAGTTGAACGGAAACCTGATTGCTCTCGACCCCAAGTCTGCAGAACCGGCCGCAGATCGGCTTGCGCAACTCGCAAGCCTCTCTGCTGGCCGCATGACCGCCGTCGTCCGCCAGGTCGTCGAATCTTCCGGCACTGTGCGCAAGGGAGTCCAACGCAGGTTAGCCCACATGGTGTTCGAAATCGGGTCGGACGAACTAAAGGTCGGCTACCGAGGTTACTACGACTGCGGCGATGCGCTGCAGGACATCGCCTACCGCCATTGAACAATGCGGCGAGCGCGACTCCGGCGGGATGCTGGGTCGTGTCTTGACCCAGATAACATTCCAGATTTTCTTGGCGCGCCAACGTCTGCCGTTAGACCTCCCGCCGCCCATGCCCCCGGTTTCGCTCCGCTACCTGATCCGATTACGACTGACGTGGATTCGGAACTCCCGACATTCTCGCGACAGCCGTCGGCTCCCCGATGACGACCTCGCCTCGCCAGAACCGCAGATCCTGATCTTGATCGGTCGGCGTGAAGCGCTCCAAGGGAGCCCAGACACCGCTGTCGCGTCGAAGCGCTATGCCGCCACCCGCAAAAACCAGAGCCAGCCCGCCGGCAATATCCCAGATGTTGGGCGACGTGAATCGCGCCGCCTGCAGGAGTCCGGCCGCAACCATGGCGCACTCGAACGCAGCCGAACCCGTCTTGCGCGTTTCCCAGAAGTTATCGCTGACAGTCGCCACCGGCACTCCGACCAGGCGGCGGCGCACGGCCGGATTGCCCTTCGGCGTCACATCGGCGCCATCGAAGCGCACCTTGCCGCCGAGCGTGCAGTGATAGACGCCGGCGCGGAGCGCGTGGCTGATCGGGCACCAGAGCGCACCGACGACCGGTACTCCCTTGAATATGATCCCAATCGAGGCCGAGAACAGCGGCAGGCCGTTGATGAAATTCGCCGTTCCATCGATTGGATCGATCAACCAGATGAAGTCGGCGTCCCGCACAGGCCGCTCGTCCATCTCCTCACCGATGATGTCGTGATCGGGGAAGTTTCGTGCCAGACGTTCGCGGATCAGGCTTTCGACCTTCTCGTCGACCTCCGAGACCGGATCGCGCCACCGGGCCTCCTCGGCACCCGACTTGTATTTGACGGCAAGCACGTTGCCGAGAGCCTTGGTGATTTCCATTCCGGCGGCCCCGGCCAATTCGATGGCGAGATGCTCCATATCTCTCAGATCGTCTCGCGAAACCCCGTGGGCCGCGAGGTCTTCAAGTGAGTTCATGCCGCGCCTGCCTTTTTCTCCAGCGCCTTCTGGCTCGGATGCTTGACCGGAACCACGATTCTCACGGGGTCTTCCTCACAAGCCAGGTCGACGCTGAACTTGCCGGCCGAGGCCGCAAACGCCTCGTCGTCGAGCCGCGTTGGCGCGTCGTGGAAGGTTAGCTCGACCTTCCCGGCTTGCCGGGTAAGGAACGGCGGAGTCCCGTCGACGGGTGACTCTAGCCAGTCCATCATCGCTTCACGGCTGTCGCTGTCGAAAATGACGACATCGAGCTTCTTGTCGGTAACGTCGGCCGTCGTCGCAATCGGCAATCCAGGGCCGGTAAATGCTATGTTGCAGACCTCTATTCCGAGTACGGAGAGTTCCTCGGTTTGTCTCCCGATCGTCAAAGTCATTTCGATTGGATCGGCCCGCTTGAGTGCCTTCCTCAGGAGCTTGCGACCGTATTGCAAACTCTTGGCGCCGTCGGGCTTCTTACCCTTCTTGCTCATCTTCTTGCCGTCGAGCAGGTACTGCGGAAAGACGCCGACGCCATAGGCTTCCACGAACAGACTTGTCCCCCAATGACCTGTGGCATGAGCAATCGAGACCGGGCACGAGCGCTCGGTGTCCCACGTCTCGGCCAGTTCCTGCGGGGTGCCGGATATGCCGAGCGACCGCGCAAAATTATTCGCGGTGCCGAGCGGAAGAATAGCGATCGGAACGCTACGCTCGCGAAGCCGGGTCAACACGTGGGCAACTGTCCCATCGCCACCGGCGACAACGACGAGATCGACGCGATCGACGCGATCGACGCGATCGACCGACTTGTGCAGGGCTTCGGTGAACGCCTCGCCTTTTACGTCGGCATAATGCACGTTGTACCCGGCAAGCTTCAAGGCAGCCTCGATGCTGTCGCGGTCGTTGCCCTCGCTGCCGGCTTTCGGGTTGTGACAAAGAAGAGCGTTTATCATACACGCTACAACGGCGCTGCGGTTGGCAGGTTCCACCGGTCCGACGGTCGTTGGTGTGGGCGCAAGCCTAGTGTTCCGGTTCTGACATTTGCTTCCCGTTGCAGCAGGTCTAAGAGCAAATGTCGGAACCATAAGGAACACTAGCAAGCCTATGATTCTAGTGTGATGATTCAGAAATTCGCTACCATCTGCGGCTAGGTTCAGAGCGAACTTCTGAATCTGAATCACACTAGCAACTCTATGATTCTAGTGTCCCTTTTGTATCCGAAGTTCGCTCAAGTGGTTGCTGCAGAGTAGAGGCGAACTTCGGAGACGGGACATTAGTGTAGCTTTTACATCTAACGTTTGGTTCAATACGCCAGCCGCTAGAGCAACATCCGATCTGACGGAATCGCCGAGAGCGATTCCCAGATCGGATGAAGTTGCTATAGATTCATAATGCTAGAGCATCTTTATCCGACCATCCGATCGCGAAAAGCGATCGCGTGTGCGGATGATGCTCTATTGGGTGCCAAACGTTAGATGGTTCCACCAGTACTCGAAGACAACCTGAGGCCGGAATCCGACGGGCATCGCTAACGAGGTTGCAGACGCGGATTGCACCTTTGCTCCAAACGTTGACTTCAACTTGTCGATGGTCGCCGGTCCTACGCCCTCGACGTCCTCCAGCTGATTGATCGTTTCAACGGGTCCGTGAGTTTCGATGTAATCGACGATGGCTTCAGCCACTGATGTCGATACGCCTTCGACTGAAGACAATTTGTCTATCGACGCGCGATTGATGTCGAGTTGCATGCTTTTTTTCCCATCGCACAGTGTGAATGTTATTTGGCTAACCGGCAACGCCGGCTATTCCCTCCAAATGCAACAGCGTGCGTACGAATCGCCGTGCCTTGGTCGTTGCGGTTGCCGGGGAAACGCGAGAGTTTGCCGAGCGTTCCGCGACTGTTCCAAAAAACAAACAGTCACCGGGAAACTATCGGAACAACCATCCTCAGGCATCGCCCACGAACCTTTCGGCTTTGGACCATCTGCTTGCGCCGCAGTGAGAACACGTTCCACGCTTCTTCTGGACGGTGCCGCAGTGTCTGCAGGCATATTCGGCACCGCTGACAGCGGTCGTTTGCGCAACGTTGGAACTCTTTCCATTGTCCGCGCACGAAACCGGTGGAACAATCGTCAGGCCGGCTCGGGGGACCGCAAATTTAAAGACGCTGAGTGAGCCGTTTTTCTCTAGAAACGCCGCTCTGACCTGACCCAGGTTTTCGATGCCGGACAGTCTCAGCATCCCGAAGATCTCTTCGGATGTAAGCACCTTTTCATCGAGGACTATGACCCCGTCCTTGACGCATTGTTCAGGATCGAGATTGATGATGCGGTCCATTGTTTCGCTTTTGCGGACGGTGAAGAACAACAACTCGTTCATTGCGACGATCAGCGTGATAACCGCCATTGTATGGAGCAAGGGCACTTGGGGATAGAACATCGGGTCGCCAACGGCGGAGCCGAGCGACACGATCAAAAACAACTCGATTGTCGAGAACTGGCCGGTTGCGCGCTTGCCGATAGCGCGAATGAGCACGAATGCGTAAATATAGATGACGGCCGTACGAAACAAGATTTCGGCGTAAAACAACCATGGCTCGCTTCCGACGAATAATCGTTCCAGATCAAACGGGGTGACAGGCGGATTCATGGGTTACCTTGTTGCTGGTTTCGTCGGATCCAGCGAGACGACCGTGCAAGGTTCAACGTGATAAATTGCAAAAAGTTGCGAAAACCCCCTCTGCTCCGCACACGCCGGTGCAGCTTCTTCGGTCACCATGCAGGATGTCGGACAGCTTTCCAGCAAACTGGAAGCTGCCCGCCACGTCCATCATCGAAGAATATTCAGTGTGATCGAAATGTATTCTGGTGCCCCGAAACGTATTGCGGCGACCGTTAACGGATGCGCGCCGACCGGCCTTCGTGGCAAGCCTTTACCCAACTTCGGACCGCAACTCTCGGCGGACCGCAACCGCCCGCAGCATCGCGGAGGCGAAGGGAAGCTTCCCGTCGGCACTTGCAGCCGGTCAACGGTGGTGCCACCGATCATGTTTCCGCCAGCCTCGTACCAGCGGACCGTCCCGCCACCGCCAACCTTTGACCAGCGGGCCGTCGCGCCAACCCCATTTCCGGTCATGCCTATGGCTGTGACCATCGCCTCTCCACCATCCGCGTGTCCGGTAGCCATACGTCCGTGTGTCGCCGACATAGGTGTCGCGATAGTCGTGGCCGGAGTGACGGTAATCGTAGCGGTCGCCGAAGAAGCATGCATGCGATTGTGTCGTCATCGCAAGAAATCCGACTGCGGCCATGGCCGCGATTGAAAACGGGGCCGATTTCGTGATGTTTTTCAATAGTGCCATGAATAGTCTCCATATCACTTTGCACCAGCTGTTTGGCAGCCTGAGCGTGAACCGACAATCCGGGTGGTGGTTCCGGGACTCCAAAAGAAGTAATGATCGATTCCGTACAGATCGATATCCCCGCACGCCGGATCCAGCGCCAGCGATATAGTTTTCTCTGTAAAGGTACTGCCGCGGCAGGCGGCGCGCACAGCACTATCCGGGGCTGGTTTCTCAGCCTCTGGAACAGATGGAGGTCTCGAAAGTTTTACGCCATGTCCCGTTCAGCCGGCGGCGGCCACAGTTCAACGACAATTGGCTCTTCGCCAGCGCGCCAACGTCGTTACGGACAGGCGTTTTCAATTCGGAGAATAAGCGATGCCAGCGAAATCCAAGGCGCAGCAGAAGGCCGCCGGCGCTGCACTCAGCGCAAAGCGCGGCGAGACGAAAAAGAGCGACCTCAAAGGCGCATCCAAGGGCATGTATGAAAGCATGAGCGAGGAAGAGCTGGAGGAGATGGCCTCAACGAAGCGCAAGAACAAGCCCGACAAAGTGTCGGATGACAGCTGACATGCCGTCCCCTTCTGTGCCGACCCTGCAAATGGCGGTGACGGAAGTCGGCCGATTAGATCTCGAACCCCTGAGCGCACGGGCGTTGTCAAAGAGTTCGAAAAAGATTGGAGTGACCGGTACGCTGATTGGCACGATGCAGCGATAACCGAGGCGCTCATTGTCGCGGAATTCGATGAGCGGCAGACGAAAGGACACACGCCATGGCAATCGAGTTCAACCACACAATCATCTGGGCCCGCGACAGCAAGGCATCAGCGACCTTCCTCGCCGAGATGCTCGGTCTACCGGCGCCGCGGCACTGGGGACCGTTCGAGATCGTCACCACAGATAACAACGCCAATCTCGACTTCATGGACAGGCAGGGCGAGATCCCGTCGCGGCACTTCGCGTTCCTGGTCGGCGAGCCGGAGTTCGACGCGATCTTCGACCGGATCGAACAGCGTGGGCTCGAATACTGGGCCGATCCCGCGCAAGCGAAGCAGGGCGAGATCAACCGGCACGACGGCGGCCGTGGCTTGTATTTCGAGGACCCCGACGGTCACCTGCTCGAGATCATCACGCGGCCGTACGGCTCAAGTGGCTTGGGGCCTTGAGCGGCCCTCGCGCGCAGTCTCGCCTGTCACTTCGAGCCAGGCCCGGTTTCTGCGGCCTTACGTCAATGCGCATCAATCGCCGAAGGTGATTCCTGGATCGGATAAAGTTGCTCTAGAATCAGAATGCTGGAGCCTGACAGCAAAGAATGACGTGCATATATCGCCTCACCTGCAGTCACTGTCATGCGGAGTATGCCAAATGACCGACAACAGAATAACCGTTCAAACGATCATTGCCGCGCCCATCCACCGTGTCTGGGAGAGCTATACGACGCCCGAGGACATCCAGCAGTGGAATGCCGCGTCCGACGACTGGCATACTCCGAGGGCGTCCGTCGATCTTCGCGAGGGGGGCGCGTTCTCTTCCCGCATGGAGGCGAAGGATGGCAGCGTCGGTTTCGATTTCGCGGGAACCTATACGAGGATCGTGCCTCACGAGTTCATCGCCTACGCGTTTGGCGACCGGCAGGCAGAAGTCGAGTTCCTCGAAGGCAGGGACGGCGTGACAGTGCGCGTCACCTTCGACGCCGAGGCAACGCATTCGATCGAGCAGCAACGCAGCGGCTGGCAAGCCATTCTGAACAATTTCAAGCGCCACGTCGAGGCGGGCCGGAGCGCTTGATCCTCGTGTCGGTTGAGCGCAGAATTCGACCGCGTGTCAGGAGCCGAAGTAGTCAGAGTTGGAGTGCCATGCAGCAGCAGATTGCCGTAATCACGATCGGAATCGATGATCTTGAGCGTTCGAAGCGGTTCTACGGTGATGGCTTCGGCTGGGAACCCGTTTTCGAGAACGAGGAAATCGCTTTTTACCAGATGAACGGTCTGGTGCTCGGGACTTGGCTCAGCTCCGCACTCTGCGAAGACATGCAGCGTCCGTCGTCAGGCGATAACCGGGCACCATTGGCCCTCGCTCACAACGTCCAGAAAAAAGTCGACGTCGAACCATTGATGGACGCTCTCGTCGTTGCGGGAGGCACACTGCTTCGTGCGGCGGAAGCACCTCCCCATGGAGGCTTCAGAGGCTACGTCGCCGATCCTGATGGCCACGCTTGGGAAATCGCCTGGAACCCGGCTTGGCTGATTGATGCGCAGGGACATGTGACGTTCAAGGCGTAGTGTGGTCGTGTGATGCTCTAGCCGGGCATCTCGTCGCAACAATATGTCTGTCAAATGTCGGAAAGCGTCGAGTGGAAGCGCCCTAAGTGGGCAAGGACCAAGTCACTCTCGCCAATGGAAAAGGAGCAACACGATGGCCAACACGGTCCAGCCCTACCTCTTCTTTCGCGGCCGCTGCGAGGAGGCGATCGAATATTACAAGTCGACGCTCGGAGCCGATGTGAAGATGCTGATGCGGTTCAGGGACAACCCGGATCAGCCGCCGCCGGGGGCGATGCCCGCGGAGTTCGCCGACAGGGTGATGCACGCCGAAATACGTGTCGCCGGCGTCGATATACTGATGTCGGACGGCATGAACAGCGGTCCGCTCGATTTCACCTGCATGTCGCTCGCGCTCAGCGTCGACAATCCGGCCGAGGTCGATCGGCTCTGCAACGCGCTCGCCGCCGAGGGGAAGATGCAGATGCCGATCAGCCCGACCTTCTTTGCAGAGCGTTTTGGCTCCGTCGAGGACAAGTTCGGCGTTTCATGGATGGTGATCACGCCCAAGGCGGGCGGCGTGCCAGGCGGCTCGCAGTAAGGCTCCTCGCTCAGCGGCGCCATGACTGAAGCCGGCGCGCATCCTTCCGTACCGCTTGTCGCGTATCCCTCGCTGAACGCGTGACCATCGCGGCGACGGCCGCGAGACGTTCGTGAAGCTGTATTCGTGCGGAAGAACCCCGCCACACAAGCCTGCGCCGTGTGGCAAACGAAAATGGAAGGGGTTCGCCGCCAGCGGTGCTGGTGGAGCCGAGGGGGATCGAACCCCGCCACACAAGCTTGCGCAGTGTGGCAAACGAAAATGGAAGGGGTTCGCCGTCAGCGGTGCTGGTGGAGCCGAGGGGGATCGAACCCCTGACCTCCGCAGTGCGATTGCGGCGCTCTCCCATCTGAGCTACGGCCCCGGCTCCATGTCGCATGATCTAGGAAGCGCTTCTGGACATTGTCAAGACGCCGCCTGTACCGGATCCAGATGGCCGACGCAGCCCGCTACCGCTGGGCCCCGCCGTCTGCCGCACTTGCCGTCGGCGCAGCGCAACGCTACACGTCCAGATCAGGCATAAAGCTGAGGCGGGGCACCATGGGCAACCTTCTGATCATAATTTTGAACTTCCTGGTCCAGGTCATCCAGGTTTACATCTTTATCGTGCTGGCGAGCGTCGTCTTCAGCTGGCTGATCGCCTTCGGTGTGGTCAATCCGTACAACCCGACCGTGCGCTCGATCTATCAGGCCATCAGCGCGCTGACAGAGCCGGCGCTTCGCCCGATCCGGCGGGCGCTGCCAGATCTCGGTGCCGTCGACATCTCGCCGATCGTGCTGCTGCTCGTCTTGATGTACCTCGTCGTGCCGATCATCACCCAGTTCCTGATCCCGCAGATTATCGGCCTCAGCCTGTGAGCGACGCCGGCCCCGTTCCCTGGAACCCCATCGACGGGGGCCTCTCGTTACGTGTTCGCGTGACACCGAAATCCGCAGCCGATGCCATCATCGGTCTCTGTGAAACCCCTGACGGCCCTGCGATACAGGTGAAGGTGCGCGCGATCCCGGCCGCCGGGGCCGCCAATGTGGCGGTCGAAAAGCTGATCGCCAAATGGCTCGGACTGCCGAAATCGGTCGTCAGCCTGCATTCGGGCGGCAAATCGCGCGTCAAGTTGCTGCATGTCCTCGGCGATGCCCCTAACTTAGTAGGAATAGCCGGCACTAAATTGCAGTGTCTTGAGGGATAACTCATGATTTTTGGCTGGTTCGGACGCAAGTCCGCACACAAGGAAAAACCCACCGCGAAGGAGGATACATCGAGCATGGCGAACGCAAGGATCATCGACGGCAAGGCGGTTGCGGCACAGGTTCGCGCCGATATAGCGGCAAAAGTGGCCGCATTGAAAAGCGCAAACGGTTTCACCCCGGGCCTGGCTGTGGTGCTCGTCGGCGAAGATCCCGCAAGCAAGGTTTATGTGCGCAACAAGGGCGCGCAGACCAAGGAAGTCGGTATGAACTCGATCGAGCACAAGTTGCCGGCCGAGACATCTGAAGCCGATATCCTGGCCCTGGTCGACAGCCTCAACAAGGACCCGGCCATCAACGGGATCCTCGTGCAGTTGCCGCTCCCCAAGCACGTCGATGCCGAGAAAGTCCTGAACGCCATCGATCCGGGCAAGGACGTCGACGGCTTCCATCCCGTCAACGTCGGCCGTCTTTGGATCGGCGAAGCCGCTCTCGCCCCTTGCACGCCGACTGGCTCGGTGATCCTCGCCAAGTCCGTGCAGGAAAACCTGTCTGGAATGAACGCGGTCATCATCGGCCGCTCAAACATCGTCGGAAAACCGATGGCGGCCCTGCTGTTGCGTGAGAACTGCACCGTGACGATTGCCCATTCGCGCACGAAGGATATCGCCAGCGTGGTGCGCGGCGCCGATCTGGTGATCGCCGCCGTCGGCATCGCCGAATTCGTCAAGGGCGACTGGATCAAGCCGGGTGCAATCGTCATCGACGTCGGCATCAACCGCGTCGAAGTCCCGGGCGGCAAGGCCAAGCTCAAGGGCGACGTCGCCTACGACGAGGCAGCAGCGATCGCCAGCGCCATTACGCCGGTTCCAGGCGGCGTCGGCCCCATGACGATTGCGTGCCTGTTGAAGAACACCCTGCAGGCCGCCCAGATGCAGCACCGACTTGCGATCACCGCCTGACCGGTAAAGTCGTCAGACCTGCGAATTGCCCGGTACCGGCCCCTCGGTGCCGGGCCTTTTTTAACCGATGGCCGCATATCCGTCCAGTTCGCTCGTTGAATACGATACGAGCGGGCCTCTTTCAGGCTGCCTGCCGCCTTCGCAGCGTTTCCCCACGATAGGACAGCGCTTCGGCAATATGCATGCGCGAAACGTTATCCGCAGCCTCGAGGTCGGCAAGCGTCCGCGCCACCCGTAGTGTCCTGTGAAAACCCCGCGCCGACAGCCCCAGGGTTTCGGCTGCCTGCCGCATCAGCGCCATGCCGGCTTCATCCGGCATCGCGACCTGTTCCAGAAGCTGACCCGAGCACTCCGCATTGGTGCGAACCTTCTTCGCGCCGAGTGCCGAGAAGCGGTCGAGCTGGCGCCGGCGGGCGGCTTCAACCCGACGGCCGACTTCGAAACTGCCTTCGCTTGCAGCCGGCAACACCAGATCCGCCGCCGACACCGCCGGCACTTCGATCTGCAGGTCGATGCGATCCATCAACGGTCCCGAAATCCGCGCCTGATAGTCTTCCGCGCAGCGCGGCCCGCGCTTGCACGACTGGCCCGGCGAGGCCCCGCCGCATCGGCACGGATTCATCGCCGCTACGAGCTGGATGCGCGAGGGATAGGCAATGCGATGGTTAGCCCGCGCGATCACCGTCTCTCCGGTCTCAAGCGGCTGGCGAAGGCTGTCGAGCACCTGGGCGGTGAATTCGGGAAGCTCGTCGAGGAACAGGACGCCGAGATGGGCGAGGCTCACTTCGCCCGGCCTGGGGCGCGATCCGCCGCCGACCAGGGCGGCCATGCTGGCCGAATGATGCGGCTGCCGGAACGGCCGCTCGGTGGCGAGCTTGCCACCCATCAGTTCGCCGGCGAGACTGTGCATCATCGAGACTTCAAGCATCTCTTCCGGCGTCAGCGGCGGCAGGATCGACGGCAGCCGCGAAGCAAGCATCGATTTGCCGGAACCCGGTGGCCCGATCATCAGGAGGTTGTGTCCGCCCGCCGCGGCAACTTCGAGCGCGCGCTTGGCGCTCTCCTGGCCCTTGATGTCCTTGAGGTCCGGCATCGGTCCGCTCGCTGCCGCGACGTTGGGCTTCGGCCGCGACAGGATCTGATAGCCCTTGAAATGATTGACGAGACTGAGGAGATGCTCGGGCGCCAACAGGTCCATGTCTTCGGAAGCCCACGCTGCCTCCGGCCCGCAGGCGGCTGGACAAATCAGCCCCTTGCCCATCGCGTTGGCCCCGATCGCCGCCGGCAGGGCGCCGGGCACCTCGCGGATCGCACCGTCGAGCGCCAGCTCGCCGACCGCCGCGTAACCCGCGATCGCCTCCGGTGAAATCGCCCCCATGGCGGCCATCAGCGCCAGCGCGATGGCAAGATCGTAATGGCTGCCCTCCTTGGGCAGATCGGCGGGCGCCAGATTGACGGTGAGGTGCTTATAGGGAAGCCCCAGCCCCACTGCGTGCAGCGCGTTGCGAACCCGCTCGCGGCTTTCGCCGACCGCCTTGTCGGGCAGGCCGACGATCATGAAAGCCTGTTGGCCAGGCGTGATGCGCACCTGCACCTCGACCGCGCGGGCCTCGAAACCAACGAACGCCAATGTCGAGATATGCCCGTACATGCAAAGCCACCATTACGTTCCATAACAACCCTCACGGAAAGTCTAGACGCCGGTTCTTTGGAGAGCAAGAACAAAAATAGAACAACAGAATTCCGCGGAGCCGGTTGCACCAACGATTCCGCAACGCGGTTCACAGTGCGTCGCGAAGATGCACCGGCCAGCTCCGGCCGACCAGAAACACAACATCGAAGCCGAACTCCCGGGCCTGGAAGCGCGGATTGCGCGCCAGCCAGAGTTGCGCCGCCGCGCGCACTCTGCGTCGCTGCCTGACGCTGAGGGAGGCCTCAGCCTTCAGCCGGGTTGCCCGCCGCTTGACCTCGACGAAGGCGAGCCGTCGTCCGCGCACCGCGATAAGGTCGATTTCACCGGCAGCCGTGCGCACGCGGGTGCCGAGGATCCGGTAACCCTTCAGAGTCAGCCAAATTGCCGCGATGCGCTCCGCTGCAAGTCCGGAAAAATAGCGCTTCCGACGAACCTCCCGCGTCCCTTGGCGCGAGCTGCCAATGACCGCGCCCGGCTTATCCCCCTCCATCATCTTCACCCGTATTGCCCGCCTCGCGCTGTAACTTCAAGCCGTGTTCATAGGCCCGCTTGCGCGGCACCCCGAGGTCGTCTGCGACCGCCTTGGCCGCATCGCGCAACGACATCCGCGCCAGCGCCGCCGTCAGCCGGGCTTCGACATCCTCATCGCTGACGTCTCCGGCGACCGGCGGTCCGACCACGATGACGATCTCACCCTTGACGCTGTCACGGCCCGCGAAGTCGGCGGCAAGCCCGCGCAACGTTCCCCGCGCCATTTCTTCGTTGAGCTTGGTCAACTCCCGCCCGACCGCCGCCGGCCTGTCGCCAAGTCCCTGCGCCAGATCCGCGAGCGACGCCGCGACCCGCGATGGCGCTTCGAACAGGATCAGTGTTGCAGGCACATCGGCCAGTTCCGCGACGCGGGCCAGCCGTGCCTGCTGGCGTGAAGGAAGAAACCCCGCAAACAGGAACGTGTCGCTCGGCAACCCCGAAGCGACCAGCGCGGCCAGCGGCGCCGACGCTCCCGGCAGGCTCGTGACCAGATGGCCTGCTTCCACGCAGGACCGCACCAATTTGAACCCCGGATCGGATATGAGTGGCGTCCCGGCATCCGAAATCAGCGCGATCGTCTCGCCCCGCCCCAGCGCCGCCAGAATGACCGGCCGCTCGCGCTCAGCATTATGTTCGTGATAGGGCCGCAGCCGCGCGACGATGCCGAAGTGGCTGAGGAGGCGGCCGCTGTGGCGCGTGTCTTCGGCATAGACCGTGTCCGCCGAAGCCAGGAGCGCAAGCGCCCGCAGCGAGATGTCGCCGAGATTGCCGATCGGTGTGGCGACGAGATGGAGCCCAGGTTCGCGGCGTTTGGCCAGAAGCTGGTTCAGTTCGCCCGCCGCACGCGCGGCGACTTGCCCGCTAGCCTCGCCGTGAGCAGCGCGCGCAGCATTCCTGCCGGCCTCGTTCGTGCTCGACGGATCGAGCGCAGCCTTCGCTTCGGCGTCCGTCGATTCTGGGAAATTGCTTCGGCGATGCACCACGAACAGGGAAACTCCTGCATAATCGCATTGTCACAGCACACGACAAAAGCGACCCGGACTCGCCAGATTCCGCAGATAGTGGCAGCCAGAGACTTCTCGTGCGCGTCGACACCATCTAACCAGAAGTGGGGCCGCTGGCGAATCGTCCGTTGCCTCGAGTCCAGTTGGGCTCACTGATGCGCGCGCCAACAACGAGGAAGACGTGCCGCAATGAATCGACCTCGCCACACCATCAGAGGCAATTGTTGGCCCGGCCGGGAGCGGCCGCTCGCTGCATTGCTGTTGGTGTGTTGCGCCGCATTGATGACAGCCGGATGCGCGACGAACCTCAATACTGCCGCCAGCGGCGCCAACGGGCTGCCTGCCGAGGCCCCGGCCGCGCCGAACAAGCCAGTCACGATCGCGATGGTGCTTCCGCTGACAGGCTTCGGCCGCGCCGCCATTGTCGGCAAGAGCCTCAAGCAGGCCGGTGAACTTGCACTTTTTGAATCCGGCAACCCCGCGGTGCGGCTCATCGTCAAGAACGACGACGGCAATGCCGGCTCGGCTGGCAACGCCGCCCGGGAGGCCGTTGCCGAGGGCGCCGAAGTCATCGTCGGACCTCTGTTTGGCGCTTCCGTCCCCGCCGTGTCCGCTGCCGCGCGCACCACAAACACACCTGTCCTGGCCCTGTCCAACGATCGCAACGTCGCGGGCAATGGCGTCTACCTGATCAGCGACCTGCCCGAATCCGAAACGGAGCGCATCGTGGCCTTCGCGATCATGCGGGGAAAGCGCCGCTTTGCAGCCCTCATACCCACCGGTGCCTACGGCGACACCGTCGAGCGCGCCTTCCAAACCGCCGTCACGCGCGGCGGCGGGGTGGTTGTTGCCGCCGAACGGTTCGAGGCCAGCGCCAACGCCATGCTGGAGCCTGCCAGGCGCATCTTCGACCTCATCAAGGAGGCGGCCCAGACCGGCGCCCCGGTCGACGCGCTGTTCGTGCCGGGCAATCAGGACACGCTGCCCACGCTTGGTCCGCAGATCGCCTACGCCAACATCGATACGGCAACGACCAAGCTCATGGGTCTCAGCGGCTGGGAGTTCCCCAACATCGGCCGCGAGAAGGCCCTTGTCGGCGGCTGGTATACAGGCCACGACCCTGCCGAGTGGCAGGCTTTCTCCGAACGTTTCGCCCAAACCTTCGGCCAGGCCCCTCCCCGTGTTGCAGCCCGCGCCTACGAGGCTGTCAGCCTCGCCATTTCACTTTCGGGAAAGCCGAAGGGCCAACGTTTCACGCAGGCAAACCTCACCGTGCCGGCGGGCTTCGCGGGCGTCAACGGCCGCTTTTCGCTGAAGCCCGACGGCACATCTGAGCGCAGCCTTGCGATCCTCGAAGTGCAAACGTACGGCTCGCACCGCGTCGACGACGCCACCACCGCGGCGCCCGGCCAGTCGCTGCTGGGGCGCTCGCCTCACGGCCTGACGGAATCTTCGTCACCTAAGTCCCAGGGGCAGCGCCCGGCAGACCTGCATCATCGCCAGCCGCTGCCCGCTCAACCGGTCGCCGGACGCCCTACTTACGCAGCACCGCTTTAGCGGGATGTCGTTCGACAACCCGGTTGCGGCCCGGCAAGCCTTGCTGCAATCTGCTGGCGCAACGAACTCTGACCCGGCTCGTCCCGCTTGTTTGCCATCCTTTCCATCGTCGCGCCTGTCTTCGGCCTGATCCTGCTTGGCTACGTCTTCGGCCGTCTCGCCTGGCTCTCGCCGGTCGCCGAGCAAGGCGTTTCGGAGTTTGCATTCCGGCTGGCGATTCCCGCCCTGCTGATGAAGACGGTCGTCACCGCCGAACTGGGAAACCTGTCGATTGCCGGCGTCTGGCTCAGTTTCTACGGCGCCATCGCAACCACCTACGTCGTCTCGGTCATTGGCACGCATTTAATATTGCGCCGCCCGCCGCAGGACGCAGCCTCGATTGCGATGTCCTCGATCTTCGGCAACGCCGTGATGCTCGGCATCCCGATTTCGCTGACGACGTTCGGCCCTGCCGCCGCGGCACCTCTGGCGCTGGTTCTGTCGGTTCACGCGCCATCGTTGTGGCTGGCGACGACGCTGCACGCGCGCATCGCCGATCGCGGCGCGAATGCGGGAGCTGGCGATATTCTCGCGACGCTCATCCGCGACCTCGGCCAGAACCCGATCATCATCGGCATTCTGATCGGCGGCTTGTGGCGGTTCTCAGGGGTTCCCGTCCCGGACGTCGTCCTCAAGATGCTGGGGCTCCTGGCACAGGCCGGAGTGCCGGCGGCCCTCGTCGCTCTCGGGCTTTCCCTCGTGCGTTTCGAAATCAAGGGACAGGTACCCACCCTGTCGATGATCGTTGCGCTGAAGCTTCTGCTGATGCCGTTCGTCGCGTTTACGCTGGGTCGCTACGTGTTCGGCCTCGACCCGCTCCCCCTCGGCGTCGTAGCGATTTTGGCTGCCGTCCCGACCGGAGCCAATGCTTTCATCTTCGCCACCAAGAACGGCCGCGCCATCAACTCGGCGTCCGGCGCCGTCGCGCTCGGAACGGTCCTGTCGGCGCTGACCGTGTCGCTGCTGCTCGCGTTCATAAAGCCGTGAAACCGTTGCCGCCCCGGCGGCTTCAACCGTGCAGCACGCGGGCCGCGCGTGCGAGCTTCTCGATCAGGTCCTTGTAGCGTTCCTGGGCGGCGACATCCTTGAGATGACCGTTCTCCTCGAAGGCGTCTGCGGCACGCGGCACCGCGAACTGCTCGGGCAGCACCAGTGCGCCAAGCCCGAGTTCGAGAACGTGGCGCACGGTGTACAGCCCGCGCAGCCCGCCCATACCGCCGGGCGAGGCCGAGGCCAGCGCGAACACGCGCGTGCGGAAGACTTCGTTGGGCGCTTCGCCGTCTTCGCGGACCCGGCTGATCCAGTCGAGCGTGTTCTTCAGCAGCGGGGTTATCGAAGCGTTGTATTCTGGGCAGGAAATCAACACGCCCGTGTGCAGCGAAAACAGTGCCTTCAGCTTGCGGGCATTCTCGGGCGGGCCTTCCGTGCGCTCTATGTCGCCGTCATAGAGCGGCATGGCGTAATCGCCGAGGTCGGCAAGCGTCGCGGCAATCCCGTTGGCGTCCGCGATCCGGGCCCCGAGTTCTGCAACCCTCATATTGTAGGAACCAGTCCGCGCCGAGCCGGCAAAAAACAGAAGTCGCGTCGGTTCGCTCATTGTATCCGTTGTCTCCCGGCTATCGGCGCGATTCCGTTCGAATGTTCAGACCCGGCCATCGCCGTCTTCCGCCTCGCCGGGTTCGTCGCCCGAATTGCCGGCGTCGTCACCGACGGGCAGCGGGCGGGCGTGGTGGCAGGTCAATTTCCAGGTGCCGTTCTCCAGGACGAAGACGTTGCTGGCCGTCATTTCGTTGCCTTCGATCACCTCGGTGCAGAAAACAACGGCCGCCTTGCCTTGTCGGATCACCGTCGAGTTCCTGGCGAATACCGCCGGCGGCTCCCCCATGACCATCACCTGGTGCCATGACGTCATCACGTCATCGCGGCCGCTGATCCCGGGCCAGTTGGGGTGGTAGACGGAGATGCTGTCCCGCGCCGACCACAACTCGTACATCGCCGCCATGTCACCGGAGCGGAAGACATCGTAGAAGTGCTCGTTCGCAGCGAGCACGTCGGCAAGTCCTGCATCCTGATCCATACTCATCGACGAGTTCCTCCGCTCACTGGCACCGTGGCCCAGAATGTCCCGGACCGACAGCGCACTCAAGTGATGACTACAGGCCGAGAACGACGGCACCGCCGTTCAGGCCGGCACCCGCAGCACACATTAGCACGCGATCGCCCGGCTGGAAGCCACGTGCTTCCGACAAATACGACAAGGTGAACGGAATGGTCGCCGCGGAGCTGTTGGCGAAACCGTCAATCGTCGACATCACCGAGCCTTTCGCGATGCCGAGATCCTTGCGCACGGCTTCGATGATCCGCGAATTGGCCTGATGCGGCACGAAGTGGGTGATGTCGGCGGGGCCAAGACCCGCCCCCTCGAGCGCCGAGCGTGAACTCTCCGCCATCAGTGCCACAGCCTTCTGGAACACGGCCCGGCCATCCGCCATCGACATCAGCACCTCTTCCGGCGGCAAGCCTGGCGCGTAGGGCATGGCGCTGCCGCCGGCGGCGATTCCGATCAGATCGTAGCCGGCTCCGTCGCTTCTAAGGTCGGCGGCACGCACCCCGCTGCCAGCCCGCCCCGTGGGCCCAAGCAGCACCGCACCGGCGGCATCCGCGAACAGGACCGCGCTTGCAATCTCCTTCATGTTGATGCGCCGGGACAGAATATTGGCCGCGATCACCAGCACGTTCGCCCGGTAGGTGCGCGCGAACGCATCGCCAAGCGCCAGAGCATAGAGGAAGCCGGCGCAGGCCCCGGCGAGATCGATGCCCCCGGAGTTCGTCAATCGGAGCCGATGCGCCACCAGCGGAGCCGACGGCGGCAACAGATGATCGGGCGTCGATGTCGCAAGCAGTACGAGCCCGACGTCCTGAGGTTCGGTGCCGGCAGCGGCAAGCGCCATCCCGCCGGCTGCGACCGCCATGTCGGAAAGCTTTTCGCCTTCCGCAGCCCAACGCCGTTCGCGGATTCCTGTGCGCTTCTCGATGAAGCCCGCTTCAAGGCCGAGTTGCTTCTCGATCTCGTCATTCGTGACGACCCGTGCGGGCGCGTAATGTCCGAGGCCGAGAAGTCCAACACCGTCCATCACCGCCCCCCGGAAAGCACGACCGCCGAAGCCGCACGAATCGCGGAATAAACCCTATCCAATTCTTCCAAGGTCACGCAGTAGGGCGCCATAACGTAGATGGTGTTCCCCAACGGCCGCAGCAGTATCCCCTTGCTGAGGAAGAACTCCATGAGACGAGGGCCGGCGTTGGCGAGATAGCCTGCATACTCCACCTTCAGATCGAGCGCCGCAATGGTCCCGCACTGCCGGACGTTGGCGAAAGTATCGTCGCCCCCGATCGCCGCGAGCCGTCGTTCGTGCATCGAGGCAAGGTTTGCGACGCGCTCCAGAACCGGCTCGTCGCGCCAGATCCCGATATTCGCCAGCCCCGCTGCGCAGGCGATCGGGTTCGCGGTGTAGGATGAGGAATGGAAGAACGTCTTTGCGCGGTCCAGCGAATAGTGCGCGTGAAAGATCGCCTCGCTGCACAGGGTTGCCGCGAGCGGCAGATGCCCGCCCGTCAGGCCCTTGGCGAGGCACAGGATGTCGGGCGTGATGCCGGCCTGCTCGCAGGCAAACAGCGTCCCCGTCCGCCCCCAGCCCGTCATCACCTCGTCGGCGATCAGCAGCACATCATGGCGGTCGCAGATGCGCCGCATCTCCGCGAGCGTCTCGGCTTTCCACACAAGCATCCCGCCCGCCCCGAGGATCAGCGGTTCCACGATCAGGGCCGCGACCGGATCGGCCTTGCAGGCCGCCTCGAGCGCATCGAGCGTCTCCTGCTCCGCGCCCGCCGCCGGGAACGGCACACGCGTCACATCGAACAGCAACGGCTCGTAGGAAGCATTGAACACCCCCCGCGCACCCGCCGACATCGTCCCGACGGTATCGCCGTGATAGGCGTGTTCGAGCGCGACGACGCGGGTCCTCGGCACGCCGCTGTTGCGCCAGTAGCCAAGCGCCATCTTCAAGGCGACTTCCACCGCCGTCGAGCCCGAATCCGAAAAGAAGACGTGCGCCAGCCCCGGCGGCGCCATCTCCACCAGCGCCCGCGCCAGCTTTTCGGCCGGCTCATGGGTAAAGCCCGCGAAGATCACCTGATCTAACTTTTCGGCCTGCTCGCGGATCGCCGCGACGATTCCGGGGTGGCAATGTCCGTGCGTCACGACCCACCACGAGGAGATCGCATCGAGAATGAGGTCCCCTTCAGGCGTTCTCAGATACGCCCCTTGGGCTCCGGCGATCTCGATTGGAGCGGGCGCGGTGGCATGCTGCGTAAACGGATGCCACACCGGCGAGTGCGGAGCAGGCGACGTCATGAAAAATCCCCGATGACGAAATTCTCCGCGAATGCTGACGCGAGGTTTTCCGCCGTCAGTGGCGAAACCACCGGCAACCGGCCAAGCCGCTTCACCCCGCCGATCGCCGCAATGACCTCTTCGCTGTCGACGTTCTCCTCGCCAACGAACGCGATGCCGGCGATTTCGACGCCGCGTCCGCGCAGTGCCTCGATCGACAAAAGTGAATGATTGATCGTTCCAAGCGATGTTCGCGCCACCAGCACGACCGGCATGCGCCATTGCGCGACGACGTCGATCTGCAGAACCGAGCGCGTCAGCGGCACCATCAGTCCGCCGGCCAGTTCAATCACCAGCGCCCGCTGGTGAGGCGGCAATTGCAGCCTTGCCGGGTCGATCTCCAAGTCATCGAGTTCGGCAGCCCGGTGCGGCGATGCCGCCGTCGCGAGGCGATAGGCTTCAGTGCGGATACGCTCGTCATGCAGGCCGCCATGTGGGCCGCCATGCAGGCCGCCGAGGGCGGCAACTGTCTCGCTGTCCGTGGGTCTGTCGAGGCCCGCCTGAACCGGCTTCCAATAGTCCGCCCTAAGCGCACTCGCGAGGGCGGCGGCAAAGATGGTCTTGCCGACTCCCGTGTCCGTTCCCGCGATGACGATGGCTCGATGCCCTGACATCAGCGCACCTGTTCCAGTTCAAAGGCCAAGGCGTCGACAAGCTCGGCAACGATCCGCTCGTCGACGTTCAGCGTCAGCGACATCCGAAGCCGCGCCGTCCCTTCGGGCACCGTCGGCGGGCGGATCGCGCGGATATCGAACCCGCGCGCCTGCAGCCGCTTCGCAAGATCGACGGCCCGCTCGTCCGATCCGACGATCACCGGCTGGATGTGCGTGCCCGTCGGCGTGATCCCGCAATGGTCACGAAGCAGCGCCCCCGCCTGCGCGACGAGTGCTCCATGCGTCGGCCGTCTCTTCGCACCATCCGGTGTTTCATCCCGCTCACACAGTCTCAAGGCTGCGCGCACGCTTGCGGCCATCAGCGGCGAGGGCGCCGTCGAGTAGATGAATGGGCGGCACCGGTTGACCAGGAAATCGATGAGGACGCGCGGCCCGCAGATCAGCCCGCCCATGGCGCCCAGCGCCTTGCCGCAAGTATGCAGCGTCACGACATCTGCGCGACCTTCGAGATGCGCGGCCAGTCCCCTGCCCTGAGGACCGAGCACGCCGGTTGCATGCGCTTCGTCGATCACCAGAACGCCGTCGTGGCGCTCAGCCACCGCCATCAGATCGTCAAGCGGCGCGAAATCCCCCTCCATGCTGTAGAGGCTTTCGACCGCCAGCCAGGGACGCCCGGCTCCTCCGCGGTTGCGCCACTGCTGGATCGCATCGGCGAATGCCTGTACATCGTTGTGAGGAGCGGAACCGACTTCGGCCTTTACCAGCCGCAGGCCGTCGTGTGCACTGGCGTGCACCAGCGCATCGTGCACGACGACATCTCCCCGCTGCGGCAGCGTCGCAAACAGCGCTGCGTTGGCCGAGAACCCGCTGGAGAAATACAGCGCCGCCTGCGAGCCGAAAAATCGCGCGGCCTCTTCCTCGAGCGCCGCGTGTTCGGGATCGTTGCCGCGCAGCAGCCGCGAGCCGCCCGACCCGATCGCGACGCCGCGCGCCAAGGCCTCGCCCACCGCCGCGCGCAGTTCGTCCGAGCCGGAAAGACCGAGATAATCGTTGGATGAAAAATCCCATCCCTGCCGCGGCATGAGGCAGCGCAGCCGCTTGCGCCGCTCCAGCGCTTCAAGCGAGCGCCGATGCGCGCCATGGAATTCACCGGTGTCGTCGCTTGCGTTCAAGCCATGCGTCCCGAAGTACCACTCGTCTCGGCCTTGAGTCCCAGCTTGGCGAACAGCGCGGCATCCGCGTCTTCGCCTGGATTGTCCGCCGTCAACAGCTGGTCGCCGCAGAAGATCGAATTGGCGCCGGCAAAGAAACACAACGCCTGCAGTTCGTCGCTCATCTCGCTGCGCCCTGCCGACAGCCGCACATAAGATGTCGGCATCATGATCCGCGCCAGTGCGATGGCCCGCACGAACGCGATTCCATCGACCTTGGCCGCCCCCTCGAGCGGCGTCCCCTCGATCGCCATCAGCATGTTGATCGGCACGCTCTCGGGATGTTCGGGCAGGTTGGCGAGCGTCACCAGCATGTCGACACGGTCGGCCGGCGTCTCGCCGAGGCCGAGAATTCCCCCTGAACAGACCTTGATGCCGGCCTCGCGCACACGCGCCAGCGTCTCCAGCCGGTCCGCGAACGTGCGCGTCGTGATGACCTCGGGATAGAACCGCTCCGAGGTGTCGACGTTATGGTTGTAGTAGTCGAGCCCGGCGCCTTTCAGCTCTGCCACATCCTCGTTGCTGAGCATGCCGAGCGTCATGCAGGTCTCGAGGCCCATCGCCTTGACTTCGCGCACCATTGCGGTGACGGCCTGCATGTCGCGCTGCTTGGGTTCGCGCCACGCAGCTCCCATGCAATAGCGCGTCGCCCCATTGGCTTTCGCCGCCCGCGCGCCCTTCACGACTTCATCGATCGCCATCAGCTTCGAGGCCTTGAGTCCTGTGTCATAGCGCGACGACTGGCTGCAATAGGAGCAGTCTTCCGCGCAGCCGCCGGTTTTTATCGACAGCAACTGGCACTTCTGCACCGTGTTCGGATCGAACGCGCGCCGGTGAACGGTCTGTGCCCGGAACAGGAGGTCGTTGAACGGCAGCTCGTAGATCGCCCGCGCCTCCTCCACCGACCAGTCGTGCCGCTGGCCGCCGGCGCCGCGCCCCTGCGGCCGCTCATCACCGGAAGCTTCGCTGATGGGATTGTCGAGCATGGTGTTCTTTTTCTCCTGACCTGCGCCGGCCGCAAGCACCCGGCCAGCGCGAAGTGGACCGCGCGCATCAAACCCATAGCGCCTACCCCGCAACCGGGCGTTCGTAGGCGCACACTACAGCGCCCGGCGCCGCGGTCAACGCACCTCGTCAGTTGGCCATGAGCGGCGCGCCTAAACCCCGATTTTTCCGCCGCCGGTTCGCGTGATGGCGACAACCGAGGGTCTTGGTGGGGTCTCCGGATCGAAATCCGGCCAGCGCGTCGAAGGGCTCTCAAACGTCGACACCCTGCCACCGGTGCTTTGCCCGGGATGCTGCACGGCGACGAAAAAAGTCCGGCTGTCGGGTGTGATGCACGGTCCGCACAACTCCGCCCCGACCGGACAGCGAAAGAACAGCCGCCCCGTGCCACGCGCCTTGCCGTCCGTCTCCAGGCCCCACAGGCCGTCGGCTCTGCCCGTCGAATCGATTGAATTGCCGTCGGTCGCGACCCACAGCCGGCCCTCGGCATCGACGACGCAGTTGTCGGGATTTGCAAACCAGCCGTTCGCACTCGTCGCGGGATTGAACGTCGCCCCGACATTGCCACTGCCCGGATCGCCGCATTTGACGAGAATCTCCCAGCGGAACGTCGGTCCGGCATGATCACCGCCGGCAGGTAACAACTCGATGATGTGGCCGAATGCGTTGTCGGCCCTGGGATTGGCCGCATCGGCTGAAAACGCGTTGCGCTCCTTGTTCTTGGTCAACATGCAGTAGACCTTGCCGGTCTTCCAGTTGACCTCGATATCTTCCGGCCGGTCCATTTTCGTCGCACCAACGAGGTCTGCGGCAATGCGGGTGTGGATCAAGACGTCGCCCTGGTCGGTGAATCCGCTCGCCCGTGTCAGCGGCCCGCTTCCGAAGACCAGCGGCAGCCAGACGCCGCTGCCATCGGCATCGAAGCGCGCAACATAAAGCGTGCCCTCGTCGAGCAGGTCCTTGTTCCCCTCGCGGCGGGCTTCGTCGACCTTGCCCCTGGTGACGAACCGATAGATGTAGTCGAGGGCCTGATCGTCTCCCTGGTAGATGACGAAGCGCCCATCCTTGTTGACGACGTTCCCGGCCCCCTCATGCTTGAAGCGGCCGAGAGCGGTACGCTTTTTCGGTGTCGATGCCGGATCGAACGGGTCGATTTCGACGACCCAGCCGAACCGGTTGATCTCGTTGGGCTCCTTGGCGATATCGAAGCGGTCGTGGAACTTGCCCCAGCTGTACCACTCGGACGGCGCACCATAGCGTTGCAGCGCCGCCGCATGCAGGGAGTTAGGCGACGCCTTCTTGTTCCAGAAGTAGCCGTTGAAGTTCTCTTCGCATGACAACCACGTGCCCCAGGGCGTTATTGCCCCGGAGCAGTTGTTGATCATACCGAGTACCTTTCGGCCGTCCGGATCGGCACTCGTCTTCATCTTGTCATGACCTGCCGCCGGGCCCGTGATCTCCATTTCGGTGTGCGCGGTGATGCGCCGCGCATACTTCGAATCGGCCACCACCTTCCAGGTCTCGCCCTCGCGCTTGACCTCGATCACCGAGCCGCCGTGCGCCATCATCTCGACGGCGACCTGCTGCGGCGTCATGTTGGCGAAACGTTTGCCTCTCTTGGCCGTGGGATCGGCGCCTGCAAACATCAGTTCTTCGTTGGTGTATTCGTGGTTGACCACCAGCAACCCGAGGTCGGACCGCCCGCCGATCGGGATGAACCCGAGGAAATCGTTGTTGTAGCCGAACTGCATGGCCTGGGCATCGGCGCTCAGCTTTGCGGCCTCGAATGCCGGCGCGCCGGTTACGACCTTGTCGCCCCAGCGGATCAGGATCTGGGCGTTGTAGCCTTCCGCGACGTAATGGGTCTCGTTCGCGCCGGCTGCGACCTCCGGGAAGTTGAAATTCGGTGTCGCTGAAACGTCTTCGGCGCAGCCCGTCAATAGAGCCGCCGGCGACAATACCGCAGCCATCGCCGTCGTCGCCAGCATGCCCCCCATCAGATCGCGCCGCGAGAACCGCTCGGCCAGGATATCGGCAAATGCCGGGTTGGCGCTGTCGTTTGAGCCAATGTCCTCGGCATCCTCGAACCGAAGGGATCTTGGCTGATCCGGCACGGCCATGCTGTGAGAACTCCCCTCTGAACCGCTGCTGTAAGCCCGCCCGGGCGGAGATAACAGCTCAGCACAGTTTCGTGTCGGCTGCACGACGCTCCCCAGCCCGACGGTTAAGTCGGCCATGTCCCGGCGCATCAACGCCGCTTTCGCCGCCCTCGAAAAACCCGCCCAGAAGGCTCGCGAGATCAACCGCGCCAGGACCGAACCCATCTATCAGCGCGGTTGACCGGCGAAACTATCGCCGGTCGCGCGCACCCAGCGTGCGAAGGCGCAAGGCCTGCAGCTTGATGAAGCCTTCGGCGTCCTTCTGATCGTAGGCGCCCTGATCGTCCTCGAAGGTCACGAGGCGATCCGAATAAAGCGACTTTTCGCTGTTTCTGCCGACTACGATGATGTTGCCCTTGTAGAGCTTGAGCCGCACCTCGCCCTCGACGTGCTCCTGGCTCTTGTCGATCAGCGCCTGCAGCATCTCTCGCTCGGGCGAGAACCAGAAGCCGTTGTAGATGAGCTCCGCGTAGCGCGGCATAAGATCGTCTTTCAGGTGCGCCGCGCCACGGTCGAGCGTCAGGCTTTCCATCGCCCGGTGCGCCGCGATCAGGATCGTGCCGCCGGGCGTTTCATAGACGCCGCGCGATTTCATGCCCACGAACCGATTCTCGACGAGATCGATGCGGCCGATGCCGTTGTCGCGGCCAAGATCGTTGAGCCTTGCGAGCAGGGTCGCCGGCGACAAGGCCTCGCCGTCGATCGATACCGCATCTCCCTTCTTGAAGCCGATCGTGATCACCGTCGGTTCGTCGGGGGCCTCCTCCGGAGAGACCGTGCGCATATAGACGTAAGGAGGAGCCTCCACGTTGGGATCTTCGAGAACCTTGCCTTCGGACGAGGAGTGCAGGAGGTTTGCGTCGACCGAGAACGGCGCTTCCCCGCGCTTGTCTTTCGGCACAGGGATCTGATGCTTCTCGGCGAACTCGATGAGATGTTCGCGGCTCTTGAACTGCCACTCCCGCCACGGCGCGATGATCTTGATCGACGGCTCCAGCGCGTAATAGCCGAGTTCGAAGCGGATCTGGTCGTTGCCCTTGCCGGTCGCCCCGTGGCAGACGGCATCTGCCCCGGTTGCCCGTGCAATCTCGATCTGGCGCTTGGCGATCAACGGCCGCGCGATCGATGTGCCGAGGAGGTAGACCCCTTCATAGAGCGCGTTCGCACGCATCATGGGAAAGACATAATCGGCGACGAATTCCTCGCGCAGGTCCTCGATGAAGATGTTTTGGTCTTTGATACCAAGCAGTTCGGCCTTCTTGCGGGCCGGTTCCAGCTCTTCGCCCTGGCCCAGGTCGGCGGTGAACGTCACCACCTCGGCGCCATAGGATTCTTGTAGCCATTTCAATATGATAGATGTGTCTAGCCCGCCCGAATAGGCGAGCACGACCTTCTTCACCTGGCCCTTCTTCGAAAGTCCACCGCCTGCGTCATTTTCAGCTGCCATGCTCGTTCTCAGGCTCCCGTCTTATTCATGTGCGATTGGCGCGGCACTATAGGCAAACCGCATAAAGCGGCAAGGCGCGGCTATGGCCCGTAGGTCGTTGTCCCGGCATTGACAGGCTTTCAACGACTGCGTCGTCGCGACGACAGGTCACTTGTCGAAACCCGCCATTCGGTCTTTACATGCGCCGACCAAATTCTAGTGGCAGCCAATAAGGGGATAATCCGTGAAGGCAAATACCGTAGTCAAACTCGTCATGGGCGCGGCACTTTCGATCGCCGTAGCCTTCAGTGCCACCGCGGTGGTCAGCGCGCAGGAAGCCAAACCTGCGGCCGCGACAGCCAAGGCGCCGAGCGTCTGCAAGGGGCTTGACGAAGCAGCATGCTCAGCCAGTGCCGACAAGAACTGCAAGTGGATCGCCGCCCGCACGGTGAACGGCAAGGACCGCAAGGCGCATTGCCGCGTCGTCGCGGGCAACCCGTGCGTGCGTCTCGACCAAGCGGCCTGCACCGCTGCCGCCGACAAGAACTGCAAGTGGATCACCGACGCACTCAATCCCAAAGGCAAACCGCGCAAGCCGTTCTGCCGCCGGGACGCAAAGTAGTAGGAAGACTTATTTCGACGTTACGCCGGACCGGCCGCTGCTGTCTCAGCGCGGCCGGAATGGTTTGAAGAACTCCATCAGCATCGCCGGCTGGAACGGCATGATGGCGAATGTGACCGAGAACGGGTTGGGAACCTGCGCTTCAACCCGGTTCAAAACCGGTGCCGTGGTGGCTTTCGCTGCCGCCCCGAAGGCCGTCAGGGCCTTCTCCACCGATTTCGCGGCAACGCTGTAGGCATCCATTGCAGCCGCATTTCCACGTGCCGTCGGCCATGCCACCTGCTCGGGCACTCCTAAAGAGATCATGCCGACCGCCATCGGCCACGCCGTCGCATTGCGCGGCATCATCATCTCCATCCATGGCGCCAGCGGCGAAAACATTCCATAGCCGGACCCGGCGCCGAACGGCGTCAGCGACGCCAGCGGATTGGCCCGCATGATCGCGTTGGGAACCGCCGCCCACGGCAGCATGTAGTCGAACTTGCCGGATTGGCCGTATTGGCCAGTGTGGCCGGGCTGAAAGATCTGCATCCCGCCGGAAGACCGCTGCGAATTTGCGTTCTCGACGAACGTGTCGATCGACTGCCCCCACGCGCGCAGCATCTGGTCCGTCATCGCCTGGTAGGCCGCCCCGCTGGCGTTCAGGTAGTTGACGACGGCTTTGGTGCAGCTCTCGTTGAAGCGCGCCTGCGTATCGAAGTCGAACATGTGCTTGGACCTTGGCTATCGGCATGAGTGGACCGGGCGCAGGAAAGCGGTGGAATTCAATCCGCGCGCCGATGGGCCTGCCGCGCTACTGGCCGTCCCCAATGCTGCAATTTAAGTCACAATAGTTGACGTTTTGCAGCGCAACAAGATTTTTCTGCGACGCAATAATCTTGCTGTGGAATCGAGGCTTTGCGACGCTTGGAGAAGTTCCTGCGGAACGTGCGCTAATGCGTCTTGCGCAAACCCCGGTCGGGTACGGTAATGGCCGGTTCGCCCGTCGTTTCGTCGGCGCCGCCGTAGTCTTTCGCCTTGAGATGCCCTCGCGACGCTGTTTCAGGCACCGGCGCCTCTCGAAGGGGATCGGCGAATTCCCGCACCGGGCCACTGCCGCGCCCCGCCACCAGCCAGTAAACGTACCCGGCGATGATGCCCGAGAAGGCGAACGCGGCAACCGCGTAGCTGTTGGCGATGGTGAAATTGCCGCTTCTCTCGCCGGCGTAGAGCGCAGCAAACCCCAAAAGCGCGATCGCCAGCCCGACGAAGACGTAATAGGCCCAGCCGCGCAATCCTTGTACGATGCCGAAGAGGATCGCGGCTGCGGCGAAAGGCGCCGCAAAAATCGCGAACTGGGTCGCCGCCGAAAGCGCCACCGCAAGCGCGCGGCCGGCCTGTTCCATTCGCGCGTCGCCTTCGAGGCCGTAAAGGTCGACCGGCGTGATGACGAACAGGACCTGCGTCAGCGCCGCCGCCAGGCACGCCAGCACGAAACCGAAAAGAAAGCGGACAAAGTTCGCCATTGAGCGGTCACCCGGGTATCCGCGGATGCGCCATTCGCCCGCGGCTACAGGACGTTATACGCACCAACGCCGAAGCTGCAATTACCGCGTGCGATCATCAGGCAGACCGTCCCGCAACAAGCCAGTAGACCAAGCCCCCCGCAAAGCCCGAGACAGCGAACACCTGCCAGACCACCGCCGGTCCGCCCTCGACGCCTTGCGCGAGAAGTGGCGTTACCGCCATCGAGACCCCACCTCCGATGACGTAGTAGAGCAGCGACCGTATCCGGGCGACCTCGCCGATTATCGCGAAGACGATCGCCGGTATGATCGTGAACGTCGCGAAAATCAGGCTCGCCTGATCGATCAGCGCGAATACCCGATCGAGTTTCCCTCCCGCGACCTCATCGGCGTGGATCGACTGCGTGAAACGCTCAAGACCGAGCGTGAAGAGGACGAACGCGGTGACCGCAGCGCCGATCACAAAGGCGAGCGGCACCAGGATGATCCTGCCGACCGTTTTCCAGAACATAGTTGGTCTCAAGCCCCCGTCCGACCCGTCAGAAATCGCTGGCCCATTGTCCTATTCAGTCTCGCCCGCCGGCAGCACAACCGGCAGCCGTTCGGAGGCGCGCAGCTTGAGGCTGGCCGATTTCAACTGCCCGCAGGCCGCCAGGATGTCGCGCCCGCGCGGCGTCCGGACCGGGCTTGCATAGCCCGCCTTGTTGACGATCTCGGCGAACCGCTCGATCTGCTCCCATTGCGAACATTCATAGTCGGCGCCCGGCCACGCATTGAACGGGATCAAGTTGATCTTGGCGGGAATGCCGGCCAACAGCCGCACCAGCGCGCGGGCATCCGCGAGGCCGTCGTTGACGCCCTTCAGCATGACGTATTCGAACGTGATCCGACGCGCATTCGAAAGCCCCGGATAATTCCGGCAGGCGTTGAGGAGTTCCTTGATGGGATATTTGCGGTTTATCGGAACGAGTACATCGCGCAGCTCGTCGGTAACCGCATGCAGCGAAATCGCCAGCATTGTCCCGGCTTCTTCACCCCAGCGCCCGATTTCGGGAACCACGCCCGACGTCGACAATGTGATCCGGCGGCGCGAATGCGCCAGCCCGCCGCTGTCGGCGGCAATAGCCATGGCGTCTCGCACGTTGTCGAAATTGTAGAGCGGCTCGCCCATCCCCATTAGAACGATGTTGGTGATCTTGCGGTCGGATTCCGGCAGCCGCCCGCCGTCGTCCGGAGAGTGAGCCCCCGGCCAGTCGCCGATGCGGTCGCGCGCCAGCAGGATCTGCCCGACGATTTCCGCTTGCGTAAGGTTGCGCACAAGCTTCTGCGTGCCGGTGTGGCAGAACGTGCAGGTCAGCGTGCAGCCGACCTGGCTGGAGATACACAGCGTTCCCCGATCGCTTTCGGGTATGTAGACGGTCTCGACCTCGGGGGCATGCGCTTCGTGCCCGCGCCTGGGCAGCCGCAACAGCCACTTGCGCGTCCCGTCCTGCGAAATCTGCTCGGACACGATTTCCGGACGCTCAAGCGAAAAGGCTCCCTCGAGCACCGCGCGCAGGTCCTTGGAGACGTCCGTCATGTCTTCAAACGAGCGCACGCCGCGCGCATAGATCCAGCTCCAAAGCTGGCCGACCCGCATGCGCCGCTGCCTCTCGGGGACACCGATAGACGCGAACGCCGCCGCCAGTTCATCGCGCCCGGCCCCCGCCAGAGATGGCAGGCCCGCATCGGCTTCAAACCGCCCGCCTTCGCCTTCAGGAACCGTTTTGAGAACGACAACCATCGCTTTTTCTGTTTCGCTTTCCGAATGTGGCGGACGCCGCCGCATGAATGCGGGCGTTCGTCGAGTTGCGCGTGCCCGCATTTATTGCCGGGAGTGGGATTACCGCAAGGGTTCGCGCCAATATTTCTGCCCCGCTCGCCTCCATGCTAAACGAAATGCGCCAATTCGCCCCCACCCCTTCGTGAGCCCAGATGAACACCAGGATTGAGACGGACCGGACCACGGCAGGCGATTTGACGCCTCTTCGCCGCAACCTGACAATCGCGATCTATCTCCTCATCACCGGAATATCGGCCGCCTGCGGTCTCGTCATCGAAATCGTCGCAGGCCGCATGATCGCGCCATATCTCGGCATGTCGCTTTACACCTGGACGGCCATCATCGCGGTGGTTCTCGCCGGCTTTTCCGCCGGCCACTGGGTCGGCGGCTGGCTCGCCGAAAAACCGGCCAGTGAGGCGCGCCGGGCCGTGGCGTTCAGTCTCTTCCTCGCCGGCCTCACCGCCGCCATGAGCCTCGTTCTCCTGCGCACGCTGTCGGGTCCGATCCTCTCGCTCGGGTTTGCTCCTGTCCCAACGATCCTGCTCATGACCTTCGCGCTGTTCTTCCCGCCCAGCTTCTTCGTCGGCATCCCCTCCCCGGCATTGACCAAACTGGCAATCGACGAAGCCCCGCACCGCATGGGAACGCTGCTTGGGGCGTTCTACGCCGTCGGCGCCTTCGGCAGCATCCTCGGCACGCTCGCCGCCGGCTACATTTTCATTTCCTATTTCGGTTCGATCCGCACGATTCTGACAGTGGCGTTCCTCTACCTCGCCATGGCCGCCGCGCTGTTCCTCCAGGACCGCCGCCGCACGCAAAAAGCCCTTCTGGAACCGGGAACGCTCGTCCCGATCATTGCAGCAGCCGTCGTATTCTCCGGTGCATTGCTGTGGGGCCGCGGCGTCCTCGCCTTCGTCGAGAACTGCACTAAAGAGAGCGCCTACTACTGTATCCGCGTCATCGACATCACCGACGAAGTCGGACTGCCCGCCCGCACCATGGTCCTCGACAACCTCGGCCACGGCACCAGCCTGCGCGACCGTCCCGACATCTTCCTGACGCCCTATATCGAAGCCCAGGACAACCTGGTCGGGACCCGCTTCGCCGACCGCAACGGCGATATCTCGGCCTTCTTCATCGGCGGCGGTGCTTACACCCTGCCGCGCGCCTGGATCGCCCGCTGGCCGCAAGCCCGCGCCACCATCGCCGAAGTCGACCCTGACGTGACGGCGAGCGCGCGCAAGTCGTTCTGGCTGCAGGACAGCGAGCGGCTGATCGTGCATCACCAGGACGCACGACGCGCTCTTCAGCAACAGCCGGAGAACGCCTTCGACATCATCGTCGGCGACGCCTTCCACGACATCGCGATCCCCCAGCATCTTGTGACGCAGGAGTTCTTCACCCTCGCCAGGAGCCGGTTGAAGGAAGGCGGCATCTACCTGATGAACGTCATCGACAGCGGTAGCAATCCCCGCCTAGCACTCTCCATTTTGCAAACGCTCGAATCCGGGTTTCCGGCGGTCGAACTCTGGCAATCCGAAGGTCAGGGCGAGCGGCAGACCTACGTCCTTCTCGCCGCCAGCACCCCGACCCCGGTTGCCGCCCTGCGCTCGCGCATCGACCCGGATGCCAACTGGCAACGCCTGCCCCCGTCCAAAATAGCAGCTCTGAAGAAGGCCGCGGCGCCGCTCGTCCTCACCGACGACTTCGCCCCCGTAGACCGGCTCATCGGTGTGCAGTAAAGCGCGGATTCAATCCGCTCATGGCGTCCACTTGAGGAAGTTGGCGAGCAGCCGAAGACCCAGCGTCTGGCTCTTTTCGGGATGGAACTGGGTTCCAGCCAGATGATCGCGCGCCACCATCGCCGTGATCGGCCCGCCGTAGTCGGTTTCGGCAACCACGTGATCGCAGTTTTCCGGCACCAGATGGTAGGAGTGCACGAAATAGGCATGCAGCCCGCTGGGTCCGGTTTCGATCCCGTCAAGCAGTGGATGCGGCCGAACGACCTGCAACGTGTTCCAACCCATGTGCGGGATCTTCAAGGCCGGATCGGATGGCTCGATATGGCGGACTTCGCCAGGGATCCATCCGAACCCTTCGGTGATGCCGAATTCTAGGCCGCGGCTCGCCATCAGCTGCATGCCAACGCAGATCCCCAGAAACGGTCGCTCCTTCTGCATCACCGCAGTGTGGAGAGCTTCCAACAGCCCGGGAACCGCCTCCAGTCCGGCCCGGCAGTCGGCGAACGCGCCGACACCGGGGAGTATGACACGGTCGGCGGCGGCAACTTCGGCGGGATCGGAAGTGATGCGGCAGCCGACATTGGCCTCGCACTCGCGGGCGGCTCGTTCAAGCGCCTTGCCAGCCGAGTGAAGATTGCCCGAGCCGTAATCGATGATGACAGCGGTCTTCATCTCAGACCTGACCGTCCACGGCCGCTGCTGATCCGTTCTGGTCCTGCGCGCCGATCCAGCGCTCGAGGAAACGCCGCTCGCACTCGCGCATGTTGGCCCCGCTCACCGTGCCGATCATCCGCCAGCCCTTGCGCTCCAGCGTCCACCGCTGCATCGAATCGGCTTCGAATGCGACGATCAAATTGAGTGCCAGACTGACCAGCGTAGTCCAGGCCATTCCCGCATCGAGCAGGAAGAGGATGCCGCCGAGCACCGCGGCAACCACGACATAGCCTAGAAACGCCAGCCACAGCCGGTTGACCAGCATCCATAGCGGAGCGAACAGAAACGCCCACCAGTTGAAGCCGTCCTTCACGAAGACGAAGCCATCGGCCCGCTCGACGGCTGCGGGCGCTGGTTTGGCGGATTCGTGGACGGTATAGGCAACCACGCGATTCGAGGCTCCGATTGAGCTCAACGTCATTAACATTCTCAAAGGGTCCCTTTGGTCGATGGCACGCGGCCGCCCTGACGGGGGTCGAGTTCGATAGCCTGACGCAAGGCCCGGGCCAGACCCTTATAGCAAGTCTCGGCGATATGATGGCTGTTGTCGCCATGGATGTTGGCGACGTGGCACGTGATCCCGGCGTTCTGGACGAAGGCCTGGAACCATTCCCGGAACAATTCCGTGTCGAATTCGCCGACCTTGTCGCGCGGGAACTCGACCTGCCACACCAGGAACGGCCGGCCGGACACGTCGATGGCGACGCGGGTCAGGCATTCGTCCATAGGAAGATGGATGTCGCTGTAGCGCGTGATGCCGATCTTATCGCCAAGCGCCTGCCTGAAGGCCTGTCCGAGCGCAATGCCGCTGTCTTCGGCGGTGTGATGGCTGTCGATGTGCAGGTCGCCCTTGGCTTTCAGCTTGATATCGATGAGGGAATGGCGCGCGAGCTGTTCGAGCATGTGATCGAGGAACCCAATCCCGGTGTCGATCTCATAGGCCCCGGTCCCATCGAGATCGATCTCGACGGCGATTTCGGTTTCATTGGTCTTCCGCTCGATTTTCGCGGTTCGCTTTGCTGGTGCGCTCACGGATCTTTCCTCAAACGGCTGAAGCCATGCTTTTACCAAAGAGGCTGCGGGCCGAAAGGTTGCCGAAGGGTTAATTCGCTGCGTTTATCAGCTTGGCCGGTCGTTCGCCAGTCTTCCCCTGAGGTATGGTGTCAGGTCTTGACACCGCGCCCCTCCGCTCCCTTATCGATAGCCGAACACCGGCTTGCAACTGACACGAGCCTGCGAAGTGTCAGCACTAGAAGTGTTGGCAACTAAAAAGAAACACCGGCTTGCAACTGACACGAGCCTGCGAAGTGTCAGCACTAGAAGTGTTGGCAAACAAAAAGAAACACCGGCTTGCAACCGACACGAGCCTGCGAAGTGTCAGCACCAGAAGTGTTGGCAACCTGAAGTGACCCATGATGATGCACGACGACCATTCCCGGCAATCCGCCTTCCCCGGCTGGCACGCCACCACCATTTTGACCGTGCGCAAGAACGGCCGGGTGGTTATCGCCGGAGACGGCCAGGTCAGTCTCGGCCAGACCGTTATCAAATCGAACGCGCGCAAGGTCCGCCGCCTCGGCCGCGGCGACGTAATCGGCGGGTTTGCCGGTGCGACAGCCGATGCCTTCACGCTGTTCGAGCGGCTTGAAACCAAGCTCGAGCAGTATCCGGGCCAACTGATGCGCGCCGCTGTCGAACTCGCGAAGGACTGGCGCACCGACCGCTACCTGCGCCGCCTTGAAGCGATGATGATCGTCGCCGACCATTCGACGACGCTGGTGCTCACCGGCACCGGCGACGTCCTGGAACCCGAGAAACACGTGATGGGCATCGGCTCGGGCGGCAATTACGCACTGGCTGCCGCACGCGCGCTGCTCGAGCAGCCACTCGAAGCTGAGGAAATCGCCCGCAAGGCGATGGCGATCGCAGCCGAGATCTGCGTCTACACCAACGACTCGATCGTCGTTGAAAGCATCGAAGCAAAGTGATGGCGGGTTATAATGGCGTGGATGTACCTCATTCTGGCGGGCGCCTGCGAGGTCGCTGCGACCACGGTTTATCGGTATTCCGACGGGCTGACGCGAGCCTGGCCGACGTTCGGGCTCGTCGTCTTTGGTGTCGTCAGCCTCTATTGTTTGCATCGGGCCGTCAGCCTTCCGGTTCCCGAAGCTATCCCCGTCGGAACTGCTTATGCGGTTTGGACCGGAGTTGGAGCCGCCGGCACCGTCCTCGTTGGAATTGCAGCATTTGGAGAATCCGCCGATGCGACCCGAATAGCGCTCTTGGTCGTGCTGATCGGCTCGATCGCCGGCCTGAAGCTGGTCTCGGGAACATAAGGCAAATGGACGTCCGCTTCGAGCCGGTCAGCCGCGAACATCTGCCGATGCTCGCCGAATGGCTGCATCGTCATCATTGGCTGCACTGGTGGGGCGAGCCGGAAGTCGAACTGTCCTACATCCGCGACATGATCGAGGGCCGCGACACCACCTGCCCGTACATTTTCCACATCGGTGGTGAACCGATGGGCTACATCCAGTGCTGGTTCATCGGGGATCACCAGTCCGTCCAATGGATCGCCGACCATCCATGGCTTGCCGGGCTTCAAAGCGATGCCGTTGGCGTCGATCTATCGATTGCCGACCCTCGAATGCTGTCGAAAGGTATCGGCTCCCGCGTTTTGCAAACCTTTGTCGCTCGCCTTGTTGCCGATGGCTGGCGCACGATTATCATCGACCCGGATCCCGGCAACGGGCGCGCCGTTCGGGCGTATGAAAAGGCCGGCTTCCGCGCCATTCCCGAACTCGTGGGAAAGTCCGGCGACAGCCTCATCATGCGATATGAACCAGAAACAGTAAGCAGGACTGAATGACCAACTTCTCCCCCCGCGAAATCGTCTCCGAACTCGACCGCTACATCATCGGTCAGAACGACGCCAAGCGCGCGGTGGCGATCGCCTTGCGCAACCGCTGGCGCCGCCAGCAGCTGACCGGCGACCTCAGGGACGAAGTCCTGCCGAAAAATATCTTGATGATCGGTCCGACCGGCGTCGGCAAAACGGAGATCTCGCGGCGGTTGGCGAGGTTGGCGCAGGCGCCGTTCCTCAAGGTCGAGGCAACAAAATTCACCGAAGTCGGTTACGTCGGCCGCGATGTCGAAAGCATCGTTCGCGATCTCGTCGAGGTCGGCATTTCGCTCATCCGCGACGCCAAACGCAAGAATGTCCGTGCGGCGGCCGAAAAGGCAGCCGAGGAACGCGTGCTGGACGCGCTCGTCGGGCCGACAGCCTCACCGGCGACCCGCGACAGCTTCCGCCGCAAGCTGCGCGCCGGAGAACTTGACGACAAGGAGATCGAACTTGAAGTCGCCGATTCCGGCGGCGGCTTTCCGATGTTCGAGATTCCCGGCCAGCCGGGCGGATCGTTCGGCGCGATCAACTTGAACGACATGCTCGGCAAGGCGTTGGGTCAGCGCAAAAAAAGGCGCCGCATGACCGTCGACCAAAGCCACGACATCCTCATCAACGAGGAAAGTGACCGGCTCATCGATTCGGAAGAAATTACCGCCGAAGCCATCTCGGTGGTGGAAAACAACGGCATCGTGTTCCTCGACGAGATCGACAAGATCTGTTCGCGCTCCGATGGCGCGGGCCGCGCCTCCGGTGATGTCAGCCGCGAAGGCGTTCAGCGCGATCTTCTGCCGCTCATTGAAGGCACCACGGTTGCGACCAAGCATGGACCGGTAAAGACCGACCACGTACTGTTCATCGCCTCGGGGGCCTTCCATGTCGCCAAGCCGTCCGATCTGTTGCCGGAGTTGCAGGGGCGACTGCCAATCCGTGTCGAATTGCAGCCCCTGACCCGCGAGGATTTCCGCCGTATCCTGACGGAGACCGAAGCGAGCCTCATCAAGCAGTACGTGGCCCTGATGGCGACGGAAGAACTGACGCTTGTCTTCACCGACGACGCCATCGATGCAATTGCCGATACCGCGGTGCTCGTCAACGACACGGTCGAGAATATCGGTGCGCGGCGACTGCAAACGGTGATGGAGCGCGTGCTCGACGAAATCTCGTTCGAGGCTTCCGATCGCGGCGGCGATACGGTGACGATCGATGCCGCCTACATCAACGACCGCGTTGGAGCCCTGGCCAAGGATGCCGACCTTTCACGGTTCATCCTGTAGTTCGCAGCGACACGCCAAGCCCCGCAGTCCAGCAGGCTCAGTGCCGACAAATTTCCGCGCCCCCAGCAGCGTCATGGCCGGACTTGATCCGGCCATCCAAGGGGCGAAATTCGATACCGTTTTATATTATTGCCCTGGATGGCCGGGTCTCGATACTCGAACAAACTTGCACTTCGAGCCCGGCCATGAAGGTCCTTGGCGGCGGCGCATGCGCCGCCTCAATTCTGTTGTCGATTTACAAACGTCTGAACGCTCACGCCGCCATCGCTTCGTCGGCCTGTGGGAACGACACGACGTTTTGAGCCGCAGCCGAACCGGCTGCGCTGTTGCGCCGGCGGAACCAGCGCAGCGACGTGTTGGTGAGAACGCTGCCCTGGCCGATGGCCTGCACCAGAAGTCCGTCTTCATCGCCCAAGAGCCACGACATCCGCGCTTCGATCTCTTCGGCCGTCTCGCTGCTTTCGACGTACCATGTCTGCTCCAGCGGCCGCGCCCAGCGCTCGCCGCTTCCCATGATGATTTCTGCAAGCGCGCCCTTTTTGGCGTTCGGATTGGCGAGATCGTAGGAAATGAGGAACGTGCGCATGGGGGGCTCTTTCTTTTCTGGTCAAGGCCCTGGAAACGCTGAACAATCAGGCCGTTTGCTGTGCGGAACGTAGAGAGAACATGACATGAATCGTTCCGCTCGTAAAGCATCAGTTCGATTTTTGTTCTCTTGAGAAGAACAGACTGTGGACATCCGCTCGAAGTCCCTGTCAACGCTCCGCTCAGACACCTACGATAAGCCCCTGAATCGAGTCGATTTTGGGATATTCAGAATGGCAGATGATTCCAAACTGACAAAGGATCAGAAGGACCGAGCGCTGGCTTGGCTAAATCAGAAATGGGTGGGCAACAAAGCCTGCCCGGTCTGTGCACAGAATCATTGGACGATTGCGGATCACGCAGTAACACCGTCAATTAGCCACGGCAGCGGCCTAATAATCGGTGGTCCTAGTTATCCCCACGCGCTCGTCATCTGCAACAATTGCGGTCACACGCTTTTCTTCAACGCCGTCTTGATGGGAATCCTTCGAGACGAGAAGCCAGCCAAGCCAGAGGAAAAAACCGATGGCTGAAGTGGATGAAGAAAAGGGTGGCTTACTCCAACGTATGGAGCCGGAACTTCAAGTCAACCCATTCAGGGCCGACGCGATGACGGTAACTTGTGACGAAGAGGAGGAGCGGCATTTGGTTTCGACAGAAACACTTGATCGCCTCGCAAAAGGTGGAAAGGACATGTCGCTGGAGTGGAGCCTGCTATTAGCGGGTGCCGGGTCTGGCTTCGTCCAGAACGTATTTGTCGTTATTGGCAAGATGCCGTCGTCACAGCAGGCCAATAACATTGACATCATTTTAGCTATGGCCTGTATTGGCTGCTTTGCAGGGGCTTTCGCTAAGTATACCGAGCATCAGAAAACGAAGACGGATACTGATGAGCTTTTGCGAAAGATGAAAGAGCGCAAAAAGGTTAGTCTACCATGACTGGGTTTGATACGACCACTACTCGCTCCGAAACCTCATGTAGCACGGTGATCCTCCGGCGCCCCTAGGCTGCGGAGAATCGTACGGCGCCGGATGCGCGAGGCGAAGCCGAAGCGTGGGCATCTGAAGGCGCAAAAAAAGACTCTAATCAAACAGCCCCATCTGCTCCGGTGTGTTGTTGGAGCGCGGAATCACCCTGTGATTGCCGAAATCGGTGCGCTCGACCAGTTCCGGATACCGCTCCTTGAACAGCTTTAGCGCACGCCCGCGGCTTTCGGGAAACTTCCGCCCCTCCCAGATCTCATAGAGCCGTCGGGGATCGCAATTGTAGCGGCGCAGGATCTCGATGCGGCGCACGCGCAGCCATCGCGCAATCCAGATATCGATCGCCTCCGCTTCGCTGATGATGCGCGGCGCGTGCGACTGTTCCGGTTCGACGAGAAGAAGAGGGCTTGAACGCATGGTCTGAGTGATCGCTGTTACTGGTGCTGACTCCATAGAGTACGTTACGAGAACATCAAAGCGATTCCGTGGCCGCACTTGACCCGGCGCGCCAGGACGGCGATTGAGACGTCCCGCCCCGTTAACCGCGCCATCACCCGAAGAGAAAAACCGACCCGTGATCCTGTTTCCTGCCATCGACCTGAAAGACGGCCAGTGCGTCCGCCTCAAACTCGGCGAAATGAGTGAGGCGACCGTCTTCAACGACGACCCCGCCGCGCAGGCTCGCTCCTTTGAGGACCAGGGCTTCGAGTATCTCCACGTCGTCGATCTCAACGGAGCTTTCGAAGGCCGCCCGGTCAACGCCGGCGCCGTCGACGCCATCCTTGCCGCACTGACAATTCCCGTCCAGCTCGGCGGCGGCATCCGCGATCTCGCCACGATCGAAACCTGGCTTGATAAAGGCATCGCGCGCGTCATCCTCGGCACGATCGCCGTTCGCGACCCCGCCCTCGTCAAGGCCGCATGCCGCGCGTTCCCCGGCCGTATCGCCGTCGGCATCGACGCCAAGGGCGGCCAAGTAGCCGTCGAAGGCTGGGCCGAGACGAGCCGGCTGACCGCCAACGAGCTTGCCGGCCGCTTCGAGGATGTCGGCGTCTCGGCGATCATCTACACCGATATCGAGCGCGACGGGATCCTCAGGGGGCTCAATCTCCCGGCGACCGCGGAACTTGCCCGCGCCACGTCGATTCCCGTCATTGCGTCCGGCGGCCTGGCTTCGATCGACGACGTCAAGGATCTCATAAGGCCCGAGTACGCAATGCTCGAAGGCGCCATTACCGGCCGTGCCCTTTACGACGGCCGTATCGACGCCGCCGAGGCGCTGTCACTCCTGCAGCGCGGCTGATATCACCCGGAACCGAGTTGAAACGGCCGGCACCCAAGGCCGCCGATACCGTTTGGCGCCGTTACGAGAAAGCCGGCGTAGTTCGTCCGCAGCACTTTCCAGAGCGTGCCGGGTGTCGGATAATGATTTCCGAGCCCGTCCCTCCACCACCTCGGTCAAAGCGGCCGCCAAGGAAAAACACCCATGTCCGCAATCGACGTGAAAGTCCCCGACATCGGCGATTTCAAGGATATCCCGGTGATCGAGATCCTGGTTGCTCCCGGCGACGAGGTGAAGCCCGAGGATCCGCTGCTCACCCTCGAAAGCGACAAGGCGACGATGGAAATACCTTCCCCGCACGGCGGCAGGATCGTCGAGATCAAGGTCGCGGTTGGCGACAAGGTCTCCGAGGGCTCGGTGATCGTCACCATCGATGCCGACGGCGCCAGCGACAAACCGGCCGCCGCGCCTGCCGCGCCCGCAGCCTCAACGTCAGCGCCCGCCGCCGGCGCGAGCCTATCGGCCCCGGCCCCGGCGACGCATTCCGGCGCAGCCGACGTCACGTGCGAAATGCTCGTTCTCGGCGCCGGTCCAGGTGGCTACTCCGCCGCCTTCCGCGCCGCCGACCTCGGCCTCAAGACCGTGCTCGTCGAGCGTTGGGAGGTGCTCGGCGGAGTTTGCCTCAACGTCGGCTGCATCCCCTCGAAGGCACTCCTCCACACCGCCGCCATCATGGATGAAGCCAAGGCGATGGCCGCACACGGCATCTCGTTTAGCGCCCCCGAAATCGATCTGGCCAAGCTGCGCACCCATAAGGAGAAGGTCGTCGGCAAACTGACGACCGGCCTCGCCGGCATGGCCAAGATGCGCAAGGTCGAGGTCGTCACCGGCACCGGCCGCTTTCTCGACCCGCACCATGTCGAGGTGACGCTGACCGACGGCTCCGGCAGGAAGACCGTCAAGTTCGACAAGGCCATCATCGCCGCCGGCTCGGAAGCCGTGAAGCTGCCCTTCATTCCAGATGACCCGCGCATCGTCGATTCGACCGGCGCTCTCGAACTGCGCGACATCCCCAAGAAGATGCTGGTCATCGGCGGCGGCATCATCGGGCTCGAAATGGCGACCGTCTATTCGACGCTCGGCACGCGCCTCGATTGCGTCGAAATGCTCGACGGTCTGATGCCGGGAGCCGACCGCGATCTCGTCAAGGTCTGGGAGAAGTTCAACGCGAAGCGTTTCGACAACATCATGCTCAAGACCCGGACTGTTGCAGTCGACGCCATGAAGGACGGCATCCACGTCACCTTCGAAGGCGATCACGCGCCCGACAAGCCTCAGGTCTACGACATGGTCCTCGTCGCCGTCGGCCGTTCTCCCAACGGCAAACTTATCGACGCGGACAAAGCCGGTATCGCCGTCACCGAACGCGGCTTCATCGAAGTCGATAAGCAGTTGCGCACCAACGTCGCCCACATATTCGCCATCGGCGACATCGTCGGCCAGCCGATGCTGGCGCACAAGGCCGTGCACGAAGCCCACGTCGCCGCCGAAGCCGCGAGCGGACACAAGGCCTCCTTCGACGCCCGCCAGATCCCCTCGGTTGCCTACACCGATCCTGAAATCGCCTGGGCCGGCCTCACCGAAACGGAGGCCAAGGCCAACGGCGTCAAATACAGCAAGGCCGTCTTTCCCTGGGCAGCCTCCGGCCGCGCCATCGCCAACGGCCGCGACGAAGGCTTCACCAAACTATTGTTCGACGACGAAACCCATCGCTGCATCGGCGGCGCCATTGTCGGCACGCATGCCGGCGATCTCATCGGCGAGGTCTGCCTAGCCGTCGAGATGGGCGCGGACGCCGTCGACATCGGCAAGACCATCCACCCGCACCCGACGCTATCCGAGTCGGTCGGCATGGCCGCCGAGCTCTTCGAGGGCGTCTGCACCGATCTTCCGCCGGTGAAGAGGAAGTAGCGCGCTGTTCCTGCGCTACAAGCTGGGATCGATGGTGACTGTCAGCACGGACGAATAGCTGCCGGCGATGATCGGCTGCCCGGCAAGCAGGTTGACGTCGACTGTAATCGTTGTGCCCGAAACCGCGCCGCTGACGACATTCGTTCCCGCGGAAGTCACCTGCATCGCGACATTCGAATTGAGCGCCGCCGATGCCGCGCCGAACTGCGCGATCGCCAGGTAGTTGATCTCGTTGTCGAAGCCCGCGACCGTCCCCGTCGCCGGCGTCGCCACCAACGCCGAACCGGTCAGGCGGATCCGCGACGGCGCCGAGCAGGATACGCCATTGAATGTCGAGCGCAGAATGAAACCGGGATTCGGCAATCCCGCGCTGATCGCCGGCGTGAAGTTGAGTTTTGACGTGTCGGGCGCCGGCAGCGTACAGCCCGACGTGATAGAAGCGTTCACCGTGAAGACCTGCTCGTCCAGCACCCGCCATGGCACGCCGAAGGCGAGTTCGTAGATGCCGACTGTAACGCTGCTGTCGGCGTAGTTCCCTGCCGTCGCGCTCGTCTGCCCGGCTGGAATGCGAATCCTGACCGAGACGTCGGCGGTTCCGCCCGGAGCAATCGTGAGGTCGATGCGATTGGCCGGCTGCGGACTCGCGAACGCCGCAAACCCCGTCGTCTGGATGAGGGTCGCTCCGGACGTCGACTCGATGGAATATTCCAGGGTTGCAGCCCCATTCGTCATCGTCGCCGGCAACGACGAGCGCGTGAACGACAAGGCGAGATCGCACGTCGCATTGGCATTGGTTCGCGGATTGGCAATCGTCACTGTAAACGTGTGGATCTGATCAGCCACCGCCGAACTGCTGTAGGCCGGCGCAACCGTCGCACTGGTCCCGCCGGAAATGACCGTCGCGTTTCCGCCATTCTGCGTGCAGAACGCCAAGGCCGGTGCGCTGGTCGCGACAATGGCAACGATCGCCACCAACAGCCGGAAAATTTCCTTCGGTGCAAGTCGCGCCATCATGTCCGCCCCGCCGGCTTCAGCTTTCCAGTCCGCACCAGGCCTTCGCTCCCCTCGGGGATCTCAAGCTCGAACACCGTCGCCTGACGTTCCGTCGCCGCTTCCAGAACCCACCTTCCAGCCGACAGGCCTTCGGCCGCGAACTTGCCCGAAGCATTGGTAAAGAACTCGACCCGGCGGTCTGGATCGTCGGCACGGTAGGCTTCGCCCATCACCAGCCCGACCGCTTCGCCATTGGCATTCAGCAGCGTGCCATACACCGTCACCGAATGATCCGAACCGACTTCGAGGAGATGCCCGCTCTGGTAGGACGGCCTGAGATCGAAGGCTCCCGCCCCCAGGCTGTAGCCGATCGGCAGGTCGGCGACATCGATCGGCAGTGTGGAATCCGTATAGACCGGAATCTGCGACACCAGGGCGGGGCCGAACTCGTCGGCCTGCGCCCGCACAACGTCGCCGTTGCGCACTTCCACCACCTTGCCGGCAAGGCTCTCATGGGGATGCACGATTGCGAACGCATCGCCGCGGATCGGCGCTCCCAGTGCGAACTTGCCGTCGGCGAAGGCGATTGCTGTTCCCACACGCACGCTGGAGCGCTGGTTTTCGGGCGTCGAAGTAAGATCGTTCCATGAGAAGTCATCGAGGCCGGCGCGGTGCAGGACCTGCACCTCGGCACGGTTGCCATAGTAGGTCGCCGACGCCGTCGCTGCCCCACTGCTTTCATAACCGTAGCGCTGGACGTCGACACTCGTCGCCCAGCGGCCTATCCCCTGGCCGGCATCCCGATTGGCGCTCACCGTCAGCGTGTCGTTGAGCGTATCGTAGGTCGATGAGACCCGCGTTGTCGCATCCGGCCTCAGGTAGACGCGCGCCGATATCCGGAACTCGCCGCCGTCCTCGAAGCCGGATCGCGACGGGTCGGAGTAGAAGTATTCGTTGGAATACCCGGCAGTAAGGCTGGCCGAAGCGATTCCAAAGCCGGTCGACAAGGTCAGATCTGCACCGAAGCGGTCCTTGTTGAACGTAAAGGGCGAGAAGATCTCGGGATCGTCCGCTGCGACCTGATAGCGTCCCGCCACGGTGGCCGTCAGGTTCGGAGTCAGCATCATCGTGTAGTTGGCGGAGGCACGCATCGAATAGGGATACTGCGGATAGATGATATCGCCTTCCGCAAGAAGGTATTCGCCGGGCTTGCGAAAGTCGTCGCTCTGATAGTTTGCGGTCAGATACAGGCTGTCGCTGAGGCCCGTCAGCATCGACACCGGCCCCGTGAAATTCGACAGCGCCCAGGTGGCTGAAGCCGCATAGCCGATGCCGGTTTCGCTGGAACTCACCGTACCTTCGAGCCCGAAGGCGCCCCAGGCGGTGGCGCGAAAGACCCCGATGCCGCCCATCAACACGCCCGCGTCCGCCTGCATGTGCGCTTCCCCCGTCATCTCGTTCGAGAGCCCGTAACGAACGAAGCCGGTTCCAAAATAGTCGTCCTCGCGGTATTCGCGCTCGCTATCGACCAGCGTCGAGGCCACGCCGCCGCCAGCCGACCACTCGCTCTGTCCGGCGGCCAGCAGGTTATGGTCGAAGAACTGGGAAAAGCTGATGCTCTCCCTATGACCGGTACCGTCCGTGATGACGAGTTCGACTTCGTTGGCGCCGACGCCAAGCGGCAGATCGCGCAGGTTGTAGCCACCCGGCCGCAAGTCGAAACGCCGCAGGATCGCCCCGTTGACCAGGACTTCCACTTGCGAGGGTCGCGAGATCTGGAAGGAACTGCTGCCGGTTGGCCGCACGTTCTCACCGGGCGCAAGTTTGCGGTTCGACTTCTCAACCACGACGCCGAGCAGCGAGGGCGAATTCTGCATTGCTGTCGCAAGGGTATTTGTATCGCCGAGCTGAACCCGGATGCGGTCTTCCGGCCGGTCGTAGACGATCCGCGTCGAACGGCGCTTGAAGCCCTCGTCGTGCTGGTAGACGCAATAGGCCTCGATCGGGCAGGTGCTGGCATCGACGGCACCCTCGTAGGCGACTTCGTTCTCGATGACGAATCCGCCTGCCCGCATCACGCCCTGCAGGTCGAACCGCAGGCCGGTCTCGCTTTCGCCAGATCGGCTGAACCCGGCATCCCACACTTGGTCAACGCCCATCAGGACGTTGAGATAGCCCGAGAATTCGGAAGCAGCGGCTGCAACCGCGCTTGCCTGGCGGCGCGCATGCCCGCCGAGACTGAGCTCGGTCTCGCCGCGCTGATCGAGTTCGGGAAGAAAGTTCAGCTCCAGCAGCCCGCGATCGAATTCGAAGTTGAAGCCGGCCGCGCGCAGGTCCGCAAGCCTCACCTCGTGGCCGTTCATCGCGGCGAGGCGGGCAAGCGCCACCTCATCGACGGTGTCTTTGAGGATCTCACCAAGCTGGGATTTGGACAGGCTGATTTGATCGTCGGCTTCGATCCGCAGGTTGGCTTCGCCGAGCAGCGTGGCTCCATCCTTGACCGGGACCGGCAATTGAATCGCCCGCCCTGTCGTATTGATTCGACCGCTGTCGCCATCGACCGCGGCGCTGTCCGGAGCATCCGTTTCCGCAGCCTCGACAACGACAGCGTTGAAGGCCGCCGCTCCATACATGGCAAGAAAGATCGCGAGGATAAAGCCCAGCCGCAGAACACAGACGACAACGCGAAACCGCCCGGCTTTCACCAGGCGCGCCCTTTGCGCGTGTTTCGCTCTCTCGTTCAAATGACCCTCGAATCGGACCGGCGGGACAGTGCCAGCCGGCTTCTAAGTCACCTCCGCGAAGGGTCGAACGCGAGACTTGCCCGGATGCGGCGTGCATTGTCTGGAATTGGGAAAGGCAACACGAACTTGCGTCGCGAGCCTGGTTGCACGAGACCGATCCCGACCTTCTGCTGCAGCTGGCCCGGGGGCACGGTCAGATCCCAACCTTCGCCCGCCAGTCGCAGGGTGCTGCGCGTGAACAGCGCATGCGTGCGCGACGGGTTCTGCACGGTCACCATCGGAAAGCGGCGGCCGGACTGGTCGGTGACGATATCTGTTGCGACGAGATCGAGTTGCGCCTGGCTTTTCGGCGGCGCGACGTTGACGAGCGCACCGAAGCTGACGGCCACCTGAAGGCCGCTGTGCCCCTTCGGCATGCGCACCGGGATCTGGGAAATGTTGACGATGTAGCTCTGGCTCTCCGCAAGCATCGGTTCGCCGACCCACTGAAGCCGGAACACCTGCGTACCACCTGCCGGGATCAGCGCCTGGGCAGGGAATACGAGGAAGTCTTCGCCGGCCTTGACGTTCTTGCGGCGGCCGTTCTCGTCGAGCTTGAACTTGTCGACGGTCACCTCGATCGGTAACGATACGCTTTCGGTATTCTGCACGACGATCTGGCTGCGCCCCGCCCGTCCAACTGAAACGAGTTCGATGTGTGTTGGCGAAACGCTGAAGGCCAGTGCTCCGGGCACGCGAACGCCACCAACCCAGAACGCGGCGGCGAGCAGCAGCACGGCCGCCGCACAAATCCATCGGCAGTCCGAAGCGGATCCGCCCGTACCGAAACGCGTCATTGAGAATTCCCCCGTGCGTGCAAGAAGCGGCATTGCACGGAGCTGCTCGAGCTTCCGTCCCGACCGCGAGGCTGCAACTATTGCGGTGTGATGGAAAGGCGCAGGGTATCCTGATAGACACCTTCAACCAGCGGGTCGGTATTCCCGATCGGCGTGATCGAGACGACGATGTCGTCCGCACCGGGTGTCGCGCGGGTTGTGGCACCAAGAGATTCCGGACCTGTCGCCGTTGCCGTCGTTACCGTGCTGCCCGCTGCGATCGTTGCAAAGCCGGAGGTCGACGCCGTGTAGTTGATGACGTTCTCAAAGTTCAAGGCCGCTGCCGACGCGGTCGTCATCGCACCGTTCTGAGACTCAAGCGAGATATTGGTGGCCTTGTTGCAGACGACGGCATAGGTCCGGTCAGTCTGCGTCGCGGTGATGAAACCTGCCGTGACCAGCGCATCGAGATTGACCGTGTCGGCCGTTGGCGTCAGCGAGCCGGCGATTCTGCAGAACCCGGTAACGGTCGCCGTGAGATTGATGTCCTGGTCGGTCGCCATGGCTGAACCGGCGCCGGCAACCAGAGCCGCCGCAAGCGCGGCCGCCTTCCTGATGAGTTTCATGTCCACGAACCCTCTACGAATCCTGCTTGCGGCTGGGAATCGCCGCGTCAACTCCTCAAGATTAGCTAGGAGAGTTTAATCGAGTGTTAATAGGTGTACGGATTTGGCACGGCGGCGGTGTCGCGCTCGCTCGCGGCTGTCGGAAAAACTGGCTTCCAAGGCCGATCCGGATTTTTTCTCAGGTGATGGTTCTGACATTTGCTCTGCACATTGCCGCAAGGGAACCAAATGTCAGAACCGGAACACTAGGAACTCTATGATTCTAGAACGTTATCCGGCTACCCGCCAATATCGCGCTGAAGGGTTGAAGGGGCAGGCTCTGTGGCATAGGGCCCGAAGTGCTGGCTTCGATTTCGTAGCGGCGCAACGACAGATAGAAATCGATATCCATGCCGTCCAGCGTCTGCATGACACCGGCCCCGAACACGCTCGTTTCAGCCCTCAGTCCAATGATGCCGGCGCCTGTCGGACCGAGCGTGTCAAGATCGGCCTCGAGGCTGCGAGTGCCGTAAAAGTACTCCGAATAGGTGGTTGTCGCGCCGAGCTTTGTCAGCGACCAGGCTCGCGCCAGCTTGGCATAGAACCAGTGGTCGTCGCCTGCCGCGCTGGATGGGTTGATCGCAATGAATCCAGCCGCTGCCGTGGCGCTCAAACCGCTTGGTAAATGCTTGATGGAGATCGAACCGGCCACGGTGGCGCATTGAGCAAGCTCGTCGATGTCGCGGCATGGGCTGCGGCTGTCTTCCGCGTAGTAGGCGAACGCGGCGCCGCCCATCACTTTGAAATCGGCCGAGGTTTCCTCGTAGCGCAGAGCAACGGCGCTGACGCCGCCCATGCCCCAGCTCAGCGAACCCTGAAGCGTGCGTTCTTCCGGTGTGTCGAAACGAATGATGTTGGCCTCTTCCCCATCGCCGATGCCGTCTGCACCAAAAAGTGACCAGGTCGCACCATCGATCGGCAGTCGACCGCCACCACGACGCCGGAGCAGAAACCCACCATTCCAGTCGGCAACAGAGGGGCTTGCGAAATCGTCCGTCGCGGAGAGATCGGATTCCGTGATGTGGTCGTGGGCTTCTGTCTGCTTACCCAGTCCGAGCGTGCCCACGTCTTCGTGGGCTATGTAGAAATGCGCAGCCCCGACGGCCGGGGCAGGCGTGAAGGAGGCGACGGTTTGACTGAGTTCGTCACTCGGATTGACCGGAACCTCGATTTCCAGCAAGAACCCAGCTCCCCATTTGGAGTCCACTTCTGCGTCGCCCGAAAACGTGAAGAAGCTTCCCCCGGACGTCGGATCCACGACATAGGCGTTGCTCTCTTGCTGATCGGACCAGTAGAGCACCGAACGCTGCAGCTTTCCCGATACTTCAAGCGACACTTGTCGCCCGGAAGCGGTGGCTGCCGACAGGTCGTCAATACGCCGCTCGATATCCTGACAGCAAGTGCCGCCGGTTTCCGTTGCTGCCGCTGAGAAGGTGCCGAGAATTAGAAGCAATCCCGCCACGCAGATCCTTCCCCGCCACGGCAGCGATCGACTGGCAACGCTGCCGTTGATCTTTCCTGGCGCGTTCAGGTATGGCATCGCTGTCATGGGGCCTGGGTTTGCTCTTAAGTCGTTGAAACGCTCATGATTCGTCGTGCTTTGTAAAGCACGCGGCACATTCCTTCTTGGAGCTTGGCGACCTTCGCCCCGCTCCGAAAATGTGTGAATTCGAAATCAACCGCCAGAATTGGAGCATGCCACCGGAAATCGTGGCAGAAATAACTCAGCCGTCTCAAGTCAACAGCCGCAGTCTATGGATCCCAGCACCCACACCCCCGAAATCGAAGACCAGTTCGCTGCGGCCGGTTTCGCCGGCAGGATCGCGGTCCATTTGGCGCGAACCCCTGTCGCGGCTCGCGCGTGGCATCACCTCACGCCTTCGCTGGAGTCGACCGCCACACCGAAACGACGCCAGGATTTCGCCGATGGCCGGGAGTTGGCCAACAGGTGCCTCGCGACACTTGGATGCCAACCGCAGACGATCGCTCGCGGCAAGCACCGCGATCCCCTATGGCCCGCCGGCATGTGCGGATCGATTACCCATACCGAGGGTCTCGCTGGAGCCCTTGCCGGCTTTCGACATGGCAACACTCTTGCCGGCGTTGGTTTGGACGCAGAACTCATCACGGACCTCGAAGCCGCAGACGTCGCGCACGTTTTTACAGAGCGCGAACGACGCATCCTGGAAAATTCCTCCGCGCCGCTTCGCCCGCTGCTCGCCACCAGCCTGTTCAGCGCCAAGGAAGCGGTTTTCAAGGCGCAGTTCCCAATCACGGGTCTCTTCGTCGACTTCGACCAGGTCTCGCTAGAACCGGCAGCAACAGCAACGCCGGGTAAATCTGGAAGGCTTCATGTACACCACGCCGTGCCGCAGCTGAGCCGCTTCAAGATCGCCGTGTTCTACAACGCAATCGGTGAATTCGTGGTCACCGGTTGCGTCATTGCCGGCTGATGCGCTGGTGTTATCTGGCTCCGAAATGGTACGAGGCAATTTCTGAAGCCGAGATTTTAGGGTTGCCGAGCGGGCGGTGGAAATATTGCAGAACCTCGAATTCGGGATCGCCATCGAAACCGGTCGCCAGGTACTCGGCAAACTTCGAGGCCGCCTTTGCGTGCACGAAGTTCCATGTGATCGAAACCGAATCCTCAACGGCAATGACGTCGTGCAGCCAGCCGTGCGGGATATAGACCATTTCGCCCGGCCCCACCGTGCCATAAAAATCCGGCTCCACCGAAATACGGTCGAGTGCTTCCGCGCGCACATCGACGAACCCGCCAAATGACGTCCCGTCACTTTCCTTTGTCAGTTCCTGAGCGCGTTTAGGATGGTAAAGGGCGACTTCCTTTTTGCCATAGAACTGGCAAACGACGGCATCGCTACAGAACGGATCGCGATGCATCCGCGTGCGCGCGCCCCGCGCCGCCACGAGCAGGCCGCGATAAGGGAAGGCATCCCGAACCGGATCCGCGCCGGCATTCGCGCGGCTGACAGGGACAACGAAGTTGTCGGTGGGCAGGCACGACGGGATGCGCCATAACGGGGCTACTCGGCCGAAAGCCTCATCGCCCCAGGAGAACTCGACATCCTTCAATTGATTGTACCAGCGCACATAGGGAACGTCTTCTTCCATGTCGCCGTCGAGCCCGAACCAGTTGTCGAGATAGTCCTCGAGCGTTTGAACGTCTTCCAGATCGAACAATGTGCCGTAGACAAGCGCGGTCAGATCTCCGATCCGGGAGCGCAGCGCATCGGGCTGCCACTGGTCTGCGGAATAGTCTAATCCGCGCACGATCACGGGCGCGTTGGTTGCAACGAACTCGTTAATGAACTTATCCCGCGATGGCATGTCGATCGGGTCAATCAGAATGCTCACCATTTCATTGCTCCTTTTTCAACGAACAGCTGGGGATCGCGCAGTGTCGCCGAATCCTGCGCTGGGTTGCCCGACCAGCGTGTGCGGCCTTCCACCACCGATCCCTTCATCAAGAACGCATCGGCCTCGAGCATGGCGCCGTCATGCATTTTCGTCCCGTAATGGACGAAACCATTGGTTGCCACCGTGCAATTGTTGCCGATGATAATGCGGTCCGACTTGAAGGTCCCGTCTTCCAGGGAGTGGGACTGCAAGCTGGAACCGAAATTCAGCATGCAGTCGTCGCCGATCTCAACAAGGCTCGGTTCTGTCAGGCCGGCTCCATCATCGAAGACGCGGCGGCCGACCCGTGCCCCTTGCAGCCGCAGGAAAAACGGCTTCATCGGCGTGCCGTCGAAGGCTGCAAGAAAGGCATTGTAGTTGAGCTTCCAGAACCGCTCGTGGTCCCAGAAGGTCTTGTCGTACAGCGAGCAGTAACGCGGTTCCAATCGACGGAATGAACATGCGGCACGTTCGCAGAAAATGGAAAACAGCGCGCCGAAAACCGTGAACAGAAGTATCGAGACCGTCGTCGCAACTGCAGTCTGCATCAGCCCGTTGCCGCCTTCGCTGACAAACCAGCCAAGCGACCACATACCGAGCACGAGTCCGATCAGCGTCAGCATCCACGACCGCAGGAGGTAGAGCGCCAGTGTCACCAGATTTGAGCCGAGTTTCAGCGCCAGGCGGTGTTCAAGGATGCCTGGCTGTTTGTAATGATCGAACTTCATGTCCCGGGCAACTGAGCGCGGAATTTCAAAAGGCGGCGATCCGAGAATGCCGACGTCGTTGCGCAACGGTCCGTCGATGGGAATGGCGGCTTTGGTGGCGATCAGGCAATTGGGACCGAGCCTCGAATCTGCCGGGTAGTGAACGTCGTTGCCGACATAGGTGTCCGGCGGCATGCTGACGCGGCGCATGATGAAGGACGACGAAGAGACCTCCATGTTCATCATAAAGAGCCCGTCCGAAACGAGCGTGTTGCGATCGAAGCTGCACAGGAATGGCGAATGGTGGCGCTGATCCACACCGAAGTTCGACCCGGTCTGCGTGCTGCGCGACAAATCGTAGCCGATCGCCGACAACCAATAGACGATCATCGAACTGTCGCCGAACAGCGTATTGACCAATCGGTTGTTACTCAGTCGCGCGATACTGCGCGATAGTTCGAATTGCACGCCGTATAGTGGATGGGCGACTTGGGGTATGACGAAGCGATTGAGAATGCGTGGCACGACCAGAATGGTCGCCATTGCGAACGCGATCCCTCCGAAATAGATGAAGCCCGAACCAAGAAGCAGTGCGGCAGGATCGAAACCGCCGCCGGTTTCCAGATCATGGCCAGCACTTGTCAGTCCCAACACGACCAGCAGCACGAGCATGAGCGTCGACGATGGCAGCGAAACGAGGCAATGCGCTGTCAATTGAAGTGCGCAGAAAACGGCTTTCTGGCGGGGCGAGACGCTGCGCGGCGCGGTGCGGTTGAAGTTCGAGTTCGAAGGTTGTGCCGGAGAGCCCTGGTAGATTGCGCCGTCGGGAACGGATTGACCCTCGAGCAGACCGGAGGTGGTGCCGAGCTGGGCGCCGTCCCCGAGCTTCGTATTGATGTCGAGTACGGTTGCTTCGCAGATCAGGACGTCCGACCCGATTTCAATGGTACCAGGATAGAGGTAGCCGTTCTGGCCGGAGTAGCCTGGAAAAGCGCAATCCTGCCGGATCACGGTATTGGCGCCGATCGATACCAGATCGGTGCAGGCGGGTGGTTGCGCCAGGATCAGCGTGTCAGGCCCAATTCTCATTCCAAGTAGCCGCAGGTAGACATTGTAGATCGGCGACCCGGCAAATAGATTCATCGGGTTTGCCTGGATGGCGCGCCGGGCAATCCAGAACCGCAGGTAGGCGACGCTATAAATGGGGATAGGGTCGGTCGTGAAACGCCCCACCACGATCCATTTCACAGCTATCAGCATGGCCGAGGAGGCAAAGAAAACGAGGCTCGTTGCCACGACGACCCGCATGTACAGTTCAACCCAGCCGCTCGCCGTGCTCGCCCACTGATAACCGGCAAGGCCGGCTGCCACGGTGACGAACAGCAGGACGGCCGCGCTCGCGATCTGCGCCAGTCCTGTCGCAACCATTGCTCCGACGGAGGCCGCATGTGGGTCTGCGGCGTGACAGTCGGCGACCCGCGCGGTTCTTTCGCATGCTGGCCTTTCGGCTGCATCCTTTCGAGCGCCGCTCTGTAACGTCTCGCCTGGCATTGAATCCGTTCCGGCCCCGCCCCGGGCGGGCGGCGATTTTTCTGCGGCCTTGGCGACAGCTTCGTCGACCACCCTTGCCAGCTGGGCGATGGTCGTGTGCTGATAGAGCTGGCGCATCGAGATGCGCCGTATCCCGGTGTGTTTGCGGATCAGTGTTACGAACTGCGCGAGTTTCAGGGAATCGGCGCCGAGGTTGTCGAAGAAGTCCGCCTCCACCGAGATCTGCTCCAACTTCAGGACTTCGGCCAGCAACATGGCAAGTTCGGCTTCGCGCGCCGTTCTTGGAGCAACCATGTCGCCGCCATTTGCAACAAAGCGCGGCCCCGCCGGCGGCGGCAGACCCTTGCGATCGACCTTCGTGCTTGCCAGGAGGGGCAGGCCGTCGAGCTTCTCGTAATAGGCAGGCACCATATAGCCTGGCAGGGCGGCGCGCAGCGTCGCGTCGATCTTTTCGAAATCGATCGATCCGGCTGCATTGTCCGCGGTGCAATAGGCGGCCAATTCGGTATCCGAGCCATCGCGCTGGTAGGGTTGGACGACGGCCTGCCCGACGCCTTCGATCCCGCGAATGACAGCCTCGATTTCCTCCAGTTCGATGCGGTAGCCGCGGATCTTGACCTGGGTATCGATCCTCCCGAGGTATTCGATCTCGTTTCGATCGGTGAACCGGCCGAGATCGCCCGTGCGGTAGAGTCTGCCCGACGGATTATCCGGCAGGTTCAGAAAATCATCGAGGAACGCCCGCTCGGTCTGATCGGGTCGATTGAGGTAATCGTCGCACAGCGCCACGCCGGCAACGCAGATTTCACCGGCCTCCCCGGGCGCAGCGGGACGGCCGCTGTCGGGATCGATGATGATGATGGTGTAGGTCGGCAACGGACCGCCAATAGTGACCGGTCGATTCGGCTGCATGACCGTCCAGGTCGCCGTCACCGTCGTCTCTGTCGGACCATAGGCGTTAAGGACGCGCCGGCCCTTAACCAGCCAGGGCGCGATAACATCCTCAGGGCAGGCTTCCCCTGAAACCAGCAGGAAGCGTATCCCGTCAAGATCCGCATCGAGCGTTGCAAGCAGCGTCGGCACGCAGCACAACGCCGTTATTCGACCTGCCGTCAGGAACTCTTGAAGATCGTTGCCGACGAGTTTGGCCTGCGATGGCGCCGGCACGAGCGTCGCCCCGGCAATCAGCGGAACCCAGATTTCCTCGATTGCGAAATCGAAGGCCAGCGTCATTCCCTGATAGACTCTGTCGCAGATGCGATATCCGTAAAGCTCGGACGCGATATTGAGAAAGTTGCAGATGCTGGACTGACGGATCGGAACGCCCTTCGGCTGCCCCGTCGAGCCCGACGTATAGATCACATAGGCCAACGGATCGGCCTCGATATCCCGCCTCGTCATGACATAAGGCGCCGCAGAAATTTTCGCGATCTCGTCGTGGCATTCGTCCAGCTTCGTCAGCGGTACTGCGATACCTTCGAAGCGGGCTGAGAATGAACTCAGCGTAAAGATGTGGCTGACGCCGCTGTCCTTCAGGATGAAGGCGACGCGGTCCACGGGAAACGATGCGTCCAACGGGACGTAAGCCGCCGCGACTTTCGAGGCGGCAAGGACCAACGCATAGGAATTGACGGAGCGATCCATCAAAATGGCAATTCGCTGACCGGGTTTGACACCACGCGTCAGAAGGAATCGCGCCAAACGGTCCGCGCGCGCCAGCAGCTCCATATAAGAAAACGACACTTGGCCATAGTCGATTGCCGGATGCAGATTTGCCCTTGTGCCGAACTTGGCGCAACGCCGTTCGAACAACTCATGAAAGTGCGTCTCGATCGGCCGCGAGAACGCCCGCTCACCGTCACTCACCAAGACCCAGGCAGATCTTGAACCTTCTGCATCGCCTGCCGCAGTTGCTGAAACCTGCTTCAGGCGCCAGCGCGGCTGGAAATAGCAGTCTTGGTCATCGACCAGCGCATTCGCCCCGGCCCCACGTACCGACACGCCGCTCATGATTTCGCCTCAAGCCTGCCGACCACCTGCACGATGGCCGCTTCAAGCATTCTCAAGCCTTCGCGAAGAACGTCGTCGGGGCTCGTCAGTGGCGCAAGGACCTTCAGTACCTCGTCATGAGGGCCGCACGTTTCGATGATCAACCCGGTGTCAAAGCAGCGGCGGGAGACCGCATCGGCCACTTTGCCGTCGAGAACGTCGAGCCCTTGCAGCATACCTCTCCCCTTGACCCGCGAACCAGGAACCAGCCTCGCCATCTTCGAAAGCGCGTTCCGCACCAGCCGCGAACTACGCCCGATGCGCTGCACCAACCCGTCATCGCACCAGAACTTCTCGATCGCGATGCTGGCCGTCACGAAAGCCGCATTATTGCCGCGGAACGTACCGTTGTGCTCGCCGGCCGCCCATTGATCCAGGTCGGGACGGATCAGCACCAGCGCCATAGGCAAGCCAAGACCTGACAGAGATTTCGCCATCGTCACGATATCGGGTTCCAACCCGAACTCCTCGAAACTGAAAAAGCGGCCCGCACGCCCGCAGCCCGCCTGGATGTCGTCGACGATCAACAATGCGCCGTGGCGCTTGGCGATTTCGGCAATCGACTTCAGCCACTGAGGCGACGCAGCATTCACCCCGCCCTCTCCCTGCACCGTTTCCAGCAGGATGGCGGCCGGCTTGTCAAACCCGCTTGATGGATCGCTGAGCGCCTGATCGAGCATTTTCGCGGTATCGACATCGGCACCGAAGTAGCCGTCGTAGAAAGCGCGGGTGACACCCGGCAGCTGCAGGGACGGCTGCATCCGATGATGGCTATTGCCGGTGGCGGCAAGCGCACCGAGCGTCATGCCGTGGAAACCGTTGGTGAATGCCACGACCTGGGAACGTCCGGTGACTTTGCGCGCGAGCTTCAGGGCCGCTTCGATCGCGTTTGTGCCGGTCGGCCCGCAAAACTGCAAGCGATAGGAACGCGACCGCGGGGCGAGAATGCGGCTCTCGAAGACGTCGATGAAACGCGCTTTCGCTTTTGTCCGCAGGTCGAGGCCATGGATGACGCCGCCTTGGCTGATGTAGTCCACCAACCCGGCAATCATGTCAGGGTCGTTGTGGCCGTAGTTCAGCGCCGATGCGCCGGCGAGAAAATCGATGTAGCGCCTGCCGGCCTCATCTATCAGGTAGGAGCCTTGCGCCGTGGCGAACGTCCGATCGAATCGTCGGCAATAGCTGCGGACCTCCGATTCGCCCGTTTCCGCTGCGCCGTCGCTGGTACTTTTTAGCGCCCTTAGACTTGTCAACATACCCATTGCGATCTCCATGTCGTTCGCAAAGATCTGAGCACTTCAACCCTTCGGTCTGATGTCATCGCCGTGGGGAGACCTTAACCAGACGGCGAATGCCTCAAACAGGGTCGGTGGCCTGACGAATTTTCGGACCAAGGTCCAAAAGATACGTGACAATGGATGTTTGCTTGTCTCTCGCCGAGCATCCGACAATCGGCCGGATGCGGCCAGGCTGCGCATTCCGGTGATCGCGACCGGTTGTTCCGGCGCATCGCGACCATCCGTTCCGATTGATCGCGACCAGTTGGAGGGCGGCGGTTTCAGTGCCGCTGGATGGCTTCGTTGATGTCAGCGTCTGCCCCTTTCGTCAAGCA
>JAHJQI010000086.1 GCA_018819265.1 Alphaproteobacteria bacterium
CCTGCTTGAGCATGCGCGCATCCACGGTTTTCCCGAGCTTTGGGTGCCAAGGCATATCCTGGTCGTGGCAACGATACCGGTGCTGGGCTCGGGCAAGATCGACCTTCCGGCGGCGGCGGCCCTCGTGCGGCAGGCGCGGCCGTTGCTGTAAGCGGGTGCCGGACCGGGATGGTCGCGCTAATCCGAATCGCGTCCGCTTTCGATGACCCGCGTCCGCGCTCTGCGTCCTTGTATCCCTTTATCTCGGCGTTGACCCTCCAACAGTTGTCCGCCGGCCACGCCCTCGCTGACGAATATCTGTTTTCTGGTGCGACAGCTTGACCCGACGCACGTCATCCCCCATTCAAAAGCGGGGGCGGAGATCCGATGCGGCGCATCCGCATGCGCACCGGAACTCATTTGGTCGAGGGAGAATACCCGCATGACGGTCGGGGAATATGAGGCCGAAGCGCCTGAGAGAAGCCATGTCTATACGGCGGGCTGGTTCTTGAAGCGCTTGGCAATCGGGATTGTGATCCTGGTTTTGTCGATTGGCGGGCTCGCCTGGCTGACACATACGGCAATCGATCAGAGCCTGATCGAAGGCGACACGCTGCTCGATACCATCGGCCGGCTGACGGTCAATTTCTAAGCCCGGCAGCTATCCCAGTTCCGCCGGATCCAGGCCGCCCCATGATGGAGCGGCCTTTTCTTTTTAACTTCCCGGTTGCGGTTTGGCTGCGCCGACTTGATCGAGGCTCGCTGGTTCACATATGATCCTGAGGGCGGAATTCGGCTTCCAGGCAGGAACTGCAATTTTCAACGAGGGCGCAGCAGCAATGACGGCTCCGCATAAGAACTTTCCGGAGTTCTACATTACCGCGCCGCAGCCCTGCCCCTATCTGCCCGGCCGGCAGGAACGCAAACTGTTTACGCACTTGACCGTCGACCGCTCGCAAGCCCTCATCGACAATCTTCTCAAGGGCGGCTTCCGGCGCAGCCAAAGCATCGCCTACACGCCGCATTGCGAGGGGTGCAGCGCTTGCGTTTCGGTCCGGGTTCCCGTGGATTTATTCAGTCCGGGGCGCTCGATGCGGCGGATCACAAACCGTAACCGGGATCTGGTGGCACGGCCGGTGCCGGCGATGGCCACCTCGGAGCATTACGCACTGTTCCGCCACTATATCGATTCCCGCCATGGAGACGGCGGCATGGCCGACATGACGGTGCTCGATTTTTCCGTCATGATCGAGGAAAGCCCGATCCAGACGTTTCTCATCGAATACCGGGTGAGGCCGGCTTCGCCTCTCGAACGCGACCACCCACTCGGGCAACTCAAGGCCGTCGCGCTTTGCGACATGCTTTCTGACGGCATTTCCATGGTCTACAGCTTTTTCGATGCCAACGACGATTGGCGCAGCCTTGGCACCTACATGATCCTCGAGAGCATCGAGCGGACACGGCGTCAGGGATTGCCGTATCTCTATCTCGGCTACTGGGTCGATGGTTCCAGGAAGATGGCCTACAAGGCGCGTTTCCAGCCGCAGGAACATCTGACCGCCGACGGATGGCGGTCTGCCGGCCAGATCTGAGGCTTTTCCGATAGCCGCGGCGCGTCGAGGTCGGGCTGCCGCACGTTCAATCGATTGTGATGGCGACACGGCTGGGAAGCGGGTTTTCTCGCCGCTATCGCTTGGGCAGACTGCCGCGCATTCGGTACCTCTGACGTCGCGACGATCGGGCCGCAAGAGAGGCAAAAGTCTGAACCTACCAAGCGATACGACGCCGGTCAGGGCGATTGTGGCGCCGGCGGATGCGAGGACGCGATCAGGGAACGCCCGTTCGTCGCCAGAGGTTCGCGAAGCCGGCAAGGGACACCCGCAGGCCCGGCAGGCCGATATCAAATCAGGTAGAAGACGGTCAGAAGCGTGGCAAGAGCGGCCGCCATATACCAGAAGATGGTGTAGCCGGCGAACAGCGTCAGAAGCATCGGAGCATTGCGGCGCGACATCACCGGGTACATCTCCTGCTCTTTTTTGAGCCGGTCGGTATTGCGCTTTTCCGGCCCCCAGGCGAGACGTACGAAGAACCACTTGAAGGAGAGACGCAGGTCGCCCAATTCCTTGCTGCTTGGGGCGGGAGGCGCCATGCCAAGAATCCGATCGATCTCGCGACGCTGCTCGTCGGAGAGGCTGCCGGCAACTTCCGTCTTGAACTCACGCCAAAAGCGATCCGGTGCGACGCTGAATTCACCCATATCTCACTCCACATGCTGAATTGCGGTGCAACGGCCAGATTGATGGCTCGTGGCAATGATGTCGAACATGGCATCAAAGATTTACGATCGCGTTACCGCACTCGCACAGTTACATGCGAGCAACCTGAGCCGCCCGCAAATGGCGGCGACACGATGATCGAAGGTTGCTGCGTTACCAATGCGGCGGGCACGCCGCGACTGACCGAAGATCGAACGACGGTCAGTGTTCCGTTAGCTTTTTGCGATCAGCTTGAATGGGAAACGCGTGTGGTCCCGCCAGTCGGGTTGCCGCGAACAGACGCGGCAGTGTCGTTCGAGTATCTGAGGGTCGGTCGCCAAGAATTGCAAGCGGCGGGTTATTCCTCTTCGGGGAGGATACCGCTGATTGCCGCGGCCAGAAGGGCAACTGGTATCAGAATTGCGGTGAGGGTCAGAGCTTCATACATCATCGATCCCTTGAACGCGTGAACTGGCCGTAGCCTGACACGATAACGGCCTGACGTTAAGCAGAATTTTTGCGCAATCTGCGCTGAAATCATAGGCAGTAGAGTCGCTTGATTCAGGGCTGCAGCAGGCCTCTTCTGTGCAATATTCTTTCGATGAATTCTCGCGGCGCGCCCATCTTTCGAAAGCAGTTTTCGATATTGCTGATCCGGCTGCTTATGCTGATCTCCGGGAATCCGATCTTCTCCATTTCGCTACGCAGCGCAGAGGCAACCTGGTCGAACCCTGCCTTGTCATACCCGTCTTCATCCCGCAGGCGAAGAATCGCAACGCAATCGCTGATGCTCTCGTTCATCAGATGTTCTGGACCGTTGCGCGGCGGATGCGGTCGGTCGACATCGCCGGTCTGGTGATGGGCGCATTCATGGCGGTCGATGAAGCTTTGAAATACCGGCGGGGCCGCGGAATAGTTCGATCGCACGACGACCGGTTTGCCGCCCGCATCCCTGCGCGCCATGCCGGCGGCAATGCCTGAGCGGGCGCTGCCACTGTCGATGAAGCTGACGTCCTCTCCCTTATGGTTTGTGCAAACCGGCGGCGGCACGACATCATAAGTTTGAGATGCATTCGCGTCCCGCCCCAGGATAGTGACCAGACACGCCATGCCAGCGGATAGAACGCCAAGGGGAAGCAGCGTGGTTCGACAAGGATGCGCGGGCCGCAGCATCGTTCCTACTCCTGTTGATGGCAAAAAGCTGGCGCGACTTCAGGCGGGCCTAAGCTGTGTCCAACGGCGCATCAGGTAATGCCAAGGACCAGCGAAGCAACGCACGGTCGGACCAAGGCTTGCAACGAAAAAGGCCGCTCTGTCGAAGGAGAGCGGCCCAATTTTTTGCGCGGTCGGCTGTCAATCCTCGCGAACCGATCAATTGTCCAGGAAACTGCGCAGCTTGCGGCTCCGGCTCGGGTGCTTGAGCTTGCGCAGCGCCCTTGCCTCGATCTGGCGAATGCGTTCGCGGGTAACAGAGAACTGCTGGCCGACTTCTTCAAGCGTGTGGTCGGTGTTCATGCCGATGCCGAAGCGCATGCGCAGAACGCGTTCCTCGCGCGGGGTCAGCGACGCCAACACACGGGTCGTCGTCTCGCGCAGGTTCGACTGGATTGCCGCATCGATGGGGAGCAATGCGTTCTTGTCCTCGATGAAATCGCCGAGGTGTGAATCTTCCTCGTCCCCGATCGGCGTTTCAAGGCTGATCGGCTCCTTGGCGATCTTCAGGACCTTGCGCACCTTCTCGAGCGGCATGGCAAGCTTTTCGGCGAGTTCTTCCGGCGTCGGCTCGCGGCCGATCTCGTGCAGCATCTGGCGCGACGTCCGCACG
>JAHJQI010000267.1 GCA_018819265.1 Alphaproteobacteria bacterium
CCCGCATCGGCTATATCGCGCAGGAAGCGCCGAGCGGATCGATGACCCCCGAACAGGTCGTGCTCGCCGCCGCGACCGAACGGGCGGAGCTGCTGGCGGAGCTGGAAACCTGCACCGACATGGATCGCATGGGCGATGTCCACGAACGCCTGTTGGCGATTGACGCCTACAGTGCGCCTGCCCGCGCGGCCAAAATCCTCAACGGTCTCGGCTTTGACGACGAGATGCAGCAACGCCCGGTCGACAGTTTCTCCGGCGGGTGGAAAATGCGCATTGCGCTCGGCGCGCTGCTGTTTTCCGAACCCGACATCCTGCTGCTCGATGAACCGTCCAACCACCTCGATCTCGAAGCGACGCTGTGGTTGGAGAACTTCCTCAAATCCTACCCCGCCACGCTGGTGGTGATCAGCCACGAACGCGATCTGCTCAACAAGGTAGTCGATCACATCCTGCACCTGCAAGGCGGGCAGTTGACGCTGTATCCCGGCGGGTATGACGCGTTTGAAAAACAGCGGGCCGAACGCGCCGCGCAGCTGGCATCGGCCAAGGCGTCGCAGGATGCGCAGCGGGCGCGCCTTCAGGATTATGTGGCCCGCAACAGCGCCCGCGCCTCCACCGCCAAGCAGGCGCAATCGCGCGCCAAGATGCTCGCCAAAATGCAGCCGATTGCGGCGCTGATGGAAGACCCGACGCTGACTTTCGATTTCCCCGATCCGTCAGAGATGCGATCGCCGATGATCACGCTGGAACAGGCGGCGGTGGGATACGGCGAAGCACCGCCGATCCTCAAGCGGTTGAATTTCCGGATCGAGGCCGATGACCGGATCGCGCTATTGGGCCGCAACGGCAATGGCAAGACCACGCTGGCGCGCCTGCTCGCATCGCAGCTGGCCCCGGCAGAAGGCGCGGTCAATGCGCCGGGCAAGCTTAAGGTCGGGTATTTCACGCAGTATCAGGTCGAAGAACTGACGGGTGAGGACACCCCGCTCGATCTGATGACCCGCGCGATGGAGGGGCAATCGCCCGGCGCCGTGCGCGCGCAACTGGGCCGCTTCGGCTTTTCGGGCGCAAAGGCGCAGACGCGGGTTGAGAAGCTTTCGGGCGGGGAACGTGCGCGGCTTGCGCTGGCGCTGATCACGCGTGACGCACCGCATCTGCTGATCCTTGACGAGCCGACCAACCACCTGGATGTCGACGCGCGTGAGGCGCTGGTGCAGGCGCTCAACGCCTATACCGGCGCGGTGATCCTGATCAGCCATGATCGCCACATGGTCGAACTGACCGCCGACCGGCTGGTGCTGGTCGATGGCGGAACCGCGCGCGAATATGCGGGCAGCATGGATGATTACATCGACTTCATCCTTGGCCGGAAGCCGAAGGGTGAGGGGGTCAAAGGCAACAGCGTGGGCAGCAAGCCAGCCGCGCCGAAGACAATGGCCGAGACGCGCTATGCCCAATCGCAGCTGGAAAAAGCCGACAATGTGCTGGCCCGTGCGTCTGCCGAGGTCGAACGGGTCGACGCGCAGATTGTGGCCGCGAGCCGCGCCGCGCAGGGGCAAGCCGGAGCAAAACTGCAAGACCTGCTAACGGCGCGCGCAAAGGCTGCGGATGCGCTGGCCGCAGCCGAACAGGCGTGGATGGCGGCAGGCACGGTGGTTGAGGCGCTGGAGCAGGCTTAGAGCGCTTTCCGGCCATTCTGGGTCACCCTGATTGGCCGGAAAGCGCTCTAGAGCCGCGCCGCTACCCCATCACCCCTACCCAGCCCCCAACCCATCGCGGAACGCATCGACCAGCCAGCTGGCCGCCGGGCCAAGCCGTGTGTCGCGCCGCCATAGCGCGCTGAGGCGATATTGCGCGCCAGGTTGTTCGGGCAGGTCAAGTTCTACCAGCGTGCCCGCCGCCAGATCGCCCGTCACCATCGCGCGCGGCATATTGCCCCAGCCCAGCCCTTCCTTCAGCAAGGAATGCTTCGCGCCCAGATCGCCCAGCCGCCAGGTCAGCGGGCTGAGCACGGAAAACTCGCGCCCCTCGGTCAGCGGGGAACGATCCGTCAGCACCAGTTGCAAGTGGCGGCGGCTTTCCCCCGGCGCGACATCAGGGCGCGCGAGCGGGTGCGACGGCGCGGCGACCGGCACCAGCGC
>JAHJQI010000087.1 GCA_018819265.1 Alphaproteobacteria bacterium
AGGCAGCAGAAACGCAACGTACTCGAGTATGTGACGGCGGCTGTGCGAGCCCACATGCAAGGGGAAGCCATCCCCTCCCTCCTACCTCAAGCTACCGGCGAACTCACCGCAGCGGCGGCCTGACCCCCTGAACGGTTACAAGCCGACAACCTCCCCATCACCTTCCGCGGAAAAGTGCCCGCCGACGAGATCGACACCGAGACCGATCCACGCCTGTTCGTGGCGCAACTGCGCGAAATCGGCATTTCCTCCAACCGGATCAGGAGCGCGATCCTGGACTATTATAGGGCGTTCGAGCAGCGGTCCGCCTGGGCGCGCGAGAACTTGCTGGTATCAGGAGAGGTCGAGGAATACGAAGACCGTCTCGCCGACGAGTGGAACCGCTACAAAGATGTCGCCTTCGAGAGAGTGAAGAACGACAGCGCCGAGGACGCACTGCGGGAAGCCGGCGTAACCCTCTACAACTGGGCGGAGTTCGAGACTGGGAAGATCGAATCCCTACGCATCCGCGCGCGGGTGACGGAGCCCTACGTCCTCCGCGGCAGCTTCCACATCCTGGCGGATACCACGCCCGAACCTCGGGTCTATTGGCATCCCAGGTTCCTCGCCCGCCTCGGAAAGGTGCTGGGGGTGGCCACGTGAAGCGATGGGACCAGCGCCCCTTCGAGATTCGGAACCTGTTCAATCCCGCGTTCTGCGGACTGGTCCTGTTCCGCGCCCTGCACGGCTACGAAGAACAAGACGCCCGCGGCATGCCGTTCTCGCTGTCGCTGCTGGTGTTGCCCCTGTGCCTGCATAAGGACTCGCGCGAGGTGATCGCCAGCAGTCCGCGCAGCTACCTGCTCAAGACCACGGAGAAGAACCAGCAGGTCATCGTGGGTTTCACCGACAGGGCCACCCAAATGCTCCCCTATGCGTTCGAGGGGTTCGGCCTGCTGATGGAAATGGGCTGCATCGCCATCGCGGACGACGGGCGCATCCAGACCGTGCCCGACAAGGTGCGCAAGACCGTCAACGGAACCGCCGAAACCATCTCCTGCCAGAAAGTGGCGCGCATCGTCGGAAGGGAATTCGCGCGCATCGCTGACCGGGTAACCGTTTACACGACTTTTGGGATTCGTCCATGAAGATCAGTTCCATCCACATCTACAGCCACCACGGCCAGCGTCGGGATGTTCGGTTCAAGGTGGACGGCCTCAACGTCATCACCGGCCGGTCTTCCACCGGCAAGTCCGCGCTCTCCGAGATAATCGAATACTGCATGGGGCGGTCCTCGTTCAACGTCCCCGAGGGCGTCATCCGCGACAAGGTGGCCTGGTTCGCCGTGATCTACCAGTTCGAGAACGAGCAGGTGCTGGTCGCCAAGCCGACCCCGACCGCCGGTGGCGCCAGTTGCAGTACCGCGATGCTGCGGCGGGCAACTCAACTGGAGGCGCCTTCGTTCGAGGAACTGGCGGTCAACACGGACGACGACACCATCGTCGAACTGCTGTCGCGTCTGCTCGGCATTCCCGAGAACCGCACCAATGTCGCGCTCGATCAAAGCCGCGACAGCTTCGACGCGAACATCAAGCATACCTTCTATTACCTTTTCCAGAAGCAGGGGCTGGTCGCCAACAAGGACCAGCTCTTCTATCGCCAGAACGAGCAGTTCCAGCCGCAGGCGATCCGCGACACGCTTCCGATCCTGCTCGGAGTCTCCTCCCACGACCGCTACGCACTTGAATCCAGGCTGCGCGCGGCGCAGCGGGAACTGAGGATCAACACGAAGCAGTTGGAGCAGTCGCGCGACGCCGTCGACACGTCGCACGAGAAGGCCATCGGCCTTTACTCGGAGGCCAAGACGGTCGGCGTCATCGGCAAGACCGACGGGAACCCCAATGCCGACGGGATCATCGATGCATTGAGGTCGGCCCTGTTGTGGAAGCCCGAAACGGTACCAGACGACGACGGCAGCCGGATTTCGCGTCTGGAGGAAGAACTGGTCCAGTTGCGCAAGGAGCGCCGCGACACCCAAGCCAGGATCGACTCGGCGCGACAGTTCGCGAAGCGGGCCAACGGCTACGAAAGCGAGGCGGCCGAACAGGTGGACCGGCTGGCCTCGATCAAGGCGCTACCGAAGAACCCCGATACCGGCGAGTGGCAATGGCCGTTCAGCGAACGGAACCTAGCGCTGGATTCCCCCATCGCCACCGTCCTGCTCAACGAGCTGGCCTCGCTCGACAAGGAATTGCACATCGCCACCGTCCAGCGTCCCAAGCTCGAAGCGTATCTGACCGAGCTGGCCGGCAAGGCGGACGACATCGCGGGCGCAATAAGGCAGAAGGAATCGGAGCTTTCCGCGGCGATCTCGGCCAACGAGGTCATCGCCCAGATGGGCAGCCGCAACAACGCGGCCGCGCGCGTCGTCGGCCGCATCAGCCTGTTCCTGGAAACCTTTCTCCCGAACGAGGATCTTGCCAGACTGGAAGCGAAGAATCGCCGACTCAAGAACAAAGCGCAGCAGCTTGAGGAACAGATCGGCACCGACGATAGCAACGAACGCCTGGCCTCGATTCTCAACAACATCTCCGCGCAGGTGACGCGGTACGTCCAGAAGTTCGACGCCGAATTCGGAACCTACCCAGCGCGGCTCAACCTGCCGCAGTTGACGATCATCTTCGATCGACCCGAACGTCCTGTCCCGATGGGCCGGACCGGGGGTGGAGAGAACCATCTGGCCTACCACCTGTCGGCACTGCTCGCCCTGCATCTGTTCGCGGCCCAGAACAACCGCCCGATACCGCGCTTCCTCCTGATCGACCAGCCGACCCAGGTCTACTTTCCGTCCGAGCAGGTCTACAAGAATGCCGACGGCTCGGTGCAGAGGACCGAGGCAGACGCCGACCTCAATGCGGTTCGCCGGCTGTTCGAGCTGTTACTGAAGTTCACCCAGGAGGACGTTTCCGGCTTCCAGTTGATCGTCACCGAGCACGCAAATCTTCGCGACCAGTGGTTCCAGAACGCATTGGTAGAACCGCCTTGGACAAAGCCGCCGGCGCTGGTTCCGGAAGACTGGAACCAAGGATGATCCTCGCGCAGGAGAGCGATGCCATCAGATGAACACTTTCGGTCTGACGCATGCCATTCGTTGGGGATGGCGGGCGACTTATCCAAGCGGTGCGGCATAACACCTGTAAGGCCTCCAAGGTCAAGAGAGTAAACCTCTCCCGTTGACGGTTGATGGTTGGTCAGCATCAGTACCGCGCAGTTCATCGGCAACGTGGATCGCGTGGCTGCTCTGACTTGGTTTCCGTGTGCGCGTCCCCAGCGGTTCGTCTGGTGCAAACACCTGTAGGGGTTCAACCGGGGCGACTCGAGGTCGCCTGTCCGGGTCGGAGAGCAGCGCCTCCGACGACCCAGAAACTGATCAGCGATGGTCCCTCGTACCGTCCGATTCAAAGTGATGGGCTGACGCCCGAGGGCGTCGCCAGTTGTGCAGCGGCTCGGGTGAGGGGCAGAGCAGCGATGGCGCGAAGCGCGATGTCGAGTATGAAAAGGGCGCGGGCACGGGCGTCCAATCAAAGCAGTGGCTCGGGGCACGGCGTCCAGCGCGAGCAGCGGTGGTCGAAGCCACAGGATGAGTCGCTCGCGCGAGGGGCTTGGCCCCATGGTGGCCAGTTGGGCGACTGGCTCGCCCGGCCCGCGCGGTCATCGGGTCACGAAGCGTTTCATGTCGAAAGCGGTGCTCCTCTTGAGCATGAAGTAGGCGGCGCGGCCGAGCTTCTGCGCCAGGATGGTGGTGGCCTTGGCCTGGTTGTGGCGTTTCTTGAGCTTGGCCACGAGGCGTTGCCCGCGCGGATCGGCGTCGCGAACGAAGTGGACGGCGGCCTCGCCGAAGGCCCAGCGCAGGTGGGGGTTGCCCATCTTGACCGGCCCGTGGCCGACGATCTTGCCGGCGGACTCCTTGTTGGGGCGGACGAGCCTGGAGTACGACAGCCAGTCACCGACGCTGGGGAAGCGGTCGACGGTGTGCATCTCGTACAGGATGGTCAAGGCGGTGATCTTGCCGATGCCGGGCACCGACAGCAGGCGCACGAAGGCGTCGGGGTCGTGCGCCTTGACGGTGCGCAGGATGTGGCGCTCGGCGTCGGCGATCAGGCGGTCGTAGGTCTCGACGAGCGCGAGGTCGAGCTCGACGTTCTTGCGCAGAGACGGGTCGTCGTCGAAGGCGTCGGCGAATCCGACGCGGTTCTTCTTGTAGGTCAGTCGGCCGGGCAGCGGGTCGAGGTTGTACTGGGTGTTGGTGCCGGTGGCGTGGGCGAGCAGCGCGCCGCGCTGGCGTACCAGGCGGGTGCGGCGGCGCAGCAGGTCACGCGTGGCGCGCATCGCGCGCGGGTAGACGTAGGCCACGGGGAGCAGGCCGCCGCGCAGCAGCGAGGCGATCTTGAGCGCGTCGACGCGGTCGTTTTTGACCTTGGCGCCGTGGACGGCGCGCATGTACAGCGCGTGGCCCAGGACGAAGGGCACGTCCTCGTCGGCGCAGACGTCGGCGAGCCAGTACCACATGTTGACGCACTCGGCGGCGACGACGACGTCCTCGAAGGGGGTGATGGCGCGCAGGAACGGCGCGGGATCGGCGGGCAGGTCGCGGTGCAGCTGGACCTTCCCGTCGCGGTCCAGGACGCACAGGTACATGGTCTTGGCGTGCAGGTCGACGCCGCAGTAGTGCTCGTGCGTGCCGTGATAGAATCGCATCGGCCTCTTTCTCCTTCCTCTTTAGCCAGGCCAGCATACGGTGTGCTGGTTGGGGGAGGAGGCCCTATCAGTTTCAAAGCGATGGAGCTGTCCGGCCTGATGTCGTCGACTAACGAAGCGTGGGGCTACACGACAATCTCGGTCAAAGCCGGGCACATCCTCGCCGCCTTCGTCGGCGAGGTGCGCCCTCACTGTTCTGCAACACGCCCCGTTTTTCCAAGGCGGCCGCTTTCGCCCGAGCCTCCGCGCGAAGTGTTCGAAAGTTGCTTAGAAGCTCTACGGAATTGCGGGGCGCAAACTCTATCCGAATGCCAACTTGTGTGCCGTGCCACAAGGTACTCGGCAAGAGCGGTATCACAAAATACAGATCGCTCGCTGCCACATCGAACCAGAGGTCCAAACTGATCGAAGGCAACTCAGTGGACCGGCGTGTGATGCATTTTGAACCGCGGATGGCTCTCAAGCCACTGCCGGGCCGCTCCTGGATGAATCAAGTCGAGCAGTGGTTCTCGATCCTGCGACGAAAGTGACTTCGTGCTCCCAACTTCGCAGACCTGGATGACCTGGCGGCGAAGATCAACCAGTTCGTTGTCGAATGGAACGAGATCGCGCATCCGTTCAACTGGTCCGCGTCTTCCTTCGACAAGATCCTCGCAAAAATCGACGGGG
>JAHJQI010000240.1 GCA_018819265.1 Alphaproteobacteria bacterium
GAACATGGCCACGCCCTGGAGGTCCTCGATCGACTTCTCCATCTCGGCGACGCAGTCGCCCAGCGCGGGGTGTTCCTTGGCGCGGGCGACGAAGCCGTGCAGCTCGCCGAGGAAGGCCATGAACACGGCGCCGCCCTTCATGCCGAGCTTGCGGCCGACGAGGTCGATCGCCTGGATGCCGTTGGCGCCCTCGTAGATCGGCAGGATCCGCGCGTCGCGCAGGTGCTGCTCGGCCGGGTATTCCTGGCAGTAGCCGTAGCCGCCGAGGACCTGGACGGCGAGGCTGGCGACCTCGACGGCCTGGTCGCTGCCGTACGCCTTGCAGATCGGGGTGAGGAGCTCGACGAGCGCCCCGGCCTTCTGCTGCTCCTCGCCCGAGCCGTGGCGCATGACGTCGGCCCACTTGGAGACCTGGTACATCAGGGCCCGGAGGCCGTGGACGTAGGCGCGCGAGCGCAGCAGCATCCGCTTGACGTCGGGGTGCTCGATGATCGCCACGCGCGGGGCGTCGGGGTCCTTGAACTGGCGCGCGTCGACGCCCTGGATGCGCTCGCGGGCGTAGTCGAGCGCCTCGAGGTGGGCGGCGGAGGCGACGGCGAGGCTCAGCAGGCCGACGCCGATGCGCGCCTCGTTCATCATGTGGAACATGTGCCGGATGCCCTCGCCCTCGGAGCCGACGATCCACCCTTCGCAGTCGTCGCTCTCGCCGAAGGCGAGCGTGCAGGTCGCCGAGCCCTTGATGCCCATCTTGTGCTCGATGCCGGCGCACTGGACGTCGTTGGGCTTGCCGAGCTTGCCGTCGTCGCCGACGCGGATCTTCGGGACGATGAACAGCGACAGCCCCTTGATCCCCGACGGCGCGTCGGGGGTGCGGGCGAGCACCATGTGGATCGTGTTCTCCACGAGGTCGCTGTCGCCCGAGGAGATGAAGATCTTCGTCCCCTGGATCTTGTAGAAGCCCTCGCGGATCTTCTTCGCCGTGGTCCGGCTGTCCCCGACGGCCGTGCCGGCCTGCGGCTCGGTCAGGCACATCGTCCCGCCCCAGCGGCCGGCGAGCAGGTTCTTCGCGTACTTCTTCTTCTGCGCGTCGCTGCCCAGGCCGATCACGAGCGCCGCCGTCGCCTGCGTCAGCCCCGGGTACATCATCAGGGCGATCGACCCGCCGCAGAACGCCTCCCACGCCGCGATCCGGATCAGCTCCGGCGCCCCCGTCCCGCCCCACTCCTCCGGGTCCGACAGCCCGATCCAGCCGCCCTCGCAGAACGCCTTGTACGCCGCGTGGTACTCCGGCGGCGCCTGGACGCCGCCCTTGTCGTCGAGCCGGCACCCCGCGCGGTCGCCCGCGACGTTGACCGGCGCGATGACCTCGCGCGCCATGTCGAAGGCGTTGCCGACCAGAAGCTCGAACGTGTCCCGGTCCATCTCCTTGAACGCCGGCAGCGAGAGCAGCTCCTCGGCCTTGAGGTACTCGAACAGGCAGAAACGGATGTCCCGGTCCTCCACGCGAAACATGGTTGCCTCCTTCGGCGTCGAGCCGCCCCCGCGGGTGTGTCCGCGTCGATCTGCCCGCGTCCCGCCGGGGAAGTCAAGCCAAAAATGAGCCGCCGTTCAGGAATGAGACGCCGGCGCCCCCACCGCGATCCGCCCCAGCGTCTCGATCCGCACGCCGGGATCCAGCTCGCGGTACGAGACCACCCGCACGTCCGGGACGTCCAGATCCAGCAGCCGCCACAGATGCCGCCGGATCTCCGGCTGCGTCAGCACCACCGGAGGACCCGCCTCCGGCGCCAGACCCGCCACCGCCTCCCGCGCCGCACGGATCACCCCCTCGGCCGTCTCGGGGTCGACCAGCATCCGCGGCCCGTCCCCCAGATCGCGGATCGCGTCCCGCAGGACGTCCTCGACCTCCGGCGCCACCAGCAGCACGCCGATCCGGGAACCCCCCCCGGTCAGCGCCGCCGTGATCGACCGCCGCAAATCCCCACGGACCCGCTCGGCCAGCACGTACGGGTCCTTCTCCGACCCGTGCGCGATCGCCGCCTCGAGCACCCGCCGCAGGTCCCGGATCGCCACACGCTCCTCGACCAGGATCCGGAGCAGCGCGGCCGCCCGTTCGAGCGACAGCGGCTTGGGCACCGCCGCCCGCACCACCGCCGGCGCGATCTCCTCGAGCCGGTCGAGCAGCTCCTGGGTCTCCTGCAGGCCGAGGAACTGCGAGGCATGGCGCAGCAGGACCGCCCGCAGGTGCGCCCGGATCGCCTCGGCCGGATCGAGCACCGTCATCCCGGGCTCCGCCGCCACGGCCGACTCGTCCCCCTCGACCCACCGGGCGGCCCGGCGGGTCCACGGGAGATCGGCCGGCGCGACGCCGGGCGCCAGCCGCTCCAGCGCGGCGGCCGGCCCGAGCCACAGC
>JAHJQI010000009.1 GCA_018819265.1 Alphaproteobacteria bacterium
GCCCTCGACCGGCGAAGTCAGGTTTGGTCCATCGGAAGCGGAGCGACTGGAAAGCGACCCTATTTTCCCATTCACGCCGGACGGATCCCCGCCTTCGCGGGGATGACGGTTGTGGGGGGAGGCTCTCCCCATGCTACAGGTGGGGTTTGGCCCATTGGAAGCGGAGCGACTGGAAAGTGACCCCATCTTCCCTGGCACGCCGGACGGATCCCCACCTTCGCGGGGATGACGGTATCCGCGGGGCGAGCGGTTCGAGGCACTGCGACGGATCCCCGCCTTCGCGGGGATGACGGTTGTGGTTGGTGCTCACGTTGTCGTTAATCGATCAGCAACCGGCCCGCCGACCCATTGTTCAAATTACGGGTTGCTACACCCTCTGCCGTCATCCCCGCGAAGGCCTGCCCCGGCGAAGGCGGGGGGAGGGAACCCAAGGCACGTCTCGTTTGCGCCAACCCGTGCCACTCTCACCAACGTCATCCCCGCGAAGGCGGGGGGAGGGAGGCCAAGTATATCTTGATTGCGCCAACCCGTGCCACTCTCACCAACCGTCATCCCCGCGAAGGCGGGGACCCGCCCACGCCATTGGAAGATGACGCCGTTGCCCCACGCCCTACACCGGCACGGCACGGTTGGCGCCGCCCCCACCGATTGCCGTCATCCCCGCGAAGGCGGGGATCCGCCCACGTCGTTGGAAGATGGCGCCGTTGCCCCACGCCCTACACCAGCACGGCACGGTTGGTGCCGCCCCCTCCGATTGTCGTCATCCCCGCGAAGGCGGGGATCCGCCCACGCCATTGGAAGATGACGCAGTTGCCCCACGCCCTACACCGGCACGGCACGGTTGGCGCCGCCCCCTCCGATTGTCGTCATCCCCGCGAAGGCGGGGATCCGCCCACGTCGTTGGAAGATGAGGCCCGCCGCCAAGCCTCTATCCTTTCCATCAGCCACCCCCACGCCTCCAGTTCCCGCTCGCCAGCGGTCTTCGATATGGCGATCTCAAGATACGCCAGTTCGGTTTCGACCTTTTCTTTCGGCAGCATTTTCAAGCGGGTGCACAAAACGGCGGCCTCCAGCACGGCGGCTTGCGCGCGGTTGAAACCGCCCCACGGCGTGTGGTCGCCGGCGAATACTGTCGAGCAGACGAAGCGCGGGCGAACATCGTCTTCTTCGATGGCCTCGACCTTGAGTTCCCAATGCGTAAGTGCCGCCTTCAAAACCGCCCCGTCGACTTTCTCGGCGCGTTTCACGACCCATTTCTTGCGGCCCGTGACGCAGCCGGCGAAAATGCGCACATCATCGACGTGGTTGGCCACTGCAACCGGATTTTCGCGAAGATTGGTCAAGGTGGTCGATGGCGTGAACGGTGCAATAATCCAATGCGCATCGCGCTGAATGAGCCCGAGCGGCGCAATATGAACCTCGCCGCTCTTCGCCCGCGTCGTCACGATCGTTTCGATAATCAGCGGCATCGGCGTCTCCAATCCGAAATGTTTCCTGGTAGCCAAAAACCAATCTCGGCTTTGTAAACAATGCCGGGAAGCAAGGCGACCCGACGCAGCCCCACACCCGCGCAGCTGGTGTTAGAACAGCGTCGCGGCGTCGACCAAAGACGGTTTCCAAAGGCCACAGGCCTTTGGCGGAGGCTTGGAGGCAGAGCCTCCAATTTACTTCTTATTATCCCGCTCGCGCTCCGCTTTCTCGCGTGCCGCCCGCAGCGTCGTCCCTTCCGGCGCATGGTGGATCATGTCCTCGGACGGCTTATCGGCGGCAACGCCCCAGTCGAGCGGCCGATCCTGCGTGTAGCGCTTGCCGAGCGCGCGCGCGATCTCCGCCTTGGCGAGTTCGTAGCCGAGATAGAAGGCGTGGCTGGCATCATCATCGACGCCGAGCTTGGGGAAAAGCTCGAAGGGATCGGCATCCGCATGATGGCCGAAGCGGTTGTAGATGTGCACACCGTCAGCGCCGGCTTCGATGCGGAAATTCGCGTCCTTGATGGCGGCCGCAGCTTCCGCGATCTCGTCCGGCGTCTGCGGCAGCGGGCGCAACTCGTGCAGCGACAAAAGCCCGCCGCCATATCCCTTCGGCAGCGCGTTGTCTTGGCGCGCGCGAAACATCAGCCGGCGCGCGGCGTCGTGCTCTTCGACCGTGCGGCGCGTGTGCGGTGAGACCTGCACGATCAGCACGTTGCGGATATGGAGTTCCGAACAGATGCCGATGAGCATCGCGGTCAGGCCTTGGCTGTCGGCTTCGGTGAGTTCGGTGAGATTGCCGGTGCCCATCAGGATTTCGACGTCGGGGCAGCGCCTCCTCAGTTCGGCATAGCGTACCAGCGACTCCATAAAGCCGAAGTGGATCGGATCGAGGATCGGATCGGCGAGATGCGCTATGTTGCGGGCCTTCGCCTTATCGATGGCGCGAATGAGCGAGTCGAGATCGCCATGCGGCTTTGCCACAAGAACCGGAATGCACGCCGTTCCCGCGACCACATCGAGATTGTCTTCATCGAGGCTGAGGACAAAATCGGCGCCCGCCTGTGCGCCGCGCCGGAGTTCATCCATGTCGCCCGAATCGACGCTGACCTTGAGGCCTTCGGACTTCAGCGCGCGAACGGCGTCTTCGAGATGGGGAAACGCAACGTCCGGCCGGCAGCCGATATCGATGACGTCCGCGCCTGCCGCTTTGTGCTGGCGGGCGCGCGCGACGAGCTGGTCGAGCGGCACTTCGGGGGCTTCGACGATCTCGGCGAAGATGTTGATGTCGTAGCCGCTCAGGTCCGGCGGCTTGCCGCCGCGTCCGAGATATTGCGGCAGGTCGATCAGTTCCTCGGGGCCGAGCGCGAACGGCACGCCGAAGTGATCCGAAAGCGCTTCGAGGTTCATGCGCACGCGCCCCGGCAGGATTACCCGGTCGGCATCGAGCGGCGCTTCGAGGCGGTTCTTGAGGATCTTCTCCGTCATCAGCGCGGCAACCTTGATGCCGACGTTGCGCACCGCATAGGCGTCTTCGGCCAAGCCGATCTCGCTCAGCGTGCCGTTGAGCCTGGCTTCGGCCAGATGGCCGGTCAGGAAGAGGAGTTTGTCAGCCATTCGCGCCGCGCTGTGAGCGCCCGTTTGAGTTCTTCGACGCTTTCCACGACAGTCGTATATTCAAAGCTCTTGAGTTTCTCGGTATTCTCCAGGTCGATGCGGCGGGGAAAGACCGGCACCATCTTTTCGCGCGGCGCTTCGGTGATGTCCTCGGGTTTCGTATCGCAGGCGAACACGATCGAGGGCACGCGGCACTTGCCGGCTTGCGCATAAACGTTGGTGGCGAGGTTGTCCGAGATGCCGGCGACGCACTTGGCAATCGTGTTCGACGTCGCCGGCGCCATGATCAGCGTGTGGTAGACGCCGGTGTAGAAGCCGCCGACGGGGATCGCGCTCGCCGTGCGGTCCTTGAACACGCGCGTGCCCTCGGGCAGCGCATCGAGGCTCTGCTTGTACATGTTGAGTACTTCTTCGGCCGCCGCCGAGACGAACACGTCGAGCGGTTCCAGTTCGCGCATGAACGCGAGGCTTTCGGTGAAGAAGTGGCCCGAGCCGGTCAGCGCCCAGCCGTAGCGCGGCGTCTTTACGTCGAATTTGGTCATGTTACCCCGGTGGTCATGGGTTTTTCGATTATCATGTGCGCCCGGTGGCGTCGACGGTTTCGGATGCCCGCAGCAGCATCTCGAGTTGCAGTATTTGCCGGGCAGCGATGATGGTAAACGGCAGGGCCGCGCGGGCGATGATGCCGCCGCAGATCGGATCGATCAGTTCCTCGGCGGCAAGGCTCGCAGGGTCTTCTCTGTCGCCGTCCGCATCCCGCGACTTCACGAAAGTGACCGGCAATCCGCCAAGCCGTTCGGCAAGCCGCGCAGCGATGGTATCCGACGTCGCATCCCACGAGGCCGGCAGGTCGGTGTCCGCGTCGCATTCAAGGAGCGGCAGCCAGAATGCCTTGCCGCCGTGCGCCAGCGCCGTCTCGATCTCGGCGAGGCTTTCGAGCAGCGCGAGACTTGGCGCGAACGATGCCATCAACAAGGTGTTCTGGTGCATGGCAAGCAGTGCCATCCGATGCGCGGTCAGGTCCCTAAACCCATGCAGGCGCTGCGCTTCACGCACCCCATCGGCGAGCGCACCACCTCCGGCCACCGCAATCAGCGGCCGACTTGCGCGATTGAGGCTATCCAGGACGGCTTTGAGCACGTGCGGTTGCCGCGTCAGGCTGCCGCCGATTTTCACGACCAGCGGCTGGTCGGCAGCGAACGGCGGCTGGCCCGCATCAAAATACACGGTGCCTTCCACTGCCGCGCGGGCGCACGATCTCGACGCCGACTGCCGCGGGGCCCCGCTCCAGCTTGTCGATTCGGACCCGCACCCAGACGATGCGATTGTCCTCGAGGATCTGCGCGCAGATGTGCTCGGCCATGGTTTCGACGAGGTTGATGTGGCCTTCTGCCAGCGTCGCGTGCACGGCTTCGACGAGATTGTCGTAGGAGGGCACTTCCGCGATCTGGTCGTGCCGGCTGGAAATTTCCGGCGACACCGCCGCCTCGATCGAAAAGCCGACCTTCTGCGTCACGCCCTTTTCTTCCTCGTAGACACCGATGTGGCAGTCGAGAATGAGGTCGCGGATGAAGATCCGGTCGTACTGATCTTCCGCGGCCCGTTGCTGCAGGCGTCCGGCGAGAATGGACACTTCCGTCATCGGCGCACTTCCTTGTCGAGTTATCAAGTGCCGTAACGGCCTAACCGGCGGCGCGGGCGGTGGTTCCACACGCCACGTCGAGACGCGCACGGATGCGTTGCACCGAAGTCTCATCTATCGCGAATGTGCGCCGGCTGTCGAGGCACAGAGCACCGCGAAATCCCAAAATATCCGGCCGCAGGCGGCACAGAGCGTCAATATCGTCAATCCGCAAGCTTCCAGCCAGCCCGGCAAAGAGCCCGGCGCGGTGCGCCAGCGCAATGAATTCGGCAAGGCCGACCGGCTCCATCAGGCCGGGCAGCGGGCCCGCGCTCTTGTCGGACGTATCGATCAGCACGCCCGCGAATCCAGCTTCCGCCAGCGCGCCGATGAGAGCGAAGTCAGGGTCAAGATCAGCGAATAGCACGCCGACCAGTCGCGACGGCCTGAAGTCGCTCCGCCCCAGATCGGCGATCACGATCCGCGTTTCACTGCCCGGAAGGAAGCCGATCTTGACGTAGTCGACGCCCGTCGCCGCCATCTCTGTCACGGCTAGCCCGATCAGCTCGGGTTCGCACGCCAGATCGCCGATGGTCGCGCTGACCGGCCGTCCCCCGGCCGCCGCTACCGCCGCGATTTCCCGCACGATTTCGACCGGCAGCGCCCCAAGCGATCCCGACAGCGGGTCCTTGGCATCGACGATGTCCGCTCCCGCCGCAAGGCAGACGCGGGCTTCGGCCGCTGTGGTGACACTGGCGAGCATGAGAGGGCGAACGAGAGACGCCGGGGACCGTCCGGGTGCAGAAGTCATTCATGCATTCTCGAACAGGCGCAACCGGCACGCCAGCACCTTTTCGCGATCGAGACGGTCGGCAGGGCTGAGCGACACGTCGCTGTCCTGGACAATACTCGCCGGCGTTCCGCCGAGGCGGACAAGGCGGGTTGCCAGCATCACCGCCTCGATACGGTCATGCGTGACGAACAGAACGGTCGTCGGGCGCCGGTTCCATAGTTCGATGAGGAGCGCCCGCAGACTGTCGGCGCTGGGATCGTCGAGCGACACGAACGGCTCGTCCATCAGCAGGATGTCGGGTTCGACGACGAAGGCGCGGGCGAGCGCGGCGCGCCGCTGCATGCCAAGTGACAGCCTTTCGGGAAATGCCGTCGCTGCTTCGCTCAAGCCGACCCGGTCGAGGATGGCTGCGACCTTAGCGGCGGCCTGCGCGTCATCGTCGCCGAGTACGAGACGTATGTTCTGTTCGACGGTTCGCCACGGCAGGAGACGCGGCGTCTGGAACATGAAGGCGAGCTTCGGGTCATCCTGGCTGAAGGTGACGTGCCCCTGAAAGTCGGCATCGAGGCCGGCGACGATGTTGAGAAGAGTAGATTTTCCGCAACCCGAAGGCCCGGTCAGCACAACGAACGAACCTTCCTGGACGGTCAGTTGAACCCCTCTGAGCACGAGTTGCTCTGGCCGGTCGGCGACGGCCGGGAATGCCTTGCGGTCGACCGCGATGCGGATGGCCTGATCGGGTTTCGTCATCGGCGCCACCTGTTGACCCGCGCTTCGATCGGCTGCAGCACGAGGATCTCGATGAGTTGCACGACGAGGATAAACGCGATGGCGTAGGCCAGGATCATCGACACGTCAAACAGTTGGAAACCGTCATAGAGCTGGCGCCCGACGCCGTCCGGCCGCCCAAGCAATTCGACCACCAGCACGATCTTCCAGACGAGCGCCAGACCGCCGCGGGCAGCCGCCGCCATGAACGGAGCCAGTTGCGGCAGCGTCACATGACGCAGCGTCTTCCAGGCGCCGAAGCGGTAGATATGCGCCATCTCAGTGAGGTCGCGCGAGAGGCTGCGGGCGCCTTCGCGTACCGTCACGGCGACGTTGGGGATCTTGTTGATCGTCACCGCCAGAACCGCGGCGGTTTCCGTGAGGCCGAACCAGACGTAGCACAGGATGATCGTCACCAGTGCCGGCAGGTTGAGAAAGAAGATCAGCCAAGTATCGAAGAACTGGTCGGCGCCCTTCGCCCGTCCGAGCGCGATGCCGATGGCGCTGCCGATGAACATCGCCACCAGGAACGCCACCGCGACGCGCGCCAGCGTCACTCCGACGTGATAGCCCAGTTCCCCGCTTGCTGCTTCCGAGAGAAACTTCGACCCGACCTCAAGTGGCCCGGGGAACAGGCGGCTTTGCAGAATGGCGGCAACCAGCGCCCAAAGCACCAGCAGGCTCAGAAAAGAGACGAGCGTCCACACGAGGCGACCGGACAGCACGCTGCCGATCACTCCGCGTCCGACGCGCCCGGTTCTGATGGTCTGATTGTCAAGCGCCATGGAACAGTGCCGGATTGAACTTCACCTTGCCGCCGTCGAGTGTTTTTTCGCCGAGTTTGACCAGTAGGTTGAACAGCTTTTCCGCAGCCGCCGTCTGCTCGCCGCTCCAGCCTTTCGGAATTCCGGAACGGTAATAGGCCTTCAGCGCCTCGAACTCGGCATCGCTCTCCGCGCGTGTCGCCGGCTTCAGCCGCTCCCAGGCTGCATCCGAGGTTGCCAGCAACTCGTTGCCCTTGGCGATCGCCGACAAGAACATCTTGATCTCGGCTTCCTTCCCGGCGGTCTTCTTCTCGTCCCAGATGAACCCGACCAGCGAAGGCGTCGGCTTGATCCCGAGGCCCGTCAGAACGTCGTCCATCGAGACGAGTTCGCGGTAGCCGTCGCCCTTGAGACGGGCTGAGAAGGTCCAGAAATTGAGTGCCGCGTCGACGCGCCCCTGGCGGACCTGCTCGGTGATGAGTGGGGCTGCCCCGAAGATCGGCGACACGACGCTGGCAATATCCTTTCCCGTCTCCTGGCGAAAATAGGCCTGCAGCAATAGCCAGCTCTTGTCGAGCGCCGAGCCGGCGACGCCGAGGCGTTTGCCTTCGAGGTCGCCAAGCGCCTTGATCGGGCTGTCGCCGGCCACCATCACCGCACCGAGTGCCGACGAGTAGGGCGCGAATCGAACCGCCTCGCCTTCGGAGCGCTGCCGCATCGCCCACGGCCAGTCGCTGACGATCACGTCCGCGTCGCCCGACAGAAGGCCGATTTTTGCAGCCCCGGTGTTGGCCATGTCGACGGGCACGAGTTCGAACCCCTCTTTCTTGTCGAGTCCCTCTTCAAGGACGGTTTGTAGGAGCCAGCCGAGCGAACCGAACTTCAGCGTTCCGACCCGCAGCTTTCCGCCGGCAGCAAAAGCGGCTCCGGAAATCGGCCACGGAAGAGCCAGTAAAGCCGCTGATGACAGACCGCCGATCAGCAGGTCGCGGCGGTTGATGCGCACGTTTGTTTTCGTCACTTCGGTTCACTCTTCGGAGCTAGGCGGCTGTTGACCAGATTGCGAATGGCCTTCAGCCAACCGGTGTCGTCGTTCTGCAGGATGCTGGCGACCATCGTCTGCTGGAGTTCGCCACTTTTAACATCGCGAACGTAGATAGCCATGTTTATCAGCAATTCGGACGACTTGTGGACCACGCACAGGATGGTGACGTCGGCGTTGCTGACTTTGCCGAATTCCACTTCGCAGCCCTGGCAGCGGTCGAAGGGGGCGGCTCGGTTGATTTCAGATCGGTACTGCGACAGGTCAACGACTTCGTATGCGCCCCGCTCCTCGAGCATCTTGACGAGCGCCTCCCGGGCCAGTTCGAGGCGGGCGGCTTCAGCCTTCTTCGGCTTGGGCGGCAGGCCGTAGAGATCGAGTCCGTCCATTTGCAGATCGATCTGCATTTCGAACGGCAGAACCGCAGCGCGCGGCACTGCGTTGGCAGCGCCGATGCCCGAAATCGCGATCACGATGGCAATCAGGATTGCGCGAATGAACATCGTTGTACTTCCACCCTGAGCAACTTGTTCCCGAATTGGTTTTCCGCTTCTTCCCGAATTCATCCGAAGCGATTTTGTTTTGCTTTTCAATACGTCATCGAGCCCCCCGCGTCACGGCCCCGGCAGCGCTTTTCGCGCCTCGGGCCATCATTTGTGCAGTATCGCACGATAAGAAAATTTTTACTCCGCCAAACGTCTAGGTCCTCTATCGCTAGCTGTGACCATTTCGGATACTTGGACTTGCCGTTTGCGCGTTTCTAATTAGGTTGCAATTAAAAATAGCGACAGGGAGGAGATAACGTCCGGCTCATGGTGATGACACAAAGAGGCAAGACGGTCGCGCGAAGCGTGCGGCTGCGTCGGCAGTTGCTAGCGATCCTGGGCGTGTTTGCCGCCCTTTGCAGTCCCTTCGCGCCCGATGCGATGCGCCCTGCGAACGCTGGGCAACAGGCAGCCGACGCCATCACCACGATCGCGATCGTCTATGTCAAGGAGGATCGCGAGCGGCTCCCTCCCCTATCGCTACTCGATTTCCGACCGCCCAACGAGGGTTACGATGGCGCCAAGCTTGCCATCGAGGACAACAACACCACCGGGCGTTTCCTCAAGCAGTCCTTCACGCTCGGGGCGATCATCGGCGGCACGCGCGATGAGCTGATCGCCAACGTCGTCGCCGAAGCCAAGGCCGGTGTCGGCTTCTTCGTTGTCGACGCGACGGCCGAAACGCTGCTCGCCATGGCCGACGCACTCAAGGGACTTCCCGCCGTAATCTTCAACGCTGGCGCGTCCGATCAGCGCCTGCGCGAGGAGGATTGCCGCGCCAACGTCAAGCATACGTCCGCTTCGAACGCCATGCTCACCGATGCACTGGCTCAGTACCTGGCTTGGAAGCAGTGGCGCAACGTCGTGATGGTTAGCGGCCCGCAGCCCGAGGACAAGCTCTATGCCGCGTCCCTTCGCCACTCCATCAAGCGTTACGGCCTGAAGCTTCTGGCCGAAAAGGAATTCACCTACGAACCGGGCAGTCGGCGTGCCGACGGCGGGTATGAACAGGTGCAGCAGCAGATCCCGACATTCACCGATGCCTTCCCGGAGCATGACGTGCTGCTCGTGGCCGATGTCGCCAACCAGTTCGGCGCGTATTTCCCTTACCGCACGCGCACTGCGCGTCCGGTGGCCGGTACCCACGGCCTCTACCCGACGAGCTGGCATCCGGCGTCCGAACTTTGGGGGGCGACGCAGTTCCAGAACCGGTTCCAGCGCCTTGCCGGGCGCAACATGAACGAGCTCGACTATGCCGCCTGGATGGCTGTGCGCTCGATCGGCGAGGCGGCGACCCGCACCAGCAGCGGCGAGCCCAAGGTTCTGATCGACTACATGCTCTCGCCGAAGTTCGAATTGGCAGCCTTCAAAGGCCAGAAGTTGACCTACCGCCCCTGGAATGCGCAGATCCGCGAACCAATATTTGTTGCGACGCCAAAGATTCACGTCAGTGTTTCGCCCCAGATTGGCTTTCTTCACCAGGTGACCGTGCTCGATACCCTTGGCATCGATCGGCCCGAAACCAAATGCGCCGCATTCAATTAGAAATCGGCAGGTGCAGACCTGGGAACAGACGGCCCAGCGGCCGAAACTCAGCCTCACCCGCCGTCGAGAAATCAAGGAATCGCCTGTGAACGCTGCTTTGAAATTCATCTGCGCGACGCTTGTCGCAACCGTCGTGGTCGCCAGTGCGGCGATGCCGGCATTCGCCTATCGTGCCTTCGTTTCCAACGAAAAGGACAACACGATCAGCGTCATCGATACCGAAGCCTTGAAAGTGATCGAGACGATGAAGGTCGGTCAGCGCCCGCGCGGTGTCATCCTGGCCAACGGCGGTGCGTGGCTCCTGGTCTGCACCAGCGACGACAACCGCATCGAGGTCTACGACGCCAAGACCTATCAGTTCATCAAGAACCTGCCCTCCGGCCCCGACCCCGAACTGATGGAGATCCACCCCTCCGGCAATCCGCTCTACGTCGCCAACGAGGACGACAACATCGTCACGGTCGTCGATATCGAGGAAGGCAGGATCCTGGCTGAAGTCCCCGTCGGCGTGGAGCCTGAAGGCATGGCTGTCAGTCCCGATGGCAAGCTCGTCGTCAATACATCCGAGACGACCAACATGGCCCACTTCATCGATTCGACGAGCCACGAGACGGTCGCCAACATCCTCGTCGACAATCGTCCGCGCGTCGCACAGTTCACCAGCGACGGAAAACAGCTCTGGGTTTCAGCCGAGATCGGCGGCACGGTGACCATCATCGACGTCGCCAAGAAAGAGCCGATCCACAAGATCTCCTTTGAAATCGCCGGCATCAATGCCGACGCCATTCAGCCTGTCGGCATGCGCATCAACAAGGCTGGGACCAAGGCCTACGTCGCGCTCGGGCCAGCCAACCGCATTGCCGTCATCGATGCCAAGACCTACAAGGTCGAGAAGTACATCCTGGTCGGTCAGCGCGTCTGGAACCTCGCCTTTACGCCCGATGAAAAGCAGCTTCTGACAACGAACGGCGTTTCCAACGATGTCACGGTCATCGACGTTGCAAAAGAGCGTGCCGTCAAATCGGTTCCCGTCGGGCGCTACCCCTGGGGGGTCGTCGTGAGCGAGGACTGATATCGACATGCGGCTCCCCGGTTCCATTTCCGAAGCCGCCATTGAGGAGTGCCGATGAAGATCATTGTGACCTTGACCTGCGCGATGCTGGGCCTCTGGAGCGCGGCGGCTTTCGCCGAGGGGTTCCTCGTCCAGCGCACTGAGCGCTTGCCCGATATTGAGCTCGGGCTCGGCGATGCCGGCTACGGCGTTTCCCAGAACGAGTACGAACTCGTGACCGGCAAGGGCTACCGGCTTACCATCAAGTCCACCGGCGCCAAGCCATGCGAATTCAGCGCCGAAGAGTTCTTCCAGAACGTCTGGTTCCGCAAGATCGAGATCGATAAGGTTGAGTTGAGGGTCCCGACAGTCTACGAGATCGAGTTCGAACGCGAGGGTGAGGCTGAGCTGTTCTTCACCCCGATCAAGCCCGGTGACTACGATTGGGTGTGCGAAGGCTTCGAGGACAAAGGCATGAAAGGTTCGATTACGGTCAAGTGATGGATGCAAAGGTCGACCATATCGACGAGACCGTAGAAGCATTGACGGTGCAGGGGGTCTCGCATCGTTTCGGGGACTACACGGCTCTCGACAACGTCTCGCTCATCGTCCCGAAGGGCAGCTTCACGGTTCTGCTCGGGCTCAACGGTGCCGGCAAATCGACCCTGTTCGCCTTGATCACCCGTCTCTACGACAACACCTCGGGGTCGATCTCTATTCTCGACCGCGATGTCCGCCGCCGGCCAACCGAAGCTCTGCAGCGCTTAGGCGTCGTGTTCCAGGCCCGGACCCTCGACCAGGATTTGAGCCTTGTACAGAACCTGACCTATCACGCCGCGTTGCATGGTCTCGGCAGCCGCGAAGGCAGGAAGCGCGCCAACGCCGCCCTCGAACTTGTCGGCTTGAGCGATCGCGCCGGCGAAAAGGTCCGCAACCTCTCCGGCGGCCAGGCGCGTCGCGTCGAAATCGCCCGCTGCATGCTGCACCGTCCCAGCCTGCTGCTGCTCGACGAACCGACCGTCGGTCTCGATATCGGTTCGCGCGAAAGTGTCATCTCCATCGTGCGCGAACTGGTTGCAACCCACGGCCTGGGCGTGCTTTGGGCGACGCACCTCATCGACGAGATCGAGGAAACCGACGCCATCGTCGTCCTGGATAAGGGCAAGGTGCTCTACTCCGGCAGCGTGCCCGGTCTTCGAAAGCATGCCGGTGCCGATAACGTATCGGACGCCTTCCGCGCGTTGACTGACGCAACCATCAAACCGGAGGCGGCATGACCATCGAGCCTGTCGCAGCGGCCAGGGCCAGCGTTTCGCAGGCCTCCGTCATTCTCGACCGCGCGCCCCAGCGCCACGGCCTGTTGGCCTATATCAACTGCTTCAACGGAATTGTCTGGCGCGAGGTGCTTCGCTTCCTGCACCAGCGCGAGCGCTTCCTGTCGGCCCTGGTGCGGCCGTTGGTCTGGCTCTTCATCTTTGCCGCTGGTTTCCGCCAGGTGCTCGGCATCTCCATCATCCCGCCCTACGAAACCTATGTCCTCTACGAGACCTACGTGACGCCCGGGCTGCTCGGCATGGTCTTGCTGTTCAACGCCATGCAGTCTTCGCTGTCGATGGTCTACGACCGCGAGACCGGCGCCATGCGCACGCTGCTCGTCTCACCGTTCCCGCGCTGGTTCCTGTTGTCGTCGAAACTCCTCGGCGGTGTCGCGGTGGCGCTCCTGCAGGTCTATACCTTCCTGGCCATCGCCTACTTCTGGGACATCCAGCCCGACTGGCCGGCCCTGCAGATCGGGTTCGGGCAGGGTGACGGATTCGTCGGAATCTCGATCCCACCTCCCTTCAACGGCTACATCACCGTGTTGCCGGCGATCGTCCTGGCGGGACTGATGCTCGGTGCGCTGGCCTTGTTCATGTCCTCTGTCATCCGCCAGCTCGAAAATTTCGCGGGCGTCATGAACTTTGTCATCTTCCCGATGTTCTTTGCTTCTTCAGCCCTCTACCCGCTTTGGAAGATCCGCGAATCGAGCCCGCTGCTCTACGAGATCTGCTGGTGGAACCCCTTCACCCACGCCGTCGAATTGATCCGCTTTGCCTTCTACGGCCAGCTGAACCTACTCGCCTTCGCCGTTGTCGCCGGCTGCCTCGTCGCCTTCCTCGGTGCGGCGATCTACGCCTACAATCCCTCGAAGGGTCTGATCGGCCGGCGCGGCGGTCCCGGAGGCGGACCCAAAGGATGAAAGCAATGCGCGATGTCTCCATCACGCTGACAATCTCAGCACTCGCCATTGCGCTTGCCTTGGCCATCGCACCGGCAAGTGCCGAGCAGCCCGGCACGACGGACGTCGCGGCCAATGCCGCTGAAGAAGCCAATTCGAACTGGCCCTGCGTCCAGCGGAAGGTCGACAAGCTGACCTCCGCGCAGATCTGGGATGGCCCGCCCGTCGATGACATCCGCAATTGGTGGGAGGACAAGGAGGTTTCAAAGCTCGTCCGCTACCTCATCAGCCGTCGCATCCCGATCGAGGAAGCCGAGACGGCGATCGCCAAATTTGCCGGATCGACACCGGAAGGCCCAGAGCGCGACAAGCGCCTGACGCTGCTGTTCGCCGGTATCCTGCAAGAATCGAATTCCGTACGGTCGAGCATCGTCAACGGCATTGAGCGATTCCAGGAGCGCCAACTGGCGCGCGCCGCGAAGCTGAAGGAAGAGAGCAGCAAGCTTGCCGAATTGCACAAGCGCCGTGCAGCCGGGGAAGACGTCGCGGACGAAATCAACAAGGCCCAGGAACTTTACGACTGGGACGCCCGCGTCTTCAAGGAGCGCGAGGACAATATTCCGCTGGCCTGCGAGATCCCCGTCGAGATCGAACAGCGCGCCTTCGGGCTCGGCCGCGCCATCCGCTTCCACATGAGCTGATGGGCTCTATTTTTTGAAGCGGCATCGCAACAAACCGGCCGCGCATCGCTGCAACGTCCGACCAAACGATCGCGAGACGAGATCACGTTTGGTCGGACGATTGACGTCGCGACGTGAGGCGCGACCGCCTTACAGGCAGAGCATGTTCGAGCCGAGGCCGAGGATGCCGTCCTTCGAGCCGCACTTCTTCTCGTTGAGCAGCTTGTTATAGCAGCACTTCTCGCTGGCCTTGCAGGTGAACGTGACAGGCTTGCCGTCAAGCGTCGAAGCCTTGCACAGTTTGTGCTTGAAGCCGGCATCGGCCGTCGTGGCGAAACTTCCAGCGGCGACGAAAGCCAACGCTGCGGCAAATACGATTGTACGGATCATGATGGTGTGCCTCGTTAAAAACGTTCGTTGAACCGGCGGGCCGGAAACGCGGGCAGCGCCGGAGGAATGGCCACGCCCGAACGTGCGCCGGTCGCATCCACAAGAAACAGTTTAGCCAAATCGTGCAACTTGCGATGCGGCGGTCGAAAATTCGCCCGTGCCGTTGATTTCGGGCACCACCTTTCACCGCAGGTTGCGATTCGCGAGCAGCCGGGCAACCGCAACTGCCGGTGCGTGATGCGTTGCAGCATCTGCTAACGCCCCGTCGATCCCCAGGAATTCCCCGAATGTTGCGCACGGCCTTCGCAGCCGCCGCGAAATTTCAACGACTTCATCAGCACCGATCCCCGCCGCGATCACCGGCGCATTTTCGCTCATGGGCACCGCCGAAATGACCTGGTAGGCGCCTTCGACGACGCTGTTGAGCTGGGCTTCACGCAAATAGGCCGCTGCCGTGCGCCACTCGGCCGGAGTAGCCTGCAAGACATCGCTGCCAAACATCCGCGCCAGCCGCGCGCGGCTTTCTTCGATGGACTTTCCCCGCCCGTCCGCGGTTTTGTGCAGGTCGATCTGTTCGAGATCCCAACCGAGAATCCGGCGCACGTCGGCCATCGTCGCCAGATATTCCCGCGCTAGCCCGACGGCACGGCCCCTGAGCGGCGCGCGCTGCGCAACCCCCATCACGGCGGTGCGCGTCAGCCCCGTGTAGACGAGTTCGCCGCTTGCCTGCCGGTCGGCATCGGAGAAGCCGCGCACTTGCGGCGCGCCTTCGGCAATGGCGATGATGTCGACGGTGGTCGATCCGAAATCGATGAGCAGGGCTTCGCCGCGCCGCGCCGCCACGGCTTCGGCGGTAGCGAGGAAATTCATCGATCCGGCCGCATAGGGATCGGTTCGGGCTTCTTCTGCCGAGCCAAAGCCCCGCCCGAGGTAGAACCGCGCCTTGGCGCCGAACGCCTGATCCAGGAACTCGCTGAGACGGGCAACGCCGAGCGCGCGGTTTTCGAACAGATCCGACAATTCGCCGGTCATCGTGATGGCGACCTGGCCGGCCCCGCCCAGCAACGGCATGGCGGCGCCGAGTGCGACGCCGAGCCGGTCGAACCCCTGCCACAGCGGGCTTGCAAACTGGCGCACATCGACGAGTTCGCCGCCTTCCAGGCGGGCGACCTTGAGATGCGCGCCGCCCACATCGAGCCCGACCGTGATAGACATTCACTCTCCAACCGCAGACGTCACACTTGAGCCCCATGTTAGCAAATGAACGAGGCCTTGCGCGTAATCCCAGTCATAGATCTGAAAGGCGGCCTTGTCGTTCGCGCCGTGCGTGGCGACAGGTGGAATTACAGGCCTATCGAGACGCCGCTCGCCCCAGGCACCAGCAACCCCGTGATCGTCGCGCGCGCGCTTTTGGACCTATGCACGGCCTTCGACAGCCTTTACGTCGCCGACATCGACGCCATTGCCGGCGGCGGGCGCGACCCGGAGCGGAAAGCCGTAATGGAACTCGTTGCGGCATTCCCCGGTTTGCGCTTTTTCCTCGACGACGGTGCGGCGTCTCTTGCCGATGTCGAGCGCCTCGCTGGCCACCCCGCCATCATCCCGGTCATCGGCACCGAATCGGTGAGATCGACTGACGACTTGGCCGAAATCGCCGCAACCCTTGCCGGCGAATTTGCGCTCTCCCTCGATTGGCGCGGCGATGTCGCGTTGGGGCCGGCCGAGCTTTTCCACAACCCGGACCTTTGGCCTCACACCGTCATCGTCATGACCCTCGACCGTGTAGGAGGCCGGGCCGGGCCCGATTTCGAACGCCTCGGCGCGATCAAGGCGATGGCCGGGCCGCGACAAGTGCTGGCCGCCGGCGGCGTGCGCGGATTGGATGATTTGCGGGCACTGAAAAGTGCGGGTTGCGGTGCGCTGGTCGCCACCGCGCTCCACGAGGGTGCCTTTGAAGACGGCGAACTGCACGCGCTCATCGCAAAGTGACAGTCGGCGCACCTGCTTCCCCTCGAACACAGCCTGCCAGGAAAAGCAAAGGCCGGTGCCGCAAAGCGCGGTACCGGCCTTCGAGATGTTTGCAGCGCAACCGATTCGGTTACGCGGCGGCTGATTAGCCGCCCCAACGGCCAGAGAGCAGATTTCCCAATCGCTGCAGCAGACCCACCTTCATCGGAGGGGCATTGCTTGTATTGCTATTTCCCTGCGCAGGACGGTTTCCGCTTCAGGCCTTCGGGGCCGCGAACGGGTGGGTAGCCGAATCGCGCTGTGCGGTGGCTTCGGCAGCCGTCGGCTTGCCGGCGATGGCACGCTCGAGGGCTTCCTTGGTTGCGCGATAGTTGTAGTCCTGGATCTTGGCGTCGTCGGCAGCTTCCCAGTGGATGAAGACGCCGACAGCGATGTAGAGGTCGTCGGCTTCGTCGGCGGGGATCGTGCCTTCGGCAACGCAATCCTGAACGGCCTTGGCGACGGCGTACTGCGCCGGGCCGAACATCTGGACGGCCTGACGGGCGTCCTTGATGGTGACCTTGTTGTAGAGGATGGTGTTCGGCTTGCACTGCAGGTTCGGAGCCACGACTGCCAGAAGCGTCGTGAAGCCGTCCTTGTTGTTCGTCAGTGCGTTGCAGAATGCTGTTTCGGCAGCCGAACCGCGCGGTCCGATGAGAAGATCGATGTGGGCAACTTCGTTGCCGTCGCCGACGAGAGATTCGCCGACCATAACCTTGTTGATCTTGGCCATGATAGAAACTCCTCCCAGAGTTTGCTCAAGGGTTGAAAGTTCCGCCCGGAAAGGACGGTGCCCAA
>JAHJQI010000088.1 GCA_018819265.1 Alphaproteobacteria bacterium
CGGCGTCATCCTGAACTTGAGCATCTGGTTCGGGTTGAAGGTGCTGTTCACGGATTTCGTGGCGGTCAGCGCCGGCCCAGTGTCTCTCGACATGCCGCTGCCCGACTCGCTCGATTGGCGCGCCGGCGTGCTGGCTGTTCTCGCCGCTGTCGTCTTGTTCCGGTTCCATGCAGGTGTCATTGTGACGTTGATTGTCAGCGCCGCGGCATCGTTCGCGATCAGCGCGCTGATCTGAGGCTTCCTGGCGTAAGCACGACCAGAGAGGGGACTGCAATGGCAAGATTCAAGACCGTTTTGGCGGGGATCCTGGTGGGCGCTGGCGCTGCGGCCGGTGGCACAGGCCCCGCGGATGCGCGGGTCGTATGCAAGGATGGGTACCGAGTCCTCAAGGGGCAACTGCTCGGCACGCCCTACTGCCAGGATCTCTACCTGGTTCAGGTGGGGCGTGAGTTCGGCGTGACGGTCAGCGCGCGCGAGATTCTCAACAACCCCAACAGCAAACGCGAGCTGTGCCAGTTCATCGGCTGGGACATCCGCGTCCAGCACATATGCGAACCGGTGCTGCCGCGACGCGGACCGTTCTGATCGGGGCAGCCCGCCAGCGGCAGAAGAAAACAGCTGAGGCCTCGATCAGCTGGTGCTGCCGGTACCTTTGAGGGACTCGGCGTCGAGATTGGGGGTAATCTCGGAGGCATCCTGCGGGCGCCTTACGCGGCCATCGAACTGGGCGCCTTCGGAGATGGCCAGCTTCTGGTGGAAAATATCGCCGTCGACGCGGGCGCTTGGCATCAGCGTGATGGAAGCGCCGCGCAGGGCGCCGTGCACCTGACCTTCGATCTGGATGTGATTGGCGGTCACCGTACCCAAGACCCGTCCCCTCGGGCCGACGATGACTTCCTTGCCGTTGATGTCACCTTGTATCGTCCCGTTGATCTTGACCCGGCTCTGCGAGATGACGGTGATTCTTTCGCCGACGATTGCAAGGTCTTCACCGATAACGGATTCGCCCGCAGCGGATGGAGGCGCGACCGGGGCGGGAATCGGTGGAACCGGACGGGCGGGGGCCGCCGGTGCCGGCTGATCTGGAGGTCTCTGATCCTGGTTACGCCCGAACACGATAAATCTCCCTCGACGATTGCACCCGATCGACGCACCATGCCCGCAAGCTCATTGAAAGTCGAGCGACTGCGATCAGCATCATCAACCCAGCCGCAAAGTGTTGCCGGTAAAGCGATCGGCACTGTGCATTGTGGGCGAAACCGGCCCGCATCGGCCCGGTTGTCAGGCGGCTGATTGTTTCGCGGCAATTTAACTTTGAGGTCGGCAATCGCAGCCAAATCGGGCGGCCGGAAGATCAGTTGCTCTGGGCGAACCGGGTTTCGACTGCCACGCCCTGGCTGATCGTCTGGTAGACGACGCAGTAGCGCTCTGTGAGCTTGGCGAGCGTCGCCATCTGCTCTTCGCTCAAGTCGCCGTCGAGATCGAAGCGGAGGCGGACGGCGCGGAAGCCGACCGGCGCCTCGCGGTCAACGCCGAGCGTGCCGCGGAAGTCGAGATCGCCCTCGGCGGTGACGGTGCCGGCCCGCAGCGGCAGTTGGAGTGCCGTTGCGACGGCCTTCAGCGTCACCCCGGCGCACGCGACGAGGGCTTCAAGCAGCATATCTCCCGAGCAGGCCTCGATACCGGTTCCCCCCGTGGCGGGGTGCAGCCCGGCTTCGATAAGGGCCTTGTGGGTTTGCAGGGAGCAACTGACACCCTCCCCGAGCCGTCCCTCGGCTTTCAATGTGACCACCGCTGCACCAGGATCGCTGCGGTAGCGCTCCTTGAGCGGGGCCTGAAGCGCTTTCAGCTTGTCGCTATCCATCCGATTTTCTCCAGGCCTCGCTCGGGCACCGCTGTTGGGGACAACCGTTTCGCAATCAGCGCGGGACGTAGATGTCGACGAACGGGGCGCGGACATGAACGCCGCGGCGACTGCGGCGAACGCTGGCGTAGGGAGCGTCGACGTCGACGTTGCCGCGATACGTGTCGACGTCCGTGTAGGGGGCTTCGACGTAGCGTTGGTGGCGATGATGACGGTCAGAGTGCGAATACCTGCGGTACTTGCGATCGCGCTTCCAGCCGACGTCGACGATGGCGCCGGCAGATTTGGCGCCGGATGGCGATGCGGCGTTGAAGGGCGCGGCGGTGGCGGTCATGGCGCCGGCACAAACGCCAAGCGCAAGGGCTGCGGCAGTCAGGCAGAGTTTGCTGGAGATGATCATCGGGACTGCCTTCCTTCCTTACTACTTGCTTGATTCATCGTGCGTTTTCAGTAACGGCCAAACGTGGCCGCATGGCGATGGGGCAGTCTCTAAAGCATCATCCGACCATACGCGATCGCTTTTCGCGATCGGATGGTCGGATAAAGATGCTTTAGCATTATGATTCTAGAGCAACTTTATCCGATCCACGAATCGCCTTCGGCGATTCCGTCAGATCGGATGATGCTCTAGTGGCGCTAGCCGGGGGTCAACCGGACCGCTTCATTGCGCCGCGGATGACGAGCCAGCCGGAGGCAGCAGCCATTACGACAACAAGAATTGGCAGGGCCGGGGCGATGATCGGCAGAACCATGGATCGGCCAAGAGCCAGCGAGATTCCATCCGGGCCGCTGGTGAAAAAGGCAAGCCAGAAGCCGATCTGGACAAGTGCGGCGATTGCCGCTGGCAACAGGGCCGCGACAATAGGCCAGCGGCTAAGGGACAAGTTGCGATAACGCCTGAACAGAATCCAACCCAGAAACGGGATTGTGGCCAGTGTCAGCGTTGCCAGCCCGTAGAACCCGAACCAGCGCGTGCCGCCGCCAAGTCGCAGGGCAAGTGCGAGGACCATGACCGCGGCGGCAAGCGATAGTATGTGTGTCAGATAGCGTCGCGTATCCATCGCGTCTGGGTCTCCTTCAGAATGACGGCGTGCATTGGGCGTGTTGAGGGTTTTGGTTGTCAACACTGCGCAAGCGCGTGTTGAGGGTTTTGGTTGTCAACACTGCGCAAGCGCGTGTTGAGGGTTTTGATTGTCAACACTGTGCAGGCGCGTGTTGAGCATGAGACACAGGCACGGCTTCAATTGCCCGCGTCAGACCGTTTCGGCTTCAGAATAGGTCGAATCGCGCTTGTCAGCGGGGCAGCAACGCGCTTCGCTACGCCGCAATCGGTATATTCAGGGGCGCACCATGTCTGTTGGGGCACGCATCTTCGTTGCGGTCAATTTCATCATCCTCGGGTTGTCGTTCATCGCGACAACGGTCGTGCTGTTCGTCGAGTACGGCCTCGAAGGGCAGGCCGACTGGGCGGCATTGGCAACCTATTATTCGCACCTCTTCATCTTCTTCCCGACGTTCGGGATCCTGGCGCTGATTGCCTTCTACGTTCCAGCCAGCATTCTCGTCGATATGTACTGGACCTACGTGCCCAACGGTAAGGTTCGCTTTTCCATCGGCTATGTGGTCGCAATTCTGCTGGCGCTTGTCGGCGGCAGCGTCATCGGCGGCGGCGGCGGGCTGAAATCAATCTTCGAGATCAAGCCGGGCGTGCTCGCGGCCGACAAGGGCGACCCGTCTGGTTGCGATGCAGGATCGGGGGCCTGCCTGCGTGCGCCCGTGCTCAAGTCGCTGGCCAATGTCCGCCTGCAATCGACCAAGCGGCTCGGCATGTCGCAGTTCGTGCGCAATTGCACGCCAGACGATCTTTTCGATTCCCAGCCGGAGCGGGACAGGAAGCTCCACTGCTTCGTGACGCTGAGCCTCGTCAATGCCGATCAATGCTGCCGGGCGCAGCAGCGATTTGGCGAGGCACTCAACAGGATGCACGCAGTCGAGGCGAACCGCTCCGTCACGGGGACGGCGCATCGCTACCTGCTGCCGCTCAAAGTGTTCTTTCTCCTTGTGGTCCTGGCGATTGCGATCCTGCTGGTCATCCGCCACCGGCTGCTGGAGGAGCACTACGCGCCCTACATGAAGAAGCTGCAGAGGGGCGTGCTGATCGGAGCCTTCGCGATGCTGGTATGGCCGCTGATGAACCTTGCGTTCCTGCAATCGTCGGGGCTGCTCTATGGAACCGCGCACGAAAGCGTCTACAGGGATGCCTCGCCGGTGATCCTGGCGGTCTACGTGCTGTGGGCGCTGCTGCTCGTGTTCTTCTTCTTCAAGTCGTTCGACGGCGCCGACAAGGACATGGAGAACATGGGGAGAATTGGCGGTATCGTCGGTTCGGCGGTTTTCGCATTCAACTATCAGTCGATCGTCGATTACGCTGTCCGCTTCGCCGGGTCGGGGGCGACGGCCATCACCATTGGAACGATATTTGCCATCGCCGTCATCGCGCTCGTGGCGGTGGTGCTGCAGCCAAAACGCTCGCCAACAGGCAAGCTGTCGTTCGACAAGTAGCTCGGCTCGTCAGCCGCAACGTTCGACGGCTGCCTCAGGCGGCCTGCGAACTCGCGTGGGCGGCATCGATCCAGGCTTTGATCTTCTCGATGTCGGGCGGTTCGCCATCGCGCAGCAGCCTGCGGCCCGAATGCGTGGCGGCGAAGGCCAGGATATCGGCGGCAAGAGATTCGGGTTCGGCTTCGGCGATGTCCTCGGTATAGCGATAGCCGGCGCCGACCAGCAGCTGCGATTGCGTAACCCTGAGACCCGGGATCGTCAGCATCAGGCGGGATTCGTCCTGCCAGCCCTCGACGGTTGCCGCGTTGATGCGGCTGTCACCAAGATTGGCCGCGATCTTCGCCGGGTCGGCCTGCATCAGGTCGGAGACGGTGAGGAGTCCGAGCCCGCCGAGGCGTTCGGCGGTCTTCGGCCCGATCGAAGGGGCGGCTTCGATGGCGTCGGGCAGTGCAAGGCGGTAGCGCTCGCCGGCGGGCTGCAAGACGGCGAGCTGGGCGGTGAGTGTCCTGGACGTTGCCGGTTCCAAATCTGTCTTCGGCTTTTCCCTGACGGCTTCGGGGGCGGGAGCGGGTCGCACCAGGCTTTCGAGTTCCTTCGCAGCCGAAGCGCGCTTGGCCGGGGCGATGCCGAGCAGGGTTTGCCGGGCCGACTTCTCCTTGCCGCTCTTGAGGCGCTTGGCGCGCTCGGCGGCCCTTGCGGCAGCACGGGGCGCGGCGATCTCGGCGTTGTGGAGATCGCGGACGGCACGATCGTCTTCGGGAAGCGTCTTTTCTACGCGGCCGGTGGCCATCAACTCGTCGTACATGGCGGCGACTTCGCGGCGGGTTGCGGCGTCTTCGATGCGATTGAGCATAAAGCGCACGGGGACCTTCAGCGTGGCGAGCAGACTTGACGCGGTCAGGCTGACGGTCGGCGGTTCGAACCCGGCTTCGGCAATCGCGCGGTCAAGGAGATGGGCAAAGCCGGTGCGGGCATAAACCAGGAGATCGCCGATCAGGCGGCGGGCAACCGGGTCGAGGCCCTTCTCGGGCGACACGACGCCGGTATTGATGTCGTAATGGGCAATGAGACGCTCGTATTCGGCGTGGCTCGTCTCGGCACCGAGGCAGACGTAATCCTGGAGCCAGCCATCGGTTTGAGCGGGCTGCGGGGCGGCCACCGCCTTGCGGCCGGCAGCTTCGCCAACGAGACCATCATAGGATTTGCTGATCGACCATTCGGTGGCGCGGTGAATCGCGTTTTCCGCTTCCGATTGGGCGGTGTGGAAGGGCATCAGTGGATCGGTGAAGTAATGCGAGAGGATGCCGGCGCACCAGGCGGCCTCGCTCCACTTCCTGTTGTGCAGGGCTTCGACGAGATGCGCATACCAGTTGCGCGCCTTTTCCGGGGCGCCGCCCCAGTAGTCGTCGCTGGGATGCAGGACGTGATTCTTGAAATCCTTGAATTCGTTGTCCGGGGCCTTCGAGCCTTCGACGTAGGACTTGGCGTTCGCCAGAAACAGCCGTTGCCACTTTTCGGCGTCCGGGCCGCTCAGGTGGAGGAGCGCGTCAAGCGCGAGTTTGTGATGGGTGCCGGAAGCGTGGGCGGCGCGGATGATTGTGAATTGAAGGCTCATGCGATCTCGTCCTCTTTAGTGTAGTGCACCTGACGTTTGGTCCCCACTTGCGGCTTGGTTCGCTGCCAAACGCCAGGTGCAAAAGCTACACTAGAATCATAGAGTTGCTAGTGTTCCTCATGGTTCTGACATTTGCTCGCAACCCAGCCGCGCCGGGAAGCAAATGTCAGAACCGGAACACTAGGCCCCGGGCGTTTGACGCAGGGTAGGGTGAGTCGCGCAATTCAGGAATTGGCCGGCCTTCGAAGGTCATCGAACGATGCCTAAGTGACGCCGCTAGGAGCAATGCAATTCGGGCTAATCGCGGGTTGGCAAGCGGGCGGTGGTGTTACGTGCCCGCTCGCTTGGCGCGGATGATGAGGGGGCCGGAAGGCGCGTCCGCCTTGTTCTTGTCGCGCCGGCAGCGGCCCGAGCAGTAGCGGATTTCCTCCCAGACGCGGGCCCACTTCTTGCGCCAGGTAAAGGGCCGGCCGCAAGTGGCGCAGATCTTGTGTGGCAGGTCGTGCTTGTTGATCTTGTTGGGCACTGGCTTCTACTACCGACCTTCACGCCACCAGGCGAGCGAGAGCAGAGCGAGCAGCATGGCAAGGGCGGCAAAGCCGGTGACCATCGGGGTCAGTTTGACGCCTCGCGTAATGTAGGCATCGCGGTCGTGCAGTCCAAGCCAGCCGGAGCCGGCAAAGATGCGGGCGCCTTTCAGCATCGAGATGCGCGGAACCGTAACGGAAGCGGCATCGCCGGCAGCGAGAAATCCGGAAGGCTTGGTCCAGAACTCGCCGCCGCCGGTGGCGTTCGAAATGGGACGCAGCTTGTCGGCGGTGGCGGTGACTTCGCTCATCTCACGGGTGTCTTCTGTGCCGGCGTAGGCGACGGCGGAAAGCTTGCCGACCGGCGGCGGGGCCTCGCTCTCGGCCTTGTAGAGTCCCGGAAGCTTGACTTCGAGGGTCTTGCGCCAGATGCCGGGCCTGACCTTGTCGAGGGTGATCGTCTCCTCTTCGCCGCCGGGAGAGTGGATCTTCACCGATTCGACTTCGTCGCCCATGGAATGGCGCTCGACCGTCAGGTTGAGCCCCTTGGCTTCCGCAATGAGGCGCTCGTCCTCGAGGTCGGGCTCCTTCATGAGCCAGTGGGACAGCTTGCGCAGGAGGTCGGTGTGCGGGCCGCCGCCTTCGAAGCCGCGCGCCCACAGCCAGGCGTGGTCGGAGGTGAGGAGAGCGATGCGGCCTTCGCCGCGGCGGTCGAGGATGAGGAGTGGCTTGCCGTCGGCGCCGTTCATCAGCACATTGCCGCGGCTGGTTTGCACTTCGACGTCGACCTGCCGGAACCAGCGGCCCCAGTCGGGTTTGCCGTCCGCGCCCTTGGCGCCGGGAAGGTCGCGGGTGACGGGATGGCGATCGCCGGCTTCGGACAGCGTCGGCTTGAACGGCTGCTCGATGACACGGCCGAGCGGCTTGCCGGGGATGACCGGGTTGAGCGGCGTACGGAACAGGCTGTAGCGCCCGGCAAAATCGTCGCCTGCGGCGATCAGCACGGCGCCGCCGTGTTCGTTCACGTAGCGGGCTATGTTGTCGTAGTAGCCGAGCCGCAGGATGCCGCGGTGGGTGTAGCGGTCGAAGATGATGAGGTCGAAATCGTTGATCTTGTCGGAGAACAGTTCGCGCGTCGGAAAAGCGATCAGCGAGAGCTGGTTGATGGGGGTGCCGTCCTGCTTTTCGGGCGGACGCAGGATCGTGAAGTGGACGAGGTCGACGGCGGCGTCCGATTTGAGAAGATTGCGCCATGTGCGCTCGCCTGCGTGCGGTTCGCCCGAGACCAGCAGGACGCGCAGATTCTCGCGCACGCCTTCGGCGGCAACGACGGCGCGGTTGTTGGCCTGCGTCAACTCTCCATCGACGGGCTCGAGTTCGATTTCGAGGATGTTGGTGCCGGCATGGGGAAAGGGCAGCTCAATGAGTTCCTTGACGCCGATCTCGGTCGTCAGCGTCTCGTCGGGCTGGCCTTCGCGGCGCACCTTGAGGCGGACGACGGGGCTGCGGCTGCCGGCGCTGCCGGTTTCGACGACGCGCAATTCGATGTCGCGCGACTGGCCGACAATGCCGTAGCGCGGCGCGGTGATGATCTCGATGCGGCGGTCGAATTCGCCGGGGCGGCCGGTGATGAGCGCATGGACGGGAGCGTCGAAGCCGAGGGCGGCGGCCTTCTCGGGGACGTCGTGGATCTGGCCGTCGGTCAGCATGATAACGCCGGCAATGCGGTCGGGAGGCGTGTTGGCCATCGCCTTGCTGAGAGCGGCGAAAAGTTGCGTGCCGGTCGCACGGCCGGTGCTGTCGGACCGCGCCGTCACCCACTTCACTTCGAGTTTGTCGAGGCGGCCGAGCCGGCTTTCCAACTCCGCACGAACGGCGGCGGACTGCTCGGGGCGCCCGGCGAGAGCCTGGCTCGTCGATTCGTCGACGACGACGATGGCGATATTCGCGAGGTAGTCGCGCTCCTCTTCGCGCAGCGTCGGGTTGGCGAGCGCCAAAAGCATGGCGGCGACGGCAAGGGCGCGCAGGGTCGCCCCGCGCGTGCCGCGGAGGAACATGAGGCCGACGAGCAGTGCTGCCAGGATCGCAACGGTCCAGAACAGCGGCTCGGGGATCAGCGGTGCGAAGTCAATCGACCAGTTCATGAGGCTCCGTTAGCGGCCGCGACGGGCCATTGGCGTTGTTCTTATTGGCCAAGCCGTTCGAGCAGCGCGGGCACGTGGACCTGGTCGGCTTTGTAGTTGCCGGTCAGTGCGTGCATGACAATGTTGATGCCGGTCCGGAAGGCCATCTCGCGTTGGATTTCGCCACCGGGCACGGTCGGGTAGAGAGGTCGCCCGCGCGGATCGAGCGCCCAGGCGGATGCGAAGTCGTTCGAGGTGATGAGGATCGATGTCACGCCGTCGGCGCGGCGGGCTTCGCGCGAGGCTTCCGCGTCGGGTACGCCGCCGGCCTCGACCCACAACTCCCCGCCATCCCAGCGGCCTGGAAACTGACGCAGAAGATAGAACGTTTTCGTCAAGACATGGTCTTCCGGCACGGGTTCAAGGCGCGGCAGGTCGAGCTTGCCGATGATGGCCTGCAACGGGGTTTCCTTGCCGCCGTTGAGGGCAAGCCCCGAAGGCATCCCGGTGCCCTGGTCGCGGGTGTCGAAGATAATCATTCCGCCCTGCTTCATGTAGGCGTCGATCTTGGCGAGCGCCTTTTCCGGCAGCGGGCTGGCGTCCGGCTCGACCGGCCAGTAGAGCACCGGGAAAAACGAGATGTCGTCGTTGACGATATCGACCGCCATCGGGTCGCCGGGTATGACTGCTGTGCGCAGTTTCAAAACGCGCGAAAGTCCGGCGAGGCCGATGCGGCTGGTGTCGTCGACCTGCGGTTTGCCGGACAATACATACCCGAAGGTCACGTTGCCGGTGGCTTTCAGCGCCTTCTTTTCGAGATCGCCGAGGGCCTGGGCGGGCGCCTGGGCTTGCGCTACAGGGGATGGGAACAGGGCGAGGCTGGCGAGGCTCAGAGCCAGGACGGCGAAGGCCGACAGGGAAGACGCGGAAGCGCGGGCAGTCCGGCTGGAGCCGGAAGTGAAGATGCCGGCGATACCCTGCATCAGCAGGACCGCGCCGATATCGACGAGGATGAGTGCGAAAGCCAGGGCGAGCAGCGTCGGTTTCAGCGGCTCGGCTTCGGCGCTGGAGTAGGCGAGCCTGGCGATGCCGGCCGGCATCGCGGGAAGCGGCTCAAGGGCGGCGCCGGGCGCTATGACGTTGAGCGCGCGCGGCGAGCCGGCCGACCCGTAGTAGCCGGGTGGATGGTCGGGGCCAGCGGTGGCGCCTTCGAATTCATCGACGGGGATGGCGCGCGCGGTCGGCGGCGGCGGGCCGGGCTGGCCGAAGCCGTTGAGGGTTTCGAAAGGGCTGAGCGCGCCGGTTTCGGTTGCGGCCTGCGCCGCTTTTGCAGTCGCTGCGCCGGTGACGTCGCCAACGGGCGTGCCGCCAAGCCGGCCGAGGCTGACGATGCGGTTCAGCATGTCGACGAACAGTCCCGAGATCGGCACGTTGGACCAGTCGGTGTTGGCGGTGATGTGGAACAGGACGACAAGGCCTTCGCCTCGTTTCGAAGCGGTGACGAGCGGGGTGCCATCGCCAAGGCGGGCCCAGACGCTGACGTCCGGGCCGATCTGCGCGGGATCGGCCAGCACCTGCCGGCGGACGGCGACGTCTTCAGGGATCTTGAGGCCGGCGAAGAGGCTCGTGTCCTCGAAGGTGCCGAGTTTCTGCGGCGTCGACCAGGAGAGCGCGCCGCCCAGCGTGCGCCCGCCGATGCGCAGCGGTACAGGCAGAAGATCGTCGCCGCCCTTTTCAAGACGCGGACCAGCGAAGCGGACGAGCAGGCCGCCCTTCTCGATCCACTCGGACAGCGTGTCCGACAGACTGGGCGGCAAAGTACCGATATCGGCGAGGATGAGCACGCTCGAGTTCTGTTTCAACGCCGTCTCGATGCCGGCGGCGATGTTCTTGTTCTCCGGCTTGACGACTTCAGCGGTCGGGCCGAGCGCCTTCTCGATATAATAGAAGGGGGCCAGCAGGGGCTGGGACTGCTCGCGGGATTCGCCTGAAATGAGACCGACTCGCTGGCGGCGCGCGCGCGCATCAAGCAGGCTGACCGCGCCGGCGGACTGCTCGCCGTTGATGGCGACGCGGGTCACCTGATTGCGCAGTTCGAGCGGCAACTCGAGTCTCGCGGTGGTATTGAATTCGCCCGCAGAGAGGGTGAAGTCGGCGGTGCCGAGTAGCTCGCTGCGCGCGGAGAAGGCTTCGAGCCGGCCCGCGAGCGCCGGGCCGGCGGCGCGCAGGACGCGCGCTTCAAGCCCACCGTCGGCTGCGACCTTGGCTTCGAGGCCGAGCGGTTCGCTGCCGCCGGGGTCGGCGGCGACGGCGAAGGTGCCCGCCTTCGCGGCAGCGGACAGGTCGTTGGTGAAATCGCCCGCCTGGCCGCCATGATCGATACCGTCGGTCAGCCATACGACGCTTGTGCCATCGGCGCCGGACAGGGCGGTTTTCATCGCCTGCGCGGCGGCGTTGCGATCGGGAGCGTAGGGCATGGGGGTGAGGGCACGGGCGGTGGCGCGGGCGTCTCCTGGCGATTCTATCCTGGGCGCGCGGGCGCCAAGTCCTGCCGTCGGCAGGATCATGACCGGCCGGGACTGGGTCTCGGCGGTCGTGATCAGCCGGTCGATCATGCCCTTGCGGTTATCCCAGTTGGGTGCCCCCGCCCAGCCGTTGTCGACGGCGATGACGAGGGGGCCGGAGCCGGACAGCGTCGTCTGCCGCTCGGGGTTAAGGATTGGTTCGGCAAGCGCGAAAATGACGAAAGCTGCGGCAAGCAGCCGGATCAGCAGCAACCACCAAGGCGTCTTGGAGGGGGTTTTCTCGCGGTTTTCGAGATCGGCAAGAATACGGGTGGCAGGGAACGTCTGCTGGCGCGGGCGCGGCGGCGTGGTGCGCAGCAACCAGTAGATCAGCGGCAGGGTGGCGAGGCCGGCCAGCAGCCAGGGGCTCAGGAAGGCGAGGGCTCCAAGGCTCATCGGGGACGCCTCCCATTATCCTGAAGGCGGGCGATGAGGTTCAGCATCGGTTCGGTTGCCGGGCGGTCGGTGTGGTGGACCAGCATCGACCAGCCGAGCCGATTGGCGAGGTCGCGCAGGCCGCTGCGGTGCGCTTCGAGGCGTTCGCGGTATTCCTCGCGCAGCGATTCGACGCGGTCGCCGATCCAGCGCTGACCGCGCTCGGGATCGATGAATTCCATGCGCCCCTCGAAGGCGAGCGATTCTTCGATCGGGTCGAGAACCTGGATGAGGTGCCCGGAGATATCGGCGCCGGCCAACCGTTTCAGGGCTTCCGAGATCTGATCGAGCGGATCGAGGAAGTCGCTGATCAGGACGGTGCCGGAAAAACGCGATATGCGCGCAGCGGGCGGCAGGCCCGAGGTCAAGGCCGGTTCGTGGCCGTGGGCGATCAGCGATTCGGCAAGGCGCGCGGTCGCGCGACGGCTGGCGGTGGGGTTCGTCAGGCTGAGGAGGCCGACGCGTTCACCGCCGCGGACGAGGAGTTCGGCAAGCGCCAGCATCAAGACGACGGCGCGGTCGCGCTTGGAGACGGGTGCGAGCGTGCTCTGGAAATTCATCGAGGCGGAAAGGTCGGGCCACAGCCAGACGGTGTGGGCGGCTTCCCATTCGCGCTCTCGGACGTAGACGTGGGTCGACGAAGCGCTGCGCCGCCAGTCGATGAGCATCGTCGAGTCGTTCGATTCATACTGGCGAAACTGCCAGAACGTTTCGCCGGGGCCGGCACGGCGACGGCCGTGGACGCCGTGCGTCACGGTGTGCGAGATGCGCGCGGCCTCCAGCATCAGTTCGGGCAGCCGCTCGGCCAGCGCGTGTGCAGCTGTCTCAAGTTCGACGACCTTGGCGGTCCCGGCGTTGCGATAGGTCTCAGGGCTGGCGGCCATGCGCGGGTTATCCCACCCGCTCGGCAAGGCGGTCAATGATTGCATCGAGCTGCTTGCCTTCGGCGCGCGCCGTGAAGTTGAGCGCCATGCGATGTCTGAGGACCGAGCCTGCAAGCGCCACGACATCGTCGACCGACGGCGCCAGGCGGCCATCGAGAAGGGCTTTGGCGCGGACGGCCAGCATCAAGGCCTGACTGGCGCGCGGGCCGGGTCCCCATGAGACGAAGCGGTCGGTTTCCGCATCGGCGCCCGTTGCCGGTCGCGCGGAGCGAACGAGGCTGAGGATCGCGTCGACGATGCGATCGGGCACCGGCATCTGGCGGACCAGACGCTGGATCTCCATCAACTCGCCAGCAGACAGTACGCTTTTCAGCTCATGCTTTTCGGTACCGGTGGTGGCGTGAAGCATGCGGCGCTCGGCGGCGAGATCGGGATAGGTCACGTCGATCTGCAGCAGGAAGCGGTCGAGCTGGGCTTCGGGCAGGGGGTAGGTACCCTCCTGCTCCAAGGGGTTCTGGGTGGCGAGAACATGGAAGGGCTTGGGCACGTCGTGGCGGACGCCGGCGACCGAGACGTGGTGTTCCTGCATGGCCTGGAGCAGCGCCGATTGCGTCTTCGGCGAAGCGCGGTTGATTTCGTCGGCCATCAGAAGCTGCGTGAAGATCGGCCCCTTGATGAAGCGGAACGAGCGCTGCTGGCCGGGCACTTCATCGAGGACTTCCGAGCCGATGATGTCGGAGGGCATGAGGTCGGGCGTAAACTGGACGCGCTTCGCATCGAGGCCGAGAACGGTGCCGAGCGTTTCGACGAGCAGCGTCTTGGCGAGGCCTGGGACGCCGATCAACAGTGCGTGACCGCCCGACAGGATCGTAATGAGTGCTCGCTCGATGACCTCGTCCTGGCCGAAGATCACGGTCGCTGCGCTGGCGTGAGCGGCGCGGACGCGCTCAGCGGCGGCTTCGAGGCGGGGAACGATGGTCGAGTCGGTTTCCATGGTCATGCTCATGCGCGCGGCGTGTCCCTGAGAGTGTTTCGAGTGGCCCGCTGCGTGTTGCCGCAGACGGTCGTATAGGCTCTATAACACTGTTAAGTCGAAATTCGTGCCATGACCGGCCACGGCGGCCTTACGATCAAGTGCTGCCGGGGCAGGGTCAAGTGAATGTTCGTTAAGGGCCTGGTCAAAGGTGGGAACATCGCGCATTTTTGCCGGGTACTGAAGGCATACTATGACGTCGCAATCCGAGGATCACACCGCGCGCCCGCGAATTCGGGGACTTGAAGACCTGCTGCGCGCGGCCGGCGCATTGCGCGATGCTCCGGTAGAACAATGGGATCCGCCATATTGCGGGGACATCGGACTGGCGATCGCAGCCGACGGCACTTGGGTCTACCAAGGCAGCGCGATCCGGCGCCCGAAACTTGTGAAACTGTTCGCGCGGGTTCTGAGGCGCGACGACGACGGGCGCTATTTCCTTGTGACGCCGACGGAAAAAGTCGATGTCACCGTCGCCGACGCACCTTTCCTTGCCGTCGAAATGGAAGCTCGCGGAGAGGGTCGCGAGCAAACGCTCATTTTCCGGACGAACGTCGACGACGTCGTCATGTGCGGGGCCGATCACCGGCTCTACTTCGTCGAGGAACCGGGGCCGGGAGGATTTAAGCCGTACGTCAGGGTGCGGGGTCGTCTTGAGGCCCTGGTGGTGCGCGCGATTACCTATGAGCTCTTCGAACTGGTCGAGGCGGACGCGATGGGCCGGCCCGGGATCTGGAGCGGGGGCCGGTTCTTCAGGGTGGAGCCTGCGGCGGACGTCTGAGACCGCATCGCCCGAAGCTTCAATGGAGGCGGTAATCTCCTTCGATCAGACGGACTTCGGCAGGTGTAATCAATTGCCGGTGGCAGACGGTGACCTTGTAGAGCGGGCCGTCGAGATTGGCCTCCCAGAAATCGAGAAAACCGCGCAGTCTTGGAAAGCGGGGGTGCAGGTCGAGGTCCTGCCAAATGAAGGTCTGGAGTAGAGCTGGATGATCGGGCATACGGTAGAGGATCTCAGCGGTGGTCAAGGCATAGCCCTGCAGCTGTCTGGCGAAGTCCGATGTCGTCATGCACTTGCTCCTTCGTGGTCGTGGTCTTTCGGGTTGCCGGCTTCGGTTGTTGGCGCCAGTGCGGTTGCCAATAAGGGCGCGACTCATTTCGAGCGCTCTCCATGTTACGGCCGATATCGTGTATCAGTCATGAAAAAACTGTCTGAATTCAAGAGTTTGGCAGCCACCGCTGGGGGCGGCTAACAGAAACGCGGGCGCTGTGGACTTTCTCAATTTTGCACTGACGAGTTTCACAACTTTCTTCGCGACCATCGGTCCGGTCGAAGCGGCGGTGCTGTACGCCGGCTTCACAAGCGAACTGGCGCGGGGCGAGCGACGACGGCTGGCGTTCCGCGCGGTCCTGATTGCCAGCCTCATCCTGCTCGCATTCACGCTTTTCGGGCAGCTGCTGCTGGTGCAACTCGGCGTGACGCTGGCCGCGCTCAAGACCGCAGGCGGCGCCATCCTCGGGCTGATTGCGATCGACATGATCTTTTCGGGGCCGGGAAGCCGTTCCAAGCTGACGCCGAAGGAAGGCGAGGAAGCCCTGCACAAAGAGGACGTTGCCGTATTCCCGATGGCGACGCCGCTATTGGCGGGGCCTGGAGCGATGAGTGCAGGGATCGTTCTGGCGGCCCGCGCGCAGGGGGACGTCCTGCAGATTGCCGGCATACTCGCCGGACTTGGAGCGGTGTTGGCGATCACGCTCGCGTTACTTCTGGCAGCGCCGGAGGTTGGGCGGCTTCTCGGCGTCACGGCGCAACGCGTCATGATGCGCGTTTTTGGAATCTTATTGGCGGCGATCGCGGTGCAGGCGTTGTTTGATGGCCTGCAGGACGCAGGCTTGACGCGCTAGTGGCCCGTCGCGCCAAAATCGCATCATGGCCGCAACCTCGTCCGATTTTGGCGCGACATCAGGGCCACTAGCAACATCAATGGCTTAGTGAGGCGTTTATCGCGCCTTAGTTGACTCAAACCTCGCCGCACCATCGGTCAACTAAGGCGCCACGCCTCACTAGCAACTTACTGCGTTGCAGGCTTGTCGGCCGGGGACTTCATGGTGGGCACCTCCTTGCCAACGCGATTGGTCGGCGGGTGGACCTTTTCCGGGGTATTAGCTGATCCGGCTTCCCCAGGCGACGCCCCGGCCGCCGACGAACGTTGGACCAGTCCGTTGTTGCAGGCCGCAAGCCATTCATCCTGCTCGATCGTCGAATCGCTGTCGGGGTTCGCAGCATTGAAATCGCTCAGATACGGCTGGACCTGGCTTTTGCTCAGTCGAGCCGATTCCGATCCACCGGCCTGCTGCCAAAGATTCATACATTCGTTCTGGCTAAGCTTGGTTTGCGAGGACGACGATGCATCTTGGGCGATGGCGCCACCGGAGACAGCCAAAAGGCCCGCTGCCGCAAGGACTAAAGGATACTTCATAAGTACCTCCTGTGTTTGCATGAGACACTGCTCACGCTTGCTTGCCCGATCAGTGAAATCTTCAACGAAGCGTGATCGAGTTGGGCGGACAACACATCGGTGTGGAAAAAGTTCCAGTTCGAGACCGTTTATTATGCAGATGAGTAGCGGTTTTTCTTGCGTCGCTCCGTTCAGCCAGGGGCGTTGCCTTTTCCGTTCAACTATCTAAAGCGGATGGCCTTGTTGAAGGCTCTCGGCCGACGCATTCGAAGCGGCGGAAACCGGAACTGACGGTGCTGACGGTGCAATTGGGAACAAACTCCCGCACGGGCCGTGAATCGAGTCTTCGGAACTTAGCTGAGCCATGAAATGAGGTGGCTGGGGAACCTGGATTCGAACCAGGACTAACGGAGTCACAGGACGAACCACCCCTCTGAACTCAAGCAAAATCAAATAGTACTCGGGCGCCCGTTGCAACACATGCCCCTCCGTTCACAACAGTGCCGCACCATCTCCCGCAAATTTCGCGAATGGATCTAGGGTTTTGGAAGATGTCGGCGCTTGAAGTGATCGGCCTTGACCGCAGCACTCCACACAGCCGACATTAACTGCGCAGAGTGATGACCCACTGAGAATCCGCGAGACCTTCTGCTTTCGGAGTTCACCTGCCACAAGCAAGCGACTGTGGGCCCGACGCGCTGGGCCAAGACCGACCGATGCGGAAGACGGACGATCAGCAGGGGTGTGCTTCCGGTGAACGTCAATTCGGCGGGCATCGTCGCAAGAATCGCTGCGGCGCATCATACGCGCGGTCAATTTCGGCCAACAGTGACTGCTTTCGTGCCTCCCGCGTCAGTCGAACGTCAATCGCCGGATCGGGAGTTTTGACCCATAGCTGCCATTTCGTTTCTTAAGAGAGCGTGCCATTGAGCGGAACCTGATTGCGCGCAAGGTAAACTAACCAGTGGACCCGCGATTACCAGCAAGTCTGAACTATGGTTGGATCCGCCAGCTCAGAAGAATGCCGAAAACCGTTGTCAAACTCGGCAGTCCGCACGGTTCCGGGAGGCCTCGTGGCTGTTTGGCCAAAGCATGTCCGCCGTCCCAAAGTGCTTCAGCATGTTTGATCTAAAGGAATTTGAATGCTAATCTTTGTTCGCTCGGATCACTTCGTGTTTTCGGAGGCTGAGTTCTTGTTGAAGCAAATAAATGGCGCATCAATACTATCCGCCCCCGCTGCATCTGGTGAGAAACGGACATGTTGCGTCGTTTCGATGCCGCCGAGAAAAACTCGGCCCCCAATTGGAAAGTGCGGCCTTGCGCAGTTGTCCCGAAAAAAATACAGCGAAAGAATTGGCGTAAGAAAATATGCCATTCACACCGAGCAAATGAATAGCGCCCGTGCAGGCTGGTGCGGTTACGATTTCCGAAGCCGATCTAGCGTGTCGCTTGTCGGCGGCACGCAAATTGAACGGCCCTCCGCCTATCCGTACGGTTAGGCCTTACTTGATAAAATGGATCTCGCGCTCAGCGGCTTCAATTGTGAAACCGCTTGGAGGCCAGTGGTTTAACGGTCGGTTCTGCAGACGAGAGCTTCTAGGCATGGCCAGCTGCTCTGTTTCAACTTCGGCAATAATTGAGCGGGCGCATCAGAAATCACAGCGCAACACTGGCTGCTCCTAGAAACGCGGCATGATCGATTACAGAATTTTCGGTTCGAGAGGCATCCAAAATGGCAACGATCAGAGGTGATAATACGAATAATGTCTTGAGAGGAACCAAGAGCATTGACAAGTTGCTTGGGCTTGGCGGCCACGATCGCCTCTATGGCCTTGCGGCAGCAGACCTACTGTTGGGTGGCGCCGGCAACGACTTGCTGAGAGGGGCAACCGGCAATGACATCTTGAAAGGCGGGAGCGGCAGAGACACGCTCTTCGGCGATGGCGGTAACGACAGGCTCTATGGGGGGAGCGGCAATGACATCGCAGTGGGCGGCGCCGGGAGAGACCTGCTGTCGGGGGATGGCGGTAACGACAGACTGTTCGGTGGCGGCTCCACAGACAGGCTGTTCGGTGGAACCGGCAATGACGTACTATTCGGCGGAACGGGCAATGATATTCTAAATGGTCAGGCCGGAGTCGACGTGTTGCTGGGGGAGCAAGGCGACGATCTGCTTCTGGGCAGCTTCGGCGGAGATATCCTTGATGGCGGCGATAATATCGACACAGCCAGCTATAGCCAGTCTTTTGAGGCCGTAGTGATCGCGCTGCAGGACGATGGTGCGGATACGCTCGGAGTCGGCGGGCATGCTGAAGGCGACACGCTCAGGGGCATCGAGAACCTTACTGGTTCTGCCCACGATGATGAATTGATAGGCAATAATCTGGCCAACAGGCTCAGCGGACTGAACGGCGATGACACCCTTTCTGGAGAAGAAGGCGGCGACACAATCTCGGGTGGAGCGGGTAATGACACCCTACTTGGTGGCGACGGAGATGACCACCTTCTCGGTGATACCGGCGATGATGAATTGACCGGAGGCGCCAACAATGACTTCTTCTACTTTGGACCGGGCTTCGGCAATGACATCATAACCGACTTCACCATTGGTGGTGTCAACGATACGCTCGTTATCGATCCGGATTTAGCACAAGAGGCCGGAATCGACGTGAACAACCCGGATTGGCTTGGCTTCGTAACCGCAAATGTCTCTCAAACTGCCGGCGGGGTATTGGTTACTGTCGGAAGCAATTCACTGCTGCTCGAGGGCAAAATCCTTCTGGACCTTGTTGGCCTGACGGCAGCCGATTTCTTGCTCTTTGATTTTGCGTAGGTCACGGAACAAGAATTCAACCAAGTTTGCAGACGAGTTCTTTGAACGTGGGCTCCTCTGGCCCGGATATTGTTTTCGCAGCGCAAAGGGGGTGCCCGAAAAGGACAGCGGCAGCCATAACTACTGGGTCCACGACAATACGTTCGATCCGGCAGCGCACCCGTTCGAGGTTGCTGATCAGTAGCTCAAAACGTCTGTCATTGAATTTTTGCGGACGGCTTATCATAGGCGTCTCAAAATATGTTGATGTCTCTTTCTGGGCCCTGACCGACGTTTCGATGCGGTGCAGCAAGACGGTCGGTGTTGGGGCTATCGCGTCGACGCTGCTGGGTCGGCGCACCGACGGTCGGTATCGGCGGTGGTCCGGAAGCTTCTGAACGGTGTCGATGGCACCCCTTGACCCACAGCTGAATAAGGTGCTTGCGGAAGATCCGGATTGCAACCATTTCCGCTTTGATCAATCCGTGCGCGAAGAGTCTTACGCTTTGCCCCATAGGTAAATGAAGTGGTTAACACCGCTTGGTATTAATGAGCGATTTCAGCCGATTTCGTCAGCACAGAAATTAGTGGCTTGGACGTTGGTATAGCAGCTAAATTCTTAGTCCATAGACCAAACGTGCGATCAAATTGTCCCGATTAATAGCGACGAACGCTCAATCATTGCGAACAGCGGTTGCGTGCAATCGGCTTAGCTATTATGACCTGCCCTGGAAGAATTCCTCCAGTTTGAGTTAGACTCCGCCCCATTGACGAGGGGTGAGACGATGAAGAAGAGCCGGTTTTCAGAAGAGCAGATCATCGCCATTTTGCGCGAGCAGGAAGCGGGTGCCGCGACGAAGGATGTGTGCCGCCGGCACGGCATCTCGACAGCGACATTCTACAACTGGAAGGCCAAGTTCGGAGGCCTCGACGTATCGGAGGCCAAGCGCCTGCGGGCACTCGAGGACGAGAACGCGCGGCTGAAGAAGCTTCTCGCCGACGCGATGCTCGATCAGGCGATGCTGAAGGAACTGCTTGGAAAAAAATGGTGAGGCCCGTCGACAAGCGCGCGAGCGTAGCGCGCCTCCAGCAAGAGTTCAGCGTCTCGGAGCGGCGGGCCTGCCGCGTCATCGGCGCGGATCGCAAGAGCATGCGGTATCGCACGCGCCGTCCACCTGATACCGCCCTGCGGCACCGGCTGCGCGAGCTGGCGCACGAGCGCCGCCGGTTCGGCTACAGGCGTCTTTATATCCTGCTGCGCCGCGAAGGTTGCACGGCGGGGCTCACTCGGATCTATCGCCTCTACCGCGAGGAGGGCCTGGCGGTATTGCGACAGCTTGATCTCTCTGACACTCCCCATCGTCACTTTCCATGGCGCGCCCCTATTTCCGAGTGCGCGCGATTGTCGCCGGCCTGTCGGCAACGGGGAAAACTTCGAGGGCCATCTATGTCAAGTGCATACTTTCCATAATGTCGGAGTATCTTTGTCAGACTATTCAATCGCGAAGAGCGATCGTGCATGATCGGATGAGGCTTTAGCGTTTCTGCAGGGCGATGCAATCCAGCCCGCCGAGACCGCGTCGCGGTGGGCAGACGCGCCCACCGCACGTTTGTCCTCAATTCTTAAAGCCGTGGCTGTTGCGGCTTCATGTCTTCCTTGTTGATCCCGGCAACCACGTTGGGGGTCTTCATGGCATCGCGGCGGAAGGGCTCCCCCAGTTCCTGATTGAGCACGACTTCGATGAAGGTCGTCACGCCATCCTGCATCTGCTCCTTGATGGCGGTCCTCAGGCTATCAGTCAGCGCTTCCGTGTTGTCGACCTGCACGCCCTTCAATCCACAGGCATCCGCCACCTTGGCGTAGTTGACGCCGAGATTGAGTTCGGTGCCCACGAAGTTGTCGTCGAACCACAACGTCGTATTGCGCTTCTCGGCGCCCCACTGGTAGTTGCGGAAGATCACCATGGTGATCGGCGGCCAGTCGTTGCGCCCGCACGCGGTCATTTCGTTCATGGAAATGCCGAAGGCGCCGTCACCCGCGAAGCCGATCACGGGTACGTCGGGGCAGCCGATCTTGGCCCCGAGTATGGATGGCAGACCGTATCCGCACGGGCCGAACAGCCCCGGCGCCAGATACTTGCGGCCCTTTTCGAAAGTCGGATAGGCGTTGCCGATGGCGCAGTTGTTGCCGATGTCGGAGGAGATGATGGCGTCGGCCGGCATGGCCGCCTGGATCGCACGCCACGCCTGTCGCGGGCTCATGCGGTTCGGCTCGCGGTTGCGCGCGCGCTCATTCCAGGTGATGCCCGGATCGTCGTCCTCGTGATCCATCGAGGTGAGTTGTTGCGCCCAGCGCGACTTCGCCGTCGCGATCATGCCCTCGCGTTCCTTGCGCCCGGCATCGCCGGCCGTCGGCGAAAGCAGCGAAAGGATCTGCTCGGCGACGGCTTTCGCATCGCCCTGGATGCCGACGGCAACGCGTTTGGTCAGGCCGATGCGGTCGGCGTTGATGTCGACCTGGATGATCTTGGCATCCTTCGGCCAGTATTCGGTCTGGTAGGCGGGTAGCGACGAGAACGGGTTGAGGCGGGTGCCGAGCGCCAGCACGACGTCGGCCTTTGAGATCATCTCCATGCCCGCCTTCGAGCCGTTATATCCGAGTGGCCCGCAGAACAGCGGATGCGAACCCGGGAACGCATCGTTGTGCTGGTAGTTGCAGCACACCGGCGCGGACAGCTTTTCGGCAAGCTTCACCGATGCCGGAATCGCGCCCGCAAGGACGACGCCGGCACCGTTGAGAATCACCGGGAACTTCGCATTCGACAATAGCTTTGCGGCTTGCGCGATGGCAATGGGATCGCCCGGCGGGTGCTCGATGCGCACCACCTGCGGCAGGTCGATGTCGATCACCTGGGTCCAGTAGTCGCGCGGCACGTTGATCTGGGCGGGAGCCGAACCGCGGAACGCTTTGAGGATGACGCGGTTGAGGACTTCGGCGATGCGGGAGGCATCGCGCACTTCCTCCTGGTAGCAGACGCAATCCTCGAACATCGCCATCTGCTTGATTTCCTGGAACCCGCCCTGGCCAATGGTCTTGTTGGCGGCCTGCGGAGTGACGAGCAGCAGCGGCGTGTGGTTCCAGTAGGCGGTGATGATCGGCGTCACCATGTTGGTGATGCCGGGGCCGTTTTGCGCAATCGCCATCGACATCTTGCCGGTGGCGCGCGTGTAGCCGTCGGCACTCATGCCTGCGTTCACCTCATGCGCGCAGTCCCAGAACGTGATGCCGGCAGCCGGGAACAGATCCGAGATCGGCATCATCGCCGAACCGATGATGCCGAAGGCATGCTCGATGCCGTGCATCTGCAGGACCTTGATGAAGGCCTCTTCGGTTGTCATTTTCATCTTCGTCAATCCTCTATTGCCCGGGAACGGGAATTGTCTGGCGCGCCAGCTACGATCCTGGTGATTGAAATGGCGCGGGCGAGTCGCTCGCTCGCACCGGCCTCATGCGGCCTTCAGACGTTGGCGAATAAGTCCGGGGATCTGGCTGGGGGTATCTGCCACCGCCACCCCTGCCTTTTCGAGTGCCGCGCGTTTGGAGGCGTAGTCGCCTTTGCCCCCCGACACGATCGCACCGGCATGACCCATCTTCTTGCCCGGCGGCGACTGGCGTCCGGCAATGAATGCGGCAACCGGCTTCTTCATTGTGCTGGCGTATTCGGCTGCGAGTTCTTCGGCGTTGCCGCCGATTTCGCCGCACAGCACGACGGCGTCCGTATCGGCATCCTCGTCCAGCATGCGCAGGGCATCCGCCGACGTCGTTCCGATCATCGGATCGCCGCCCACGCCATAGAACACCGACTGGCCGAACCCTTCCTGGGCGAGATTGAGACTGATCAGCGTGCCAAGGCTGCCCGAGCGCGAGATGACCCCGATGCGGCCCGGCCTGAAGACACGCTCGTTGAACGCCGGCATGATGCCAACGAAACATTCCCCGACCGTCACGATCCCAGCGGTATTGGGCCCGACGATGCGCGTGCCATTGGCTTTCGCCGCCACATGCATTTCCATCACGTCGTGCGCCGGGATGTGTTCGGTCAGGCAGACCAGCAGCTTGGCGCCGCCCTCGCAGGCATCGATTGCCGCGTCCTTTGCCATCATCGGCGGGATGAACATGCACGCGATGTCGAACGGCGCGGTCTTTGCCGCCTCGCGTGCGGAGGCGAACACCGGCACGCCGAGATGCTCGGTGCCCGCCTTCTTCGGATTGACGCCGCCGATCACGTTGGAGCCGTAGTCCTGCATCGCCTTCGTCCAGAAGGTGCCCTGCTTGCCGGTAATCCCCTGGATCAAGAGCTTGTGGTGCTTGCGCGGGATCATGCGGCGCTCCTCGTGTTGGCGGCGGCAACCGCTGCTTTCACCGCGTCATCCATCAGGTCGTAAGGTTCGATGCCCAGCCGCTCCTTGACAAGCGCGATGGCTTCTTCTTCGCCGGTCCCGTGAATGGTGAAGAAAACAGGAATGTCGGGTTGCAGTTCTTCCCAGGCGTTGACGACGCCTTCGGCCATCACGTCGGTGCGCGCGAAGGCCCCGCAGAAGTTGACGAGCAGGCTTTTGACATTCGGGTTCTCGAGCAGGATCGAAAGCGCGGTCTTGGCCTTGGTGTAGGCTTCGCCGCCGATCTCCAGGAAGTTTGCCGGCTTGCCGCCGTAGTGCGCAATGACATCCATGGTCGTCATCGTCAGGCCGGCGCCGTTTGCCAGGACGCCGACACTGCCGCCAAGCTCGATGTACTTGAGACCCGCCGCAGCAGCCTTGGCTTCAAGGTCGGTGGTGCGTTCCGGCGCCGCCTGCGCTGCTACAGCCTCCTGCCGCGCGGCCGCGCTGTCGTCGAGCGTCAGCTTGCAGTCGAGTGCGACGACGTGGTCTTCCGTTGTGACGACAAGCGGGTTGATTTCGATGAGTTCGGCGTCGAGTTCGCGATAGGCGCGGTAAAGGTTCAGGATCGTCGCCGTCAATTCATCGCCGGCCGCTTCGAGCCCGAGGCCCGCGATAGCCTCCTGCGCCATCGCCAGGGTCGGCCCCTCGCTGATCGGAATCGCGAAGTGGCGCATGGCGGTTGGATCCTTTTCCGCGACCTCCTCGACATCCATGCCGCCCATCGCCGAAAACAGCAGCATCGGCCCCTTGGTGGCGCTGTCGTTGAGAATGGCGAGATAGAGTTCCTTGGCGATGGCCGTCTGTGCTTCGACCAGCACTTTCTCCACCGGCCAGTCGGCAATCGTCATGCCGATGATCGCTTCGGCGTGCTGGCGCGCCTCGCCCGGTGTACCAGCCAGCTTGATGCCGCCGGCCTTGCCGCGCTTGCCGGTCGGCACCTGAGCCTTGACCACGCACGGACCGATCTGCCGGGCGGCATCCTCGGCTTCGGCCGGTGTATGCGCCAAACGGCTTTTGGGAACGGCGATATTATATCGTGCGAGCAGCGGTTTTGCTGCATGCTCCTCGAAGTTCATGGGCCTCGCGTCCTTCCTTATTTGCCGTAGCGTTCCCAATACGGTCCGAACAGTTCTTCTTCAGAGGGTTTGTCTTCTGGAATCGTCGAGACGAGGTGCGTGAGATTGATGAAGCACTTGTAGTTGAGGTTGTCGGAAAGCGTGTTGCCGGCCCAGGTGCCGCCTGCCATCGACAGCGTGAACGGCAGGCAGTTGTTGAAGCCGCCGCCGTTGCCGAAGGTGTGCGCCTGGTTGACGAGCACGCGCACGACGTCGGTCTCGGCTGCAAGTTCACGGGCGTGAGCCATGTCCCTGGTATGGATGCCGGTCGAGTGCCCCTTGCCGGTGACGTCGAGAATCTGGCGTACGATGGCCTTGGCTTCGTCGAAGTCGCGGGCGCGGTAGATGGTCAGAACGAGTGAAAGCTTTTCGTCGGCGAAGCTGTGCTTGCCGCCCACCTTAGCTTCCTCCACCATGAAGAACTTGCGCTGGGCGGCGTCTTTGGGCAGCCCGAACACCTCGGCGAGGACCGGCGCTGGTTTGGCGATCACATGCCGGTTGAGCTTGCCGCCCTGCCATAGCGTGTTGCGCACCTTCTCGCGCTCTTCATCGCTGCACCGCCATCCGCCTGCCCACTCAAGCGCGGCGATGGCGTCTTCATAGACGTCATCGAGGATGATCACGGCATTCTCGGACGAACAGGATGTCGAGTTGTCGAAAATCTTCGAGGCGCAGATTTTTTCGGCGGCGTCGTCGAGGTCGGCTGTGGAATCGATGATGACGGGGACGTTGCCGGCGCCCACCCCGACGGTCACCGTGCCCGACTGCATGGCCCGCTTGACGTTGTCCTGCGAGCCGGTGACGACTGCGAGGTCGACCTGGTTCATCATCTCCTGCGTCATTTCCTTGGAGACGGGCGCGGGAAGCAACTGCACGAGGTCTTCTGGGTGGCCCGCCTTCTTCAGTTCCTCGCGCATCAGTTCAACGGTCCGGCGCGTGGTCGCAGCGCCCGCCGGCGAAGGCGCGATGATGACGGCATTGCCGCCCTTGAGTGCCATCATGGCCTTGTTGACGGGGGTGGCGGCAGGGTTCGTCGAGGGGCACACGGCACCGACCACGCCGACCGGCTTGGCGTATTTCACGAGCCCGCGCTCGGGGTCTTCCTGGATGATACCGACTGTCTTGGCGCGTAACAGGTCGCGCAGCGTGCCGAACGTCTTGCGTGTGTTCTTGATGACCTTCGATTCGACATCGCCGAGACCGGTATCCTCGACGGCGAGTTCGGCGAGCATGCGGGCGTTCTCGGGTTTGTAGATGGACCACGCGAGCGCCCGCACCGCGTCGTCGACGCGGTCCTGATCGTGGTTCTCGTAGGCTTCCATTGCCGCCCGCGCGCGCGCCACGACTTCGGCGACCGCGGACTTTGGATCGCAAGCGCCGACGGCCGAACCACCGGGCGCTGCAGAATCGATGCTGGGGGAGTCGGCTACCATTTTGCTCTCCAGGTTTCTCGCTATCCGTCGCTCAATGCATTTTCACGTCCGTGCCCGCGACCGTCCGGCCCACCGGCAACGATCGACTGGAACCTCCTCGGCGAACACCGCGCCCCGCTGGACGTCGGCTGGCAGAAATTAAAAAAATGGGACAACATGTCTTAGTTTTTCACTTCATCTCCGCCGTGTCAACCGCGACCGGTCGTCACTGCGGACCAATAGGCGCCTTCGCGCCAGCACCTTTGCCGAACCGGGACTTGATCACCGGGTAGAGCGACCACAGGACGAACATTGCCGCGAGTGCCAGGATGGTGCCGCTGATGGGTCGCTGGACGAAGATCCAGAAGTTGTCGTCGTAATTGGCCAGCGACGTCAGGAAGTAGCGCTCTGCCAGTGGCCCGAGAATCACGCCGAGCACGAGCGGCGCCGACGGGAAATTGGCGCGCTTCATGATGAAGCCGAGCACCCCGAAGACCAGGCAGACGTAGACATCGAAAATGTTGTTGCGAACCCCATAGGCGCCAATCACCGAAAGCACGATGATGAAGGCGCCGAGAATCGCCGGCGGCACCCGCATCAGGGTCGAGAAGCCGCGCGCGACCAGCACGGCCGCGACGATCATCAAGAGGTTCGCGACCATCATGCTGACGAAGATCGTGTAGACCAGCGTCGGGTCCATCCGGAACAGTAGCGGACCTGGAGCGATGCCGTGAATGAGCATGGCCGCCAGCATGATCGCGGTAGCCGCACTACCCGGAATCCCGAGCGTCAGGAGCGGGATCATGGCCGCGCCGGTTGTCGCGTTCTTTGCCGCCTCAGGCGCGGCCAGCGCCTCCTCGACCCCGGTTCCGAATTCCGCCCCGCGCCCCGATGCCTGCCGTTCTACGCCATAGGCGAGGACCGCACCGACCGTGGCGCCAGCGCCTGGAATCATGCCGATCATGCAGCCAAGGCCGGTGCCCCGCATGATCGAATTGCGCAAGCCCCACAACTCCCACCACGAGATCTGCTTTCCGGCCACGGGAGCGAATTTCTTCTTGAGGTCGACATTGCGCACGAGGAGGTCGACGACCTCCCCGATGGCAAACAAACCGATCATCACGACCGTGAAGTTGATGCCGCTTTGGATTTCGGATACGCCGAAGGTGAAGCGGGGAATGCCGTACATCGGATCGATGCCGATGGTGCCGATCAGCAGCCCCATGAACATCGACAGCGCACTCAAGACCGGCAGATCCTTGGCGATGGCGACGACGCTGGCGAGGCCGAGAATGGTTGCGGCGAAGAATTCGGGCTGGTCGAAACGCAACGCGAAGGCCGCAAACGGCGGCGAGGCGACTGCCAGCATCACCGCCGAGAAGAACCCGCCCGTCGCCGATGCCGTGATCGCGATGCGCAAGGCGCGCGTCGACAGCCCCTTGGTGGTCATCGGGTAGCCGTCCCAGCATGCCGGCAGCGAGGCGGGCGTACCGGGTATATTGATCAGGATAGAGGAGATCGAGCCGCCGAAGACGCCGCCGACATAGATGCCGCCAAGAAAGCACATGGCCGTCACCGGCTCCATCACATAAGTGAAGGGCAGCGCCATCGCCATGGCGTTGACGAACGAAATGCCGGGCAACGCGCCTGCGATCGTGCCGACCATGAGCCCGGTAATGAGGATCAGGAAATTATGCGGCTGAAAGGCGCCGATGGCACCGTTCAAGAAGAGCGTCGCAAGATCCATCGACGAAGTCCTTTCCTCAATAGATCCGCAGCGCGCGGTAAAGCGAGATCGTTGCCGAGTTGAAGGGTTCGACCCCGCGGTTCAAGGGCATCTTCGCGACGGCCACGAACATGTAGAGCAACACGATCGTGCCGATGATCGACACCGATAGAACCGTGATCGGGGATCGCACGCGGCCGAGCAGGCACCAGGTCGCTAGGAATGCCATGGTCGCGACGGCAAAACCGATGTAGGGAATTGAAAAACCGTAGGCGAGGATGATCGCGACCCCGACAAGCGCCATCGCCTGCGAACCGTTCGGCTCTTTCGCGGCGATAGCGACCTCCACCCCACTGCGGATGCTGCGGCGCCATTCGATGAGTTCGGAGACCAGTGTCAGGGCGCTGAAAATCGCCAGCCCGATGAGCATGGCCCGGGGCCAGCCGCCCGGCCCGACCGCATTGGGGACGGCGTCGAGTGCAGCGTTGTTGCTGGCGATGTGAAACCACAGATAGGCACACAGCCCCAGCGATCCGATGGGCAGTCCGATGCGGATCGCCCGGTTCGAGAAAGACATCGGCCAACACCTTCTGATGGGCGCGGGTGGGACAGTCCGGCCACCTTTTCGTGACCCGTCGTCGTGGCGTCGGAAAAAGCCAACGCCAACCGTCGGCCGGCACCGCGGGAAAACGGTGCCGGCTTCTGCGGCTTCGAAGTCGAGTTACTTCTTCGAGCTGGCTTTTTCTTCAGCCGTCGTCGGGAATTTCTCGAGATAGCCCCTCACCGTCTCGTAGAATTTCTTGACGATCATCTTCGCTTCCTCCGGCGATTTAGCCGGTGTGCAGGTGTAGGTGCTCTCGCAGAATTCCTTCCACTCGGGCGTTGCCAGAACCTTCTCTGTTGCCGCGGCGAGCGTCGCGATCCTGTCGGCTGGCGTATTCGCCGCTACCGCGATCGTGCGGAAGTTCGGCAGGTCGTTGATCTCGAGGCCGAGTTCCTTCGAACTCTCGACGTCCTTGAAGGCATCATGGCGGGCTTCGTCGAAGACGACGATCGGGCGCAGGTCGCCGGACTTCAGGAACTGGGCGACATCGCCTGGTTCCTCGTAGATCAAGTCGGTATGTCCGCCGACAGCCGAGGCATAACGCTCGGCGGGCTTGCCGAACGGCACGTTCTTGATGCTGATGCCCTTGGTACCGAGGTACTTCAGCGTGATGTCGTCCATCGTGCCGTATCCCGATGTCGCGCAACGCAGCTTGCCGGGGTTCGCCTTGGCGTATTCCGCGACGTCCTTATAGGTCTTGAACGGGCTATCCTTGTTGACGAACAGCATCGAGGGCGAGCTTTGCATCATGCCCACAAAAGCGAACTCATCGGGATTGTGATTGCCGATCCCGGCCGCCCATGCGGAAACCGACAGCGCGATCAGCGTGGCGACGCTGTGGCCGTCGGGGGCATCCGTCAGCAGGCGGGTCAAGCCGGCATTGCCCGACGCACCCGAAATATTGGCGACCGGCATCGCGACGCCAAGAAGGGGTTCGGCGAATTGCGCGAATTTGCGGCCCATCAGGTCCGCTCCGCCGCCCGGGCCGAATGTTACGATTACGTCGATTGGGCGCGAGGGGTAAGTCTCCTGCGCGCACAAGGGTCCCGTCAGGACGGCCCCGCTTAGAAGAGCCGTCAGCATCACCCCGAGGGCCGGCTTCACCGAAATCACTGCCATTTTTTTTTCCTCCTTGGATGGAAAGCCCTGGCGTTATGGCCGCCAAGAGAATCCCGTTGCTACTCCCTGTCGTCGTCGGCTAGTACCGCCGATCAGAAGTCCCTGTGTCGTATCAGTCAACCGCTTTCAGGGACTTCTGATCGAAAAGCGGTACTAGATTCAATATTTTACTAGTACCCTCTGATTTCAGAAGTTCGTCAATGTGGTTGCCGCGAATGACTCACGAACTTCTGAAAGCGGGTACTAGGCCAGGTAAATGGACGGGTCACCGGGAACGCGTTACGCAGCAAATTCGAGCTTGCTCACGCATCCGAAAAGTGGGACAATATGTCCAGCTTTTAGCATCCTATAGCGGCTTGTCAATGCAATTCGCCGCGCCCGTCAATGCGAATTCCTGAGACTTGGCACATAAGTCCTGGCCCATAAGTCCTGGCCCGTATGTGATGAAATGCTTCGCGCGCGACTGCGATTGGAGAACGGCATGAAGCACCAACCCGCCAAGCCCAATAGCGACGAGCACGATCGCATGTCTGCCCTGGAGAAGTCGATCATCGTCTTGGAGGCGATTGTCGATCATCCCCAGCCGGTCAGCCTGCCGGAATTGACCTTGCGCCTCGGCTTGCCGCGCCAGACCATCCACCGCGTACTCCAGCAGCTGACGTCGAACGCCCTGATCAACCGGATTGCCGACGGCGACCGCTACGCAGTTGGGCCGCGCCTGTCGCAGCTGGCATTCGCAACGCTGCGATCGCGCAACCAGACGGCTCCGATGCGGGCCATCCTGTCCGACCTCGTCGCCGAGACAGGCGAGACCTGCAACATCGGCGTCCTCGACGGCTTTGACTTTGTCTACATCGAGCGGATCGAATGCCAATGGTCGCTGCGCGTCCATCTGTCGGAAGGCTCCCGCGTGCGCGCCCACAGCACCTCCGGCGGCAAGGTCATGCTCGCCTATATGGCCGCCGATCTGCGCCGCCAGCTTTTGCGGGCGCATAAGCTCGACGGCTTCACCTCCACCACGATTACATCGGTTCCGAAATTGGAGGCGCAGCTCCAGCAAGTGAGAACCCGGGGTTACGCCATCAACGATCGCGAGCAGAACATCGGCATCGTCGGCATCGCCGTACCGATCCTCGACCGGGAAGGAAAAATTCTGGCGGCCCTCGCTCTGCATGGTCCCGATCAGCGTCTGACGGTCAAGACCGCCGTGGCGTTTGTCCCTCAACTCCAGGCCGCGGCTGAAAAACTCGCGGAGAACTGGACGTATTGAGCCGGTATCGCCGCGGTGTTGCGCCCCGGCCCAAAACCGAGCAGAACTTCCTTGAGTAGATCTAAACTGACAACCTGCGAGGATGAAGACAATGGACGAAGAACGCTTCAACATGTCGTTACGCAAGTTTCTGAAACAGGTCGGCGTCACCTCCCAGCGCGAGATCGAAGAACTCGTCCGCAGCGGCACGATTACCAAGGGTCCGCTCAAGGTGAAGATGGTACTGACTGCCGAAGGCACTGCCCTCAACCACGTCGTCGAAGGGGATATCGAGCTGGGTTAGAAAGCTAACGAAGCGGACCGCGTTGCGCCACCGGCTTGAGAACGAGCGATTATGCATCTGCCCGACCCGAAATTTCCCCCGCTCATCTCCGGCCATCCGGTGAACGTGCCGGAATCCCCGTTCGACGTCGCATGCCGACGCGCGGCGGCGGGTGAACTGGGCGCTGCAGATCTCGTGTGGAGCCGATCCACAGCGAGCGTCGACCTGGCATTGATCCTGGAGCCGGACGTCGACTTGTCGCAGTCGCGGCAGATGTACCCGCTCGCCTTCACCGCGCTTGCCGACAGTCTCGGCGCGCTGATGCCCCCGCTGACAGCCGTGCTGTTGCGCTGGCCGTCGACGCTTCTGATCAATGGCGGAGAGGCCGGCAAGTTGAGGTTCGCGGCCGGCACCGATGTCGAGGACCAGGTTCCCGACTGGCTGGTGCTCGGCATCTCGATCTCTTTGCAGTCCGCTCCGGACGATCCCGAGCCCGGCAGGCAAGGCGGCAGGACAACGGTTTTCGAGGAAGGCGGCGGCGATCTCGACCGCAGCCAGATCCTGCAGTCGTTCGCCGCGCACATGCTGACCTGGATAAATGAATGGCAGGATGACGGTTTCGCAGCGGTGCATGAGCAGTTCATCGGCCGCGTCGAGGGGCAGGAGACGCCAGCGGTGTTTCCCGCTGGTGCCGATGGCGGCCCGGTGCGGGGAAAGGTCCTCGGCCTCAGCGACGCCATGCAGCTCCTCGTCAAATGCGACACTGACGGCACGGTGCGCACACTCTCGTTGGCTGAAGCGCTGCGGTCCCCTTCTTGATAGCGGGCCGGCTTGGAAAAGCCGGCGCAACTGCCGGGCCGCGTTTGCCGGTAGGCCCCGCATCAGAAAAAAGCGATCCGTGAGACGCTGAGATCGGCATCGAATTCCCGCCCGATCGCGACAAGCCCGATCCGTCTCAGCGTGCCGAGGTCAAGGGGCGCCTCGATCCGGTGCGGCGTGAAGCCGGCGAACGGGAATTGGAGCTTCTGCCACGTCGGCGCTGCGATGAATTCGTGACGATACGACTGCCACGGGCGGCGTGTTTGGGCGGTGCGCAGATGCACGTTGTAACGTTCGCCGTTGCCGAACACCTTAAGCTCGATACCGGTGAAGCCGCTGGCGTCGATTGGCCCGCCGTCCCGCGCCAGATCGCGCGATATCTGCACGAAGCCACCGTTGTTATCGAGGCTGACGCTGCCGCGCATGCGGATCGCCTGCCGGCCCGCGACCGTTTCGAGAGACGTCCCCCCTCGCGACACGCCGCCCATCACCTTATCGGTAAAGACCTGCCAGCGCGCGCCATTGCAGGCGGGTGCGGGCGGACTGCTGAAATCGTCGATAACCATGTTGTGTGCCTCGACCTCACTCAATCGGTATAATTTCCTGCGCCGCCCCACTTTGCTATATCTGGCAGGTGGCCTGCCGGCAGTCCATGAACCGCCACTGTCCCGCCTTGACGCCCGCCCTCCATTTCGCCTCGCCATTGTCCTGACAGGAGTCTGCATGACCGGCATCGTCTTCGATCTTGACGGAACGCTGATCGAAAGCGCGCCGGCCATCCGTGACATAGCGAACGCCCTGATGGCAGAACTCGATCTTCCCGCCCTCGATGTCGCCGAGACGCGACGCTACATCGGCAATGGCGCCGGGCGCTTTCTCGAACAGGCTCTGCAAGCCCGCCGGGCACATTCACCCGGTGCATTCGACGCACAACTCGCCCGCTTCATGGTGCTCTATGATGCAGCTCCGCCCGCGGCCAACCAGCCGATGCCCGGCAGTAGCGAAGCGATACATGATCTGGCCGCCGCCGGCTGCAAACTCGCCATCTGCACCAACAAGCCGATGCAGCCGACCCGGACACTTCTGAAGTCGTTCGGCTGGGACCGGCTGTTCGCAGCAGTCGTTGCCGGCGATACGCTGCCCGAACGCAAGCCGCACCCGGCGCCACTTCTGAAGGCCGCAGCCGATCTCGGCACGACGGCGACGTTCTATGTCGGCGACAGCGAGGTCGATGCGGCAACCGCCGAAGCCGCCGGCCTGCCCTTTTTGTTATTTGCCGAAGGCTACCGAAAGTCACCCTTGAGCGAGATAAGGCACGCTGCGTCCTTCACCGCTTTCGCAGATCTGAGGGGATTGATCGAAAGCTTTCCCAACCAGCCAGCGACCCTCTGAGAAGGCCCCGCTCAGCCCTTTTGCGCACGCCGCAGGGCCGCCGCCAGCGCCGACTCGCCGTCTGACGTTTGCGCTTGTGGTTTCGGTGGCGATGCGCTCGCGTGGCCGCCGCCGCTCCGGCCCGCTGGCTTGCCGCCGCCCGGCTTGGATTGCGACGCGCCCGTCGCGTTTGCCTCGATCACGCCGGACTTCATGGTGAGGGCGATGCGCTTGCGCTCCACGTCGACATCCTTGACCCGCACCCGCACGACGTCGCCGGCCTTGACGATGTCGCGCGGGTCCTTGACGAAGCGGTCTGCGAGTTCGGAGACGTGCACCAGCCCGTCCTGATGCACGCCGACATCGACGAAGGCGCCGAAGGCCGCAACATTCGTCACGACGCCTTCGAGCATCATGCCTGGCTTGAGGTCCGAAATCTTTTCGACGCCCTCTTCAAAGCTGGCCGTCTTGAATTCCGGGCGCGGATCGCGGCCGGGTTTTTCCAGTTCGGCGAGGATGTCGGTGACGGTCGGAACGCCGAATTGCGCATCGGCGAACCTCTGGGGTTCGAGCGAACGCAGAAACGCCGCGTCGCCGATCATGGCCTTCAAAGGTTTCTTCGTCGCTTCCGAGATGCGCTCGACAAGCTTGTAGGCTTCCGGGTGGACGGCGGAAGCATCGAGCGGGTTGGGTCCGTCCATGATGCGTAGGAAGCCCGCGGCCTGCTCGAACGCCTTCGGACCGAGGCGTGCGACCTTCTTGATGTCCGTCCGCTTCTTGAAGGCCCCCTTGTCGTCCCTGTGCAGGACGATGTTCTGGGCGATCGCCGAATTGAGGCCGGCAACGCGCGACAATAGCGGCGCGGAAGCGGTGTTGATGTCGACGCCGACGGAGTTGACGCAGTCCTCGACTGCGGCATCGAGCGACTGCGCCAGTTCCGATTGGTCGACGTCGTGCTGGTATTGCCCGACCCCGATCGCCTTCGGGTCGATCTTGACCAACTCGGCGAGAGGATCCTGCAGACGCCGCGCAATGGAGACGGCCCCGCGAATGCTGACATCGACGTCCGGAAATTCCTTGGCGGCAAGTTCGGAGGCCGAGTAGACCGACGCGCCGGCTTCCGAGACCATGACCCGCATCGGCTTGGGGTCCTTGAGATGTTTGATCAGTTCGCCGGCAAGTTTGTCGGTTTCCCGGCTCGCGGTGCCGTTGCCGATGGCGATGACCGCGACCTTGTGCTTCATGCACAGCGCGGCGAGCGTTGCGAGTGCCCCTTGCCAGTCGTTGCGCGGCGGGTGCGGATAGATGGTGGCGAACTCCAGAAGCTTGCCCGTCGCATCGACGATCGCCACCTTGACGCCTGTGCGAATGCCGGGGTCGAGTCCCATGGTGATGCGCCGCCCGGCTGGTGCGGCCAGCAGCAGGTCCTTGAGATTGGCCTTGAAAACATCGATGGCCGCCTTGTCCGCGCGCTCCTTCAAACGCGCGAAAAGATCCGTGGTCAGCGACTTGTGCAGCTTGGTTTTCCACGCCTGCCGGACCGTCTCGACAAGCCAGGAATCGCTGGGACGCCGGCGATCGGCGATGTTGAAGGCCGCCATGATCATGGCTTCGGCTGGTTGATACGTGCTGCCGGGGTCACAGGCGACATCGAGGCCAAGGTTCAGGAAACCTTCGTTGCGTCCGCGCAGCAACGCCAGCGCCCGGTGCGACGGCAAGTCCCTGATTGACTGGTCGAAGTCGAAATAGTCGGAGAACTTCACCCCCTCGGTGTCCTTTCCCTTGGCGACTTTCGACGACAGGCGCCCGGCATTCCACAGCCACTCGCGAAGCTCCCCGACAAGCCGGGCGGTTTCACCGATCCGCTCGATCAGCACGGCGCGCGCCCCATCGAGGCAGGCCTGCGCATCGGCAAAACCGAGTTCGGCGTTGACGAACTTTGCAGCTTCCTTGTCCGGATCGAGCGCCGGTGTCGATAGCAGCGCATCGGCCAGCGCTTCGAGCCCGGCTTCACGCGCGACCTGCGTCTTCGTGCGACGCTTCGGCTTATAGGGCGCGTAGAGGTCTTCGAGTTCGACCTTGCTTTCGGCGGCCGCAATCGCCTTCTGCAATTCGTCGCTCAGCTTGCCTTGTTCGCCGATCGAACGCAGGACGCTCGCGCGGCGATCCTCCAACTGACGCAGATAGCCGAGCCGCTCTTCGATGGTCCGTAATTGCGTATCATCGAGACCGCCGGTCTTCTCCTTGCGGTAGCGGGCAACGAAGGGAACCGTGGAGCCTTCGCCGAACAATTCCACGGCAGCCGCCACCTGCGCCACCTTGACGTTGAGTTCCCTGGCGATGCGGGCGTTGATCGATGTCACGCGGGAGGTCCTTCTTATTGGTGTCCGGCCGGTTTGTTCTGGATCGCGTCCGGTTCCGCTTATAGCCTTGCGCGGTGGCGCCCTCCATCGCAATCGCACGGATGCACCATGCAGCGGTGGACGCAAATGCGCATCCGGAACGACGGTCGATATGCCGAAGCGCCGCGCTTGCCGCCGCCGCTTGACAATGCCGGGTGCCGCCTTCAACGTCGCCGCGAATTGGGTGAGGCTTTGCATCGAAGGCAACCATTATGGCAACCGTGAAGCTTTCGGTTCCGAAGAAATTCCGCCGTGGCGCACTGCGCGACGACGAGGCCGCATCCCTCAGGTCTGCCTTCGAGATCATGAAACTCGTCGACGCGGCCCGGCCGGTTGCAGGCGCGCGCTGGCTCGACTTCGGCTGCGGCGTCAAGATGGCACAGGCCCTCTGTGAGCGTGACAGCCCGCAGGCGCTTTATGCCGGACTTGATGTCTATACCGCCATGATCGATCACATGCGCAAGGCGCTGGCGGGCGACGCCCGCTATATGTTCGCGACGGTACCCTTCCAGAATGACATGTACAACCCGAAGGGCGATGCGATGACGCCGCAGTCGGTTCTGCCGCTTTCTGGCGAACCGTTCGATATATTGACGATGTTCTCGGTCATCACCCATCTGGCACCGCATGACACCGCGGCGATCCTGGAAATTCTGCGCCGCTATGCGGCAGCTGATGGGCGTCTCGTATTCTCGTGCTTCGTCGACGCCGAGCAGATCAAGCCATTCTTCGACGAGGTGCCCGACAAGCCCCTGCTGCGCGCGCGCTATCGCAAGTCGACGATGGAAGACATGATCAGGGCGGCAAACTGGAAAATCGTTGAGGACGTCAGGGCGGTTCCAGGTGTGATCCAGCACCGCTATGTCTGCGCCCCCGCGTGAGCCCGGCCATGGTCCACGCCACTCCCCCCGAACCGCTATGAATCGGCGCAAGGTCAAGCCATGTCACTAAGCGCCATCCACATCCTCGACTATGCTGCCGTCGCCTGGTTCGCCGCCTGCTATTTCGGTTATGGCTGGGCGGTGAATCATGGCCCGCTGAAAGGCAAGGTCGGTCTCGTTGCCGCCGTCGAACTGCGCCGCGTGCAATGGATGCGAGCGGCACTGCACCGCGATGTCCGCATCATGGATGCGCAGTTGATGACATCGCTGTCGAGCGGGACCGCGTTCTTTGCTTCCACCACCGTGATCGTCCTCGGCGGATTGGCGGCAATGCTGGGCGCCGCCGACAACGTTAAGATCCGCCTCGAACAGCTTCCCTTCGTCGGCGACACGGCGATTGTGATGTGGGAACTGAAGATCATGTTCATGATGGCGCTGGTCATCCGCGCCTTCTTCAAGTTCGCCTGGGCCTTCCGGCTGACCCACTATCTCGGCATCATGCTCGGCGCCATGCCGGCCGGGAGCGCCGAAGACCTGGCGCAGGGCGAACGCCACATCGCCAAGACCGCGCGTCTTGCCTCCATCGCCGCAACCCACACCAATGACGGCTTGCGGACAATCTACTTCGCCATCGCGGGGCTCGGCTGGTTCCTGCATCCGCTTATCTTCATGGCGGCCTGCACCTGGGTGCTGTGGGTCGTCTACCGGCGCGAGTACCGCTCGAATGCGCTCGCCGCCGTCGGCGACAGCGACGTCTAGCTCAGCGCCGTCCCCGCTCGCGCCGGCTTTATTTTCCGGCCGGTGCCAGCAGTCGCTCGAATTCACCGGCAAGTGTTCGCGAAAAACTGTCCGACAGATGGTGCTTGTCCGACATCAGGACGCGCCCGTCGGTAATCGCCCGGCACACTCCGTTCGGGCAGATGCGAGGATTGACGTCCAGGATCGACACGCCTGCCGGCAGATCCGCCGATTTCGACTTCGGATAGCTGTTCGGAGATCGTAAATCCTCGAACCGCCAGACGCAATCGCCGGCATTCGAGGTCCTCTTCAGGCAGTCTCCGGGCGTTTCCGGTAACACCGGCGTGTCGCGCATGACGACGGTCGGCGCGATGCCCGCCAGCCACCTGAAGGTAACCTGTTCGCTCGCCGCCGGCAGCGGATTTGTCATGCTCGAGACGACGATGAGATCCGGTTTCGTCGCTATCAGTTCCGCCATGACGCGGCTCCGCCACGCCTCGCACTCGGGATAGGGCTGGCCGTTGCCACGGATCTGCTCCGCCTCGATTGGACGACACGATGCCTTGATCCGAACCAGCAGCCGCCATCCCTGCTTCCTGGCGGCAGTGTCGATTGCGGAAAACCAGTTCCCGGCATGCGAGTCGCCGAACAGTACCACCGTCCTGGTTCCTGCCGCCGCGCCATAGACGCAAGGCGAATACGAAACGTCCTCGAAGCGCAACAGGCAGCGGTCCGAATAGATCACCGGGCGATCCTGCTTGATCGCCGTCAGGCTCATGAACGTTCCGTTGCCGAGCGCAACGGTGTCCGGCCCGAACGCCCTCATCGCAACTCCGCTCGCAGCACCGGCGGCAATCAGCAGCGCGCCGACCGCGTACGTCTTGCGCCGGGATGCCTTGAGGGCGACGCTGTGGCGAAACGGCTGTTCCACAAACCGGTAGGTCGCCGCCGCCAGTGAGAAGGACACCGCGATTGCAATCAACGCCGGTGCGCTTTGAGCTTCTCCTGGCGCCTCGCCGGAACCCGCTGCGGTCATTCCGGCAAAGACAATCAGCGGCCAGTGCCACAGGTACCAGGAAAAGGAGATACGGCCGACATAGCGCAGCGGCGCCGCCGACAAAATCGCCGACGGCCATGCCCCCGGCGCTCCACCGAACAGCAGCAGCAGGGCAGCGGCGAGGGTCGGTGCGACGGCGGCGACCCCGGGATAGGCAGTCCGCTCGGAAATCAGGAGGCAACTGGCGATGAGGACACCGACGCAGGCGACCCCGATTGCGCCCGACAGCCCTGGTCGACGACTCCTCATGCCGTTCGCGGCAACGGCAGCCATCGCGCCGGCCAGCAGTTGCCAGGCGCGCGCAAACGTATCGAAGAACGCAAGCGCAGGGTTCGCCCACGTGACAGCCACGCAATAGGTCAGCGATGCTACGGCGATCACGCCGACAACAATGCCGATCGCGGCGCCAGCCGGCTGGCGCGGCGCACACCGCTTGAGCCACAGCGCCGTCCCCGCCAGCAGCAGCGGCCACACCAGATAGAACTGTTCCTCGACCGCCAGTGACCAGTAGTGCAGCAGCGGGTTGTCGCGGTCGTCCTGCGCCAGATAATCGACCGCCTCTCCGGCCTGGCGCCAGTTGTAATAGAACAGCGCCGCCGCGATGATGTGGCGCCCGATGAGCCGCGCATCGATTGCGGAGACGAACAGCGCCATCACCGCCGTGGCACACAGCACCAGGGTCGCCGCCGGTAGAATGCGCCGGATGCGGCGCGCCCAGAAATCGACGAGGTCGATCCGGCCGGTCGCCTCGATTTCGCGCACCAGCAACTGTGTGATGAGAAAGCCGGAGATCACGAAGAAGACGTCAACCCCGATGAAACCGCCGGGAAGCATCGCCGGAAAAGCGTGGAACGCCACCACCGCCCCGACGCAGAGCGCGCGCAAGCCCTCGATGTCCGGCCTGAAACCGGCCGCATCGTGTCGCGGGTCCGCTCGTGGAGTGGTGGCCGGCGCGGCGCTGGCGAGGGTGCGGGACATGGCGGGCTCAAACTCTTCGGCGGCGCAACGTTGACGCATCCATACCCCGGGGGGCCGCATACTCAAACAGGCCGTTGGATGATTCCGCGACGCCCTGTGGATGGCGTTGCAATCGGACGACATCTCGTCGCGCTTGCAAAGTCGACGACCCTGTGCGCGATGGCCGGGTGGGCCGGAGCATGTTCAGAAGTAGTGTATGCGGAGTCTTGCCGGAGGCGAGCTTCGGTGATGCGCTTCGAACATGCGGCAAACAAAAATCAATCTAATCGGCGGCGACGGCTGCTCCGCTGGCAATCATCGCTGCGATGTCGTCGGAAGAGAAACCGGCCTCGCGCAGGACTTCGCGGGTATGCTGCCCCATGACCGGTGCCGGCTTTTCCACTCCCCCCGGCGTCTTCGAATACTTGACCGGATGCCCGATTGTCTTGACCTCTCCGGCGACGGGGTGCTGCGTCGAGACGATCATGTCCCGGTGCAAAGCCTGCGGGTCGGCATGCATTTCCGTGATCGTCAGCACCGGTCCGGCGGGGACGCCGCCCTCTTCGAAGATCGCAAGCCATTCGGCGGTCGTCTTGTGCTGCACGATGGCGTTCAGGAGATCGGCCAGGACTTCCCGGTTCTGGATGCGCACCGCATTCGCTGAGAATCGGGGATCTTCGTTGAGTTCGGGCGCACCGATGAGGGAGAGCGTCCTCTCCCAGTTGGTCTGATTGGCAGCCCCGATGTTGATCCAGCCGTCGGCGGTCCTGAATGCCTGGTAGGGTGCGTTGAGCGGATGCGCGGACCCCATGGCGTGCGGCGACTCGCCCGTGGCGAAAGCGATGGCCGATTGCCAGTAGGTATGCGTGATTGCGGCTTCGAAGAGGGACGTGTCGACTTTTTGCCCCTCGCCGGTTTTGAGCTTGTGCGCGTAGGCTGCCGCTATACCCATCGCCGCGACGATGCCGGCCGTGATGTCGGAGACGGGGGCGCCGACCTTCACCGGTTCGCGGCCCGGCCCTTCGCCGGTGATCGACATCAGTCCCGACATGCCTTGAGCGATCAGATCGAAGCCGCCGCGATGCGCATAGGGGCCGGTGCGCCCGAACCCCGACACCTCGCAATAGATGAGGCCGGGGTTGATCGCGCTGAGCTGATCGTAGCCGAGGCCGAGCTTCTCCATCGTGCCGAGCCGGTAGTTCTCGATCAGCACATCGGCGTTTTCCACCAGCCGCTTCAACGCCGCCTTGCCGGCTTCCGACTTGAGGTCGAGCACGATACCGCGCTTGTTGCGGTTCATCATCAGGAAGGCGGCGCTTTCGCCGTTGATCGTCGGCGGCACGAAGCGGCGCGTATCGTCGCCGTTGAGTTTTTCGACCTTGATGACGTCGGCGCCCATGTCGGCCAGCATCAACCCGGCAACCGGCCCGGCCATGATGTGTGCGAGTTCGATGACGCGGCAACCCGAAAGTGGACCTGACATGTCAAACTCCTTTTCCTGCCGGCGGTCGACGGCCTGGCAAGTTCGCAAGGCGGTCAGCGCTGTCCTTCACCGGTAGAAATACTCGACGAGGAACATCGGAACGGCCGGCACGTAGGTGCACAGCATCAAGACCGCGAACAGCACCCCGACGAAGTAGATGTTGACCTTCGACACCTCCCATATGTTCGCCCTCGCGACCGCGCAAGCGGTGATGAGAACGCTTGCCACCGGCGGAGTCTGCTGGCCGATGGCCAGATTGAGCGTCACGACGAGACCGAAGTGGACCGGATCGATTTCGGCGGCAGTGATCAGCGGGATAACGATCGGGATCACGAGAATGATAGCTGCTGCCGAGTGCAGGAAAAATCCGATGATCAGGAAGAAGACGTTGAGGATCGCCAGGATGACGTACTTGTTCGAGGTGAAATCGAGAATGCTTTGCGCCAGCTGCTGGGGAACCTGCGCGCGCGTCAGGAACCCGCCCATCAGCACGCTCGCGGCGACCAGCAGCATCACGACGGCGGTCTGCATGCCGCCATCCAGCATGGCGCGGCGCAGATGGCGGATGTTGAATTCGCGATACCACGCCCCGACGACGAGCGCCGCGATGACGGCGAGACCGGCAGCTTCGGTTGCCGTGACCCATCCCCCGAAGATGCCGCCGAGGATGATGACGGGCAGCGTGAACGCAGGAAGCGCGTCCATGAAGGTATCGAATACACGCTTGGTGTTGAAGGCTTCCTCGACCGGCAGGTTGTATTTCACGGCGAACATGTAGGCGACCACCATCATCCCGGCAGCGCCGAGCAGGCCGGGCACCACGCCTGCGACGAACAGCTGTTCGATCGAGGTGTTGGCGGAAGTTGCATAAAGGATCATCGGGATCGACGGCGGGATGATGATCGCCAGCGACGCCGACGATGACGTCACAGCCGCCGCGAATGGAGCCGAGTAGCCGCGCTTCTTCATCTGCGGGATGAGGATCGAACCGAGCGCTGCGACATCGGCTACCGCCGAACCGGAGATCTCGGCAAAGAACAGCGATACGCCGATATTGACCATGGCGAGACCGCCGCGCACGAAACCGATTAGCGCCGAGACGAAGTTGATCAGCCGGTCGGTGATGCCGCCGGCATTCATCAGCGCGCCGGCGAGCACGAACATCGGAATCGCGATCAGCGAGAACTTGGTCGAGCCGTCGTACATGTCGAGGGCGACGGTGACGAGGCTGCCAGTTCCTTCCGTGGCCAGCAGCCCGACGATGGCCGCAACGGCAAGAGCCACCGCGATCGGCACGTTGATGCAGATGAGGACGAGAAGGATGACGAAGCAGAGTAAGACCGTCATGGCTCAATTCGCCCCCGTCTTTTTGAGTTCGCTTTCGACTTCGTCTTCAATTTCCGCGTGTTCCAGGGAAATGCCCTGAGCGGTCATCCGCCAGTAGTCAGGCAGGCTCACGAGTTCGCAGATGATGAAGAGCACTGCGCCGATGGGAATGACCGATTGCGTGAACTGCACCGGCACCCAGGTCAGGGACACCAGAAACTCGCCACTCAGCACTTCGAGAACTTCCCACCCGGCCCAGGCCATGATCACGAAAAAGCCGATGACTACGATTTCGCCGACGATCAGAGCCGCCATCCGGGAATATAAAGGAAGCGAAAGAAGGATGGTGTCGAAGCCGATGTGGCGCCGCTTCAGCGCGGCAAGAGCTGCGCCGTAATAGGTAATCCAGGACAGACAGATCGCAGCCACCTCGTCATACCAGGACAGGGAATCCCCGGCCACTCGGAACAGCACCGCCACGATGACAATGAAGGTCAACAGGATCATCAGCCCGACCGTCACCCACTCCAGGAGGCTCTCCAGGAAACGTCTGATCGCGAGCAGCATCGGCCGAAAACTCCGATTTCTTGTTTTTTAAGGGAGGTGACGACTACGCGAGGAATAGAGCACTGCCCGCACCATAGACCAGGCCGGCACGTCGCCGGCCTGGTCCGCCTTGTGAAGGCTGAGCGCTTCGAATGCGTCAACTTATTTCGCGAGCGACTGAACCTTGTCGATCAGTTCTTGGCCGCCTTTGACGCTGCTCGCAAACTCCGCGTAGATGGGCTGGGAGGCTGCGATAAAGGCTGCTGAGTCTGCGGTGTTTACCGCAATCTCGCTCTTCTTGATTTCTTCCAGAAGGTCGACTTCGAGCTTCTCGGCAATCTTGTACACGGCGTCCCGGCTATCCTGACCGCACTTGCGCAATGCCGACTGAATATCGCCGGGCAGCTTCCCGAAATGCTCCTTCGAAGCCAATACGTAGGCGGGGGTATAGACGTGCCCGGTAATCGAGAGGAACTTCTGCGCCTCCTGGAATTTTGCCGAAGCAATTTGCGCGTAGGGATTTTCCTGACCGTCGATAACGCCGGTCTTCAGCGCGGTGAACACTTCCGAGAAGGCCATAGGTGTCGGGTTGGCGCCATAAAGCTTGAACATCTTTACACGCCAGGCGCCCTTGGGAGTGCGTAGCTTGATGCCGGCAAGGTCTTCAGGCTTGTTGATGGCGCGGACGTTGTTGGTGATGTGGCGGAAGCCGTTCTCCATCAGGCCGATAATCTCGTACCCCTTCGCCTGCACCGCCGGCTGGAAGACGCTGTCCATCAATTCTCCCTGGACGCGGCGCATATGATCGCGGTCCTTGATGATGTAGGGCATCTCGAAAACGCCGAATTCGTCGGAGACCGAGGACATCACGGAGGACGGGAGCGAGAAGGTGATCTGACCGAGCTTGAGCTTCTGCAGAAGCTCCTGGTCCTTGCCGAGCTGGGAAGAGCCGAAGGTCTGGACTTCAGCCTTGTCGCCGAGTGCCGCATTCGCGCACCGAGCAAATTCGTTGACGCTCGCTTCGAACAACGAGCCGGGTTTGCCGACGTGGCCGAATTTCAAGACGAGCTTGTCGGCCAGAGCCGGCGTTGCAAGTGAGGCCGCAATTGCGGCCGCGGCGAACAGTGTCGAACGTTTCATGATAGTTCCTCCCGATTGTTATGGTTCGACCGTAATCGGTCTTGTCGTCTTCTTACGTTATTTGGTCAGGCCGTGGCACCCTGAACTACTCCCTTCCGGCCGGCGCTTCAAGGCGCGAGGGCATCGGCTGCCGGTGACGTCGGCGCGTCTCGTTTGCACCACGGCCCGACCGTTCGGGAGCAATCCCGAAACCACCCTGCGCGCTTGCCACTGCAGCGAATTCGTAATTATGTATTATGCATACATACGGGCGAGGCTTGTCAATGGCGGTGCAGACGATGGCGGTGGCTCCGGGGCTGGAGCAAAAGCTGGCCAGGGAGATGGAAGGCGAGGTGCTGTTCGACGCCTTCACCCGCGCCCGCTATGCGACCGACGCTTCGATCTATCAAATGATGCCTCTCGGCGTCGTCATCCCGAAGACCTTCGAGGACGTAGAGGCAACTCTTGCCATCGCACGCGACCAAGGCGTACCCGTGCTGCCGCGCGGCGGGGGCACCTCGCAGTGCGGCCAGACCGTCAATGAAGCCATCGTCATTGACTTCTCCCGGCACCTCAACGCCCTTCTCTCGGTCGATCCCGCGGGCTGCACCGCAGACGTGCAGCCGGGCCTTGTCCTCGACCACCTCAACGACGCTTTGAAACGCCACGGACTGTGGTATCCGGTTGACGTTTCGACGAGTTCGCGCGCCACCATCGGCGGCATGACCGCCAACAACTCGTGCGGATCGCGTTCGATCCGCTACGGCACCTCCCGCGATAACGTCCTTGCGGTAGATGCCCTGATGGCCGATGGATCGCGCGCCTGCTTCGGCCTCGTGACCGAACATGCACCAAACGGAATGCCCGCAGGCCTGGTCCGCGACCTGCTCGACCTCGGCCGCCGCGAGGAAGCCGAAATCCGCGTACGCTTTCCCGACATCATCCGCAGGGTCGGCGGCTATAACATCGATGCCTTGCTTCCCGATAATGCCGGCAACAATCTCGCCCACCTCCTGGTCGGTTCCGAAGGTACGCTGGCGGTCAGCGAGAGGATCAGGCTGAAGCTGTCGCCGGTGTTGCGCCAGAGGGTGCTCGGCGTCTGCCACTTTCCGACCTTCTACGAGGCGATGGACGCAGCCCAGCACATCGTGAAGCTCGACCCGACGGCCGTCGAACTGGTCGATTCGAACATCATCCGGCTGGGCCGTGAAATCGCCATGTTCCGCCCCGTGGTCGACGCTTTCGTCAGGGGCGATCCCGCGGCCCTCCTGATCGTCGAATTCGCTGAGCCCGACCAGAACGAGAACCTGCGCCGTCTCGATGCGCTCGACGATCTGATGGCGAAACTCGGATTCCGCTGGGGCGATCGTGGAAAAAAGGACGGCGGCGTCGTCAAGGCGACGGATCCCGCTTTCCAGTCGAAAATCATCGAGGTACGCAAGCAGGGCCTCAACATCGTCATGTCGATGAAGTCGGAGGGCAAGCCCGTCTCCTTCGTCGAGGACTGTGCCGTTGAACTCAAGGACCTCGCCGAATACACCGACCGGCTGACCGGCATTTTCAGGAAGTACGATACGAGCGGCACATGGTATGCGCACGCCTCCGTCGGCACCCTGCACGTCCGCCCGGTGCTCAACCTGAAGCTCGACACCGACCTCAACGCCATGCGCGCCATCGCCGAAGAGGCCTTCGAAATGGTGCGCGAATACAAGGGCTCGCACTCGGGCGAACATGGCGACGGCATCGCGCGCTCGGAATTCCATCGCACGATGTTCGGCGAACGCATGGTCGAGAATTTCGAGTGGGTGAAGGACCGCTTCGACCCGCACGGTCTGCTCAATCCGGGCAAGATTGTACGGCCCCCGCGCATGAACGATCGCCGCCTGCTGCGCTATGGCCCCGGCTACCAGGTGCCCGAGTTCGACGCGGTGTTCGACTGGAAGGGCCACTACGGCGCCGGCCGCGGTTTCCAGGGCGCGGTCGAGATGTGCAACAACAATGGCGCCTGCCGGAAAATGCGCGACGGCGTCATGTGCCCGTCCTACCGGGTCACGAAAAACGAGCGCGATGTCGTGCGCGGTCGCGCCAATTCGCTCCGCCTCGCCATGTCCGGACAACTCGGTCCGGACGCGCTCGCTTCCGACGAGATGGCCGAGACGCTGTCGTTGTGCGTCTCCTGCAAGGCCTGCCGCCGCGAATGCCCGACCGGCGTCGACATGGCCAAGATGAAGATCGAGGTGCTGGCCCGGCGGGCGAAGAAGAACGGGATATCCTTGCGCGACCGTCTCGTCGCCTACCTGCCGCGGTATGCTGAGGCTGCGTCGCGCATTCCCTGGGCGATGAACCTGCGCGACACGCTGCCCGGTGCCGCGGCCTTGACTGATCGAATGCTGGGCCTCAGCGCCAGCCGCCGCCTGCCGCAGTGGCGCTCGGATACCTACCGCCCGACAGCAACAGGATCGCACTCTGGGCACGCCGAGGTGTTGCTTTTCGCCGATACCTTCAACCGCTACTTCGAACCCGCAAACCTGCGCGCGACCGAGACGGTCCTCGAGCGCGCCGGAATAAGGTTCGCACACGCCACCCCCCGCGACGAAGACGGACGCCGCCCGCTGTGCTGCGGCCGCACCTTCTTTGCAGCGGGCCTTGCCGACGAAGCCAGGCAGGAACTCGGCCGTACCATCGCCGCCTTTCGCCCGACGCTTGAGAACGGCGGCTATGTCGTCGGCCTCGAACCCTCCTGCGTGATGACGTTCCGCGATGAAGCCGTCGCCCTGCTCGGGGATGCCTGGAGCGAAGAACTGGCGAGCCGGGTGCTGCTTTTGGAAGAATACCTTTGCAAAAAGCTCGAGGCCGGCGAGCTTGATCTGCAACTCGGGCCGGTTGCAGCCAGGAAGGCGCTCCTGCACGGGCATTGCCACCAGAAATCGTTCAATGCCGTGAGCCCCGTGCAGAGCGTGCTCGCACTGATCCCCGATCTCGAAACCGAGTTGATCGAGACGAGCTGCTGCGGCATGGCCGGCGCCTTCGGCTACCAGTCCGAAACCTACCAGACGTCGATCGCGATGGCCGAGCTGTCGCTGTTGCCGCGCGTCCGCGAGGCCGACGCAAAGACCGTCATCATCGCCGACGGCACGTCCTGCCGGCATCAGATCGCCGATGGCGCTGCGCGCCAGGCCGTGCACGTCGCGCGGCTTCTTCTTGAAGCTTCTGCAGGCAAGCTCGATTGAAACAGCAATAGGAAGACCGGTCATGGGCACCTCTGCCATCGCACCAATCGAGCGACGCGCGCTTCACGAAGATCTCGCCGATCAGTTGCGCCGCGCGATCGTTCATGGCGAACTGAAGCCGGGCGAGAAAATCTCGGAAAAGATCCTCTGCGAGCAGTTCGGCGTCTCGCGCACCCCTGTCCGCGAAGCTCTCAAGATCCTGTCGACCGAGGGTCTCGTGCAGCTCATGCAGAACCGGGGTGCCTCCGTCACCGAAGTCACCTTGGAAGACATGCAGCACGCCTTCCCGGTGATGGGCGCGCTCGAGGCGCTCGCCGGCGAACTCGCCTGCCAGAATGCGAGCGATGCCCAGATTGAACGCGCGGCGGTGCTCCAGGCCAGAATGATTGCGATGTTCCAGAAGGGCGACCGCAAAGGCTACTTCCGCGTCAACGAGGAAGTCCACCAGCTGATCCTCGAAGCGTCCGGCAACACCGCGCTCCCCCGGCTTTTGCGCACCGTTTCCGGACAGGTGCGCCGCGCCCGCTATATGGCCAATCTATCCAGGGAGCGCTGGGCCGAAGCGATAGCCGAACATGAGGAGATTCTAGCCGCATTGGCGGCGCGGGATGGCAAGAGGCTCAGCCGGTTGTTGAAGGCCCACCTCGCCAACAAACTTTCAGCCCTCGCGAAGGCCTTCGCCCAGACCAAGCCAAAAATTTGAGCGGCCACTCCGCAAAGCCGTCAGATTTGCCCCAGTTCGAGGAAGCTCAAGCCTGATAGCCCAAGCGCCAGTAGCGCCAATATCCAGCGCCCCCGGTGCGCTGAACCTGCCGCCCCCAATATCAGCAGCGTCAGGATGACGGCCACCGCCACCATGTTGATGACCACGCAGCCGGCCATGCCGAGGCCGTGCACCGTGGTGGCTCCCTCGACATATGTCGCCCCCGCGATCCCGATCAGAACCGCGCCGAGCAGCCGCGGCCACAAGCCGGTCTGCGGTTTGGGCAGCCCGAAGATGCTGCAAGCCGTCAACGGCAACAGGAGTAAGACGAGGCCGCCACTCAGTTTAAGAATCGTCTCGATATACAGGAGCTGCTGCACGAGGGCTGGTTCAAACCTGAAGGACGCCGACGATCAGCGCTTGTTGTCGCGCTGGGAGTCCCACCAGTCGCCGGTGCCGAACTGGGGCCCCTTGTCCGCGACAACGTCCTGGTCGAACAGACCGCCGAACACACCGCCGTCGCCCGCAACCTTGGGTGCCGGGGGAGGCGAGAAATCGGCGGACAGCACCTTGGTGAGGTCGGTCTTGATGGCCGCCGTCCGCTTCGAGTTGCAGTAATCGGGCTCGCTGGCGGCGGCAGTCATCACGCCGCGGTAGCCGGTGTCATAAATCTGCTCGACCCTCGTCAGGTCGCCGACAGCCAGGCCGCTCGCGGCTTCCGCTGCAAGGTAGTTGGATTTGAGGCCGGCTGCGTCGAAGTTATAGCCGCATTTGGAGGCACGCGCCGCGACCGTTCCGACATGCAGCGCCCGGCCGGTCGGGGTATTGTTATCAACGGGAGCGACGGGAGCGGCCGTCTGGCTGGAGCCGCCGAACAGCGACCCGGTGGTCATACCCGGGCCAGACGAGCAGCCTGCGGCCATCAAGGCGGTCGCAGAAATGAAGGCGGCGCTAGCGCAAATGCGAAGAGTCATCGTCCGAAACCCCCGGAATCGAAATCATTCGAATTGAGGATTGCCCGACCTTTAAGCACCGGTCAATCGCCGTCGCGAATTAGCTGTGAGCGCAAATTGGCCAGAAAAAAGGCGTTGAGGACGCGCGGCAGCTGGATGTCTGCCGGCGTTGCCGATGCATCAGCGTTGCAACTCGCGCACGGCGCGCTCCAGCCCATCGAGCGTCAGCGGGAACATGCGCCGCTTCGCTGCGCGCCGCCGAAAACAATTCCTCGGCGGTTTTGACATGCCAGTCCATCGAACCGCCGACGTCGAAGAACATCAACACCTTGACTGCGTTGCGCCGCTCAGGCCGACATCTTGATGTCGAGAAAACCGCGTTCCGCCGTGGACCGGATCATATCGTCGAGATCGAGTTCATCTTCCGCCCCCTGCCGGGCCAGCTTGCGCAACTTGCGCAGCGCCACCCTGAGATTGCGCGTGCCGACTTCGACGCCGTCATCTAGTGAGGCGTCGCGCCTTAGTTGACCGAGCGCCCAAAAAAACACGTTCACCAGCCAAAACAAGAAAAACCGGCTCGAAGGCCGGCTTTTCCCTGGAAATGGAGATTTGAAGTCCAACGCAGATGGAGAAACGCGTTGGACTTCGGACTTGTGGATCAGAAGTTGATCAGTGCACCAAACTTGACGAGGTCGAATTCGTCGAGATCAGAGTTCCCCTCTGCAAGGCCTACGCCCGCGCATCCCGTAGCACCCGCAAGAGCGCTGTCGCAGGTGAGGTCGCCCTCATAGTGACGCCAAGCTACCCAAAGCTGCATCGCCGCAGCATCGACATTCTGCACGATGCCGATACCATATTGTTCAAGTTCCGAGTCGGTAACGCCCGCATCGAATAGACCTGCGGTCATCTTGTCGTCGTTATTGCCATACTCGCCATAGAACGTTGTAGAACCGATCGCGAAGACCTGGCGCTTCAAACCGGCCTTGATGTACCAGTTTTCTCCATCCGGATTGAGGCGACCAGCGCCACGCGACGATGCAGTAACCTCGTTGTCCTCGGTGCCGTACGCACCGTAAACGAACAGCCCGCTCTGAACGTGTTCGGCGTAGGCGCCAATCTGCAAGTGGCCTACGTCGAGACCACCATTAGCCAGCGCGCCAGCGTTAGCTCCGGTGGCACCCGGCGCACCTTCATCCGAACTCTGGACGTAGGCAATAGCACCGGCCAACTTTACACCGCTGAACTCTCCAGCGTAACGACCGGACACCGCCCAAACATCGTCTTCACCCCAGGAGGTCGATGCGCTGAAACCGGCTATGGTCGGCGAATCGTAACGAACGACGTTGGAAGGGTAACCATCGCAGTCAGCTGCGACAGCGCCGCCCACGGGGTGACAGTTGGCCAACGCACCCCAGTTGAAGCCGGTCCGATTGCCACCAACCAATGTGGTGAAGCCTTGAACGTCATACATGACGTAGTTGGCCTGAACCAGCGAACCCGAACCGTCCGGAAGGATGGCTTGGTTGTCCGCAGCCGACGACTGCTGGCCGACACTGAGACGACCTAACCGGTTGCTACGCAGATACCAGTAGGCGCTTTCGAGAGCCATGACGCTGCCCGGGTTGCCCTGAACGGCGGCAAACACGTTGCCCCCTTCGTCAGTATCCTGATTGACCCCGAGAGAATCGTTGTTCATGGCTTCTATCTTCAACAGGAAGCCGGCATCCCATTCGCTGTTGATCTGCGCCTTGCCCGAGAAGGCGAAGTGCGTGCCGATCGACACCGAACCGGTGTCGGTAATGTAGACATTACTTTCTACTCCGTCGTCCCAGGCCAGGACCTGCTGGGCGACGAAGCCGGACACCGTCAGCGAAACCTTGCGATTACCCTTACGGGCGGTCGTGGCTTCGAGTTCGGCGACACGTTCTTCTAGATCGGCGCAGCAGTCCCCACCGAGGTCAGCAGCTTGCGCCCCGGTTGCAAGGTTGCCCGCCAGAAGGCCGGCCGCCAGCAAGGCGCTCAGGCTGTATTTGTTCATCGACTATCTCCTAGTCTGCGTTTTCAATTTGTTGGCGGACGCCTGAACAGGACGCGAAACTAAAAGGCCGCACACATTAGCGCGGCGATGAACGCAAGGACTGAGCCGCATGCCCAGAAATTGATCGATTCGCATAGGTGCCACAATTGATCCTTGCAGCCGGTCAGGTTGAGCAGCCCCAGTGTGTCAATGCTGCAACGCATTGTGCAGAGCATTTACATATTCGTAACCGGACCAGTTAGAACCAAAATCGCCAGAAATGCTATCAGTTGGAATGGAAAACCAAAAAACTGCGAGCCACGAATAGTTATTGCGAATAAATCGTCATACGGCGCTGTCCGGCTCAGATTTCAGTGCTCACGGAACTCGCGCTGGAAAACGCTGTGGATGGGGCGGGATTTCGTCGCGGAACACCGCCCTGCCGCTGGATTTGACGATGGCGAAAAGCCCAGGTGGTGCCGGAAGCACACTGTTTATGAGGCGGCACCAGCTCGTTTCGTGGGCGAATGCAGCGGGTGACGGGCCTGCGGGATTTGGTCCAGGTGAGTTGCGGCAGGCAACCAGGCCGCGATCCGCCGCCGCCGTCAGATGGTCAGCAGGCGCGTTGGTTGAAGTGCTCTATATGGGGGAAGCATCGCATCGCAAGCCGTGCAGGGGCGGCTGTGCCAGCCGCAGCGGGCAAGCGAAATCGCCTCAGTATCGGAAAACAGAAAAGGCCACCCCGGGACACCGGGATGGCCTTTCGAGCTGTTCAAGTCGGGCAGTCGGATCAGAAGGCGATCAGAGCGCCGGCCTTAACGATGTCGATAGCGTCGAACGACGTCGTTCCGTTGTTCAACCCGACGGCGGCACAACCCGCCCCGGCACAGTTCACGCTGTCGACGTCGAAGTGACGCCACGATACCCAGAGTTGCATGGCAGCGGCATCAACGTTCTGAACGATGCCAACTCCGTATTGCTCGATGGTGCTGCTGCTGACCCCGGCGTCGAACAAGGCGGCAGACATCTTATCGTCGTTTTCGCCATACTCCCCGTAAAACGTGGTGCTGCCGAGCGACGACCATTTTTGCTTGATGCCAGCCTTGATATACCAGTTTTCGCCTTCTGGATTTGCGCGACCAAAGCCGCGTGCAGAGTTCGTGACTTCGTGGTCTTCTGCGATGTACGCGCCGTACACGAACAGGCCGGTCGGGATGTGCTCGATATACGCACCCGACGAGAACGCACCAGCATCGAGGCCACCGTTAGCTTTGGCGATCGGCGCAGCGTTATCGTCAGTGCGACGTGTATAAGCCACAGCGGCGGCGAACTTGATCTGTCCGCCAAATTCCCCAGCATAGCGACCCGACACACCCCAAACATCGTCTTCACCCCAGGAAGCAGAAGCGGAGAAGCCCGCGAAAGTGGGTGTATCGTAGCGAACGTTATTGTTGGGGTCGCCTTCGCAGTCACCGGCTGCGCCAAGGGCGTCGCCAAAAGTCTGGCAAGTTGCGAACGAGCCGAAGTTAACACGCGAAAGCGCTCCGTCACTACGGCGCACCAGGAAGCCGTTAACATCGTAGAAGACGTAGTTTGCCTGGACCAGAGAGCCAGAACCGTCTGGAAGAATTGCCTGATTGTCAGCCGCGCCCGACTGTTGACCGACGCTGAGACGTCCCAGGGTATTGCTCTTGATAAACCAATAAGCGCTTTCTAGAGCCAGAGCCGAGCCACTTCCCGAGAAAGCGTTGCCGCTATCATCGACGTTCTGGCTGATCGTCAAAGAATCGTTATTCATGGCTTCGATTTTGATCATGAAGCCGGCACTTACGTCAGTAGTGATCTGAGCCTGACCGGAAAACGCGAAGTGAGTGCCGATTGAGATCGAACCGGTGTCCGTCACGTAGACGTTGCTCTCCTGGCCGTCATCCCAGGCAAGAACCTGCTGGGCGACGAAGCCGGAAAGCGTCAGGCTGACCTTGCGGTTGCCCTTGCGTGCGGTGGTAGCTTCAAGTTCTGCGACCCGTTCCTCGAGGTCTGCGCAGCAGTCGCCCCCAAGATCTGCGGCCATTGCGCTCGTCGCACCAAAGCCGGCCAGAAGGCCCGCGGCGGCGAGGGCATATAGGCTATTCTTTTTCATTCCCCTACTCCCGTCTTACGGAACGGGCCGGAAGCAACCAAACGACGCTGACGCTTCACAACCCTACCAAACTTATTCAATCGGCAGACCAGCACGCGAATGAACTAATTCGCCGATCTCCGAAGGCATCTATGCAGAATTTTTCAGCATTGGGTATCTTTCGGATGCAACGACTGTCGCAATGATGGTTCCTTGTGGCACCGCTGCCACGCGTGTTGATTCGGAGCCAAACACGGAATCGCACGTTTGCAGCCTATTCCCGCGATTTCCAGGCGCGTTTGGCCAGGTCCGGCCTAAGGTCGGGAAACGCCTGGTAGAAGATGTGCCGGGCCCGTGGCGGCTTGGTTTCGATGTACGGCAGCGGCCGGCAGATCGACAACGCGGCGACCCCGAGGCGGGCGGTCAGCGCTCCGTTGAAGGCGCCTTCGCCGAGTTTCGAAGAAACCCGCCGCAGCACGTCCTGTCCCAGAAACTGCCCCCAGAGATCGTCCGTCAGCGCAATCGCCCCGGTCGCCGCGATATGTCCGATGATCCAGGAGAACAGCCGCAGTCCGCCGAAGAACCCGGGCTGGCCGCCATAGATTCCGGCCAGCCGGCGTACCATCCGCAAATTTTCAAACAGCACGAATGCCATGACGATGAAGGTCATCGGCACGACGGCCGTGACAATGCCCACGCGCCGCGAGGATTCATAGATGACCTGGCGGGCCTTCTGGTCGGGCTTTTCCAGTAGAATCCGGTCGGCCAGCCCAAGCAGCGCGTTTGCATCCCGCATGTGGCGCTCGTCTTCCCGGAACCGGTCCAGCGCCCAGCGCATGTCGCGCTCCCCCGCGAGGCTCGATTTGAGGCGTCGCACGGTTCGCCGGGCCAGATTGTAGTCGTCCGCGATCTTCGCCTTGTTGGCATCGCTGCGCAGGCGCCCGAGACGGTTGAGCCGCAGGTAGCCGATCAATTCACGCAGGACGAAGTAGGCGACACCGGCGACAACGATGCCGGCAAGCCCGCGCGCGATAAAGCCCACCCAGTCGTCCCTGAGAACCGCGACCGAGACGAAGCGCGTGTACCACAGCGAACACGCCAGCCCCGCAAGCCCCAGGACCGCCGAAAGGAACACACTGAACCAGCCGAACGACCACGCGCCTCCTGGCGGCTGCGCGCTCGCCCCGCCCGCAGCATCGCCAAGCCCGCTTTCCGCGTCGGCTTCGGATGCTTCGCTCGCCTGCCGGCCTGCCGTGACATCACCTTCGTCTTCGCGCCCCGGCTGCGGTGCCGAGACCTTGATGGCCGGGTCGTCGGCTTCGAACACTCGCGGCTTGCGGCCTTTGTCGTCTGGGCTCATGGCAACTGATCCTCGAACAGGAAGGCGAAAGCGCGTTGCAGCCCGATGTGCGGCCAGATGTTGCGGCTGTCGTCTTTTCCTGCTTCCCCGCCGTTATCCTTAAGTAGCGGCGGGCGGAAGCGGACGAACCGGTAGCTTTCAGGCGTCGCTTTGGACGGTTCGAAGGCATCGAGTGGGTCGGCCGGCAGGTCTCCTGGAAACACCACCGCTGCCCGCGTGCCGTCGAACAGTCGCGAATCGACTTTCTCGCCTGCGATCGGTACACCGCGGATGCAGTGATAAGTCGAATCGCCGGCCCGCCTGTCCACGTCTTCCGTCGCCCGCAATGCCGCCAGCGCGATGCAGCGCAGTCCGGCCCCCGCGCTGCTGGCCCGCTGCGAGGCTCGCGAGACCGCTTTTTCCAGGATCGCCTCGAGGCGGTCGTGGGACGTGTGATGGATGTGATCGGCTTTCGTTGCCGCGAACACGATTCGATCGATCCGCCTCGCCAGCAGGAACGACAGCCAGCTATTGGCCCCGGGACGGAAGGCTCTCATCACGCCGTCGAGACCCTGCTCCAGGTTTGCCAGGGCTTCCCCGCCGCCGTTGAGCGCCGACAGGGTGTCGATCAGCACGATCTGCCGGTCGAGCCGGCTGAAATGCTTTTCGAAGAACGGTTGAACGACGTTCTGCTTGTACTTTTCAAACCGCCGCGCCAAGAGATCGCCGGTCGTCGGACCGCGCCTTGCCGTCGTCGCCTCGACGGCCGCCTTGCGGGCCGGGAAAAACGTCAGCTGCGGCGAACCTTCAAGGTCGCCGGGAAGCAGGAACCGCCCAGGCCCGAGCGCTGCCCGCGACGAATCGGCCCGACGTGCCCGCGAGATATAGTCGGTGTAGATCTTGGCGCCTTCGATGGCGACCTGTTCATCGAGTGGACCGGCGATGTCGCTGCGTGCGAGGAACGCCAGGAAGTCTTTTGCGTAAAGCTCCAGGCCTCTGCTTTCGGCTGTGAAGAGCGCTTCCGCCGACCATTCTTCGAAGCTCCGACCGAGTAGTCCAAGGTCGATCAGCCACTCGCCTGGATAATCGACGATATCGATATGCAACCGTTGGGTGAGGCCGAACGCCCCGCGGATCGCGTCCTGTGCCGGCCACTCGAGGGTCAGGCGTAATTGACTGATCTTGCGTGTGCTTTCCGGCCAAACGGGCGGATCGGATGACAACGCGGCCAGGTGCTCTTCGTAGGCGAAGCGCGGTATATCGTCGTCGGGCTGCGGTTCAAGGTAGGCGCGAAAACCGGCAATGCGATCGACGTTCTTGAACGGCGGCTGCGGGCACGCACCGCTCAGCGAACGCACCAGCCCGGTGATGAAAACGGTCTTGCCGGACCGCGAAAGTCCGGTCACCCCGAGCCGGATCGTCGGGGTCAGGTAATCGCCGACGGCCATGCCGATGCGCGACAAGGCCGCGACCGGATCGGAAGACAATGTTGGCAGCTTCACCTGAACAATTCACCTCGCTAGCCGGTCCGAACCTCTAGGCGAACCGGCAAGTGCAGCCGCTACGCCATCGTGCGAACGCCGCAACACATCGTGCGAACGCCGCAACACATCGTGCGAACGCCGCAACACATCGTGCGAACGCCGCAACACATCGTGCGAACGCC
>JAHJQI010000089.1 GCA_018819265.1 Alphaproteobacteria bacterium
GAACCTGCTCAACACGAGATTGCTGAGTGTTGACGAACCTGCTCAACACGAGCTTGCTGAGTGTTGACGAACCTGCTCAACACCGGTTTACCGAGTGTTGACTAAAAAAGCACACTTAGTTCGCGCGCGGTTCGAGTCCGTATTCCTGCATTTTCCGGTAGAGCGTCGAGCGGCCGATCTTCAACCGCTTGGCGACTTCCGTCATGTGGCCGCGATAGCGCCCAAGCGCCAGGCGGATCATGTCGGCTTCGATTTCATCGAGCGGGCGGATGTCGCCATCCGTGTCGATCGCCGGAATGCCGAGCGATCCTGCCTTGATTTCGACGGTACGCGGCACGGTGGCCTCGGCACCGAGCAGGGCAGGACCGGTATAGGCCGGCTGCTTTTGCAATTGCGAGGGGGCGGCCGGCAGTTCGACCTTGAAGCCTTCGACGTGGGCTGCAATCTGCGGGAATTCGTTGACCGTCAATTCCGGCCCGTCGGCCAGCACGACAGCACGGAATACCGCGTTCTCAAGCTGGCGAACGTTGCCGGGCCACGAATAGGCAGACAACAGGCGCGAGGCTTCGCTTGAGAGACCGACGATGCGCTTGCCCTCTTCGGCCGCAAAGCGGGCGAGGAAGTGGGTCGCCAGACCCGGAACATCCTCGATACGTTCGCGCAGCGGCGGCACCCAGATCGGGAACACGTTGAGGCGGTAATACAGGTCTTCGCGGAACCTGCCTTGCTTGACGAGCTGGATCATGTCCTTGTTCGTCGCCGAGATCAGGCGGAAATCGACCTTGGTCGGCTTTTTCGAACCGACCGAATCGACCTCGCCTTCCTGTAGCGCGCGCAAGAGCTTGACCTGCAGGTCGAGCGGCAGTTCTCCGATTTCGTCGAGGAAAAGCGTGCCCCCGTCGGCTTCCTGGAACTTGCCAAGCCGTTTGTCGGTGGCGCCCGTGAACGAACCTTTTTCGTGGCCGAACAGGATCGACTCGACGAGGTTTTCGGGAATGGCGCCGCAATTCACCGTGATGAACGGCTTGCCGGCCCGGTCCGATTCTCCCTGGATGGCACGTGCGATCAGCTCCTTGCCGACGCCCGATTCGCCTTCGATGAGGACGGGGATGTTGGAATTGGCGCCGCGCCGTCCGAGTTGGACGACCCGGTGCATGGCCTCTCCGCGCAGGATCAGGTCGTCGAAGGTCAGCTTGCCCTCGACCTTCTTCTTGATGCGCTTGATTTCACCTGTCAGTTCTTCGAGGCGCAGCGCGCTCTTGATCGTGACTTCGAGCCGTTCGGGGCTGACCGGCTTGACGACGAAGTCGATCGCGCCTTCGCGCATCGCGTTGATCGCCGAGTCGATCGAGCCGTGCGCGGTCTGCACGATGATCGGCGGCACGTCCGGCTTGCCATTGAGGGTGGTGAGGACCTCCATGCCGCCGACGCCGGGCATGACGAGATCGAGGAGCACGAGGGAGATCGCCGTGCCATCGCCCTGCAGGATCGAAAGGGCTTGCTCGCCGGAGCCCGCCGTTTTGGTGTCGTAGCCGAACCGCTTGATCAACTCTTCGAGGATGCGGCGCTGGGCAGGATCGTCATCGACGATAAGAACGCGTTGGGCCATCTGGGACTCGTACTCAACTCACAACTAACACACGCCGCCAAACGGAACACGCGATGCTTAACGAGGCATTACGGGCAATCCGGACTCCGGACATCCGTTGCGCGGCAACTCAACTTGAGACAAACAGTGCCCGAGAAGGGTAAACAACCCGTTCCTAAAAGACCCATCGTGATGAGAAGTGTTCGAATTCGGACCCTTGATGTCCGACTGCCGGGCCTTCACATTGGGAGAGACGCCTGATCCCGGCCCATTCCCACGCATATGACGGAGCATCCCATGACGGTTTTCCCGCGCGCGCCATTTTATTTTGACCAGGCGGAGGTTTCCGCCCCGGCAGACGCGCAAGGCTCGACTCTCGCAACCGAGTTCGGCGATCTGCCCCAGTGGGATCTGGCCGACCTCTATGCCGCCCCTGATGCTCCCGAAGTGAAGCGCGACCTTGAAGAAGGCGCCGCCGAAGCCAGGCGCATCAAGGCAACCTACCAGGGCAAAGTCGTCGAGACCGCCAATGACGGCGCCGCGCTCGCCAAACTCGTGAAGGATTACGAAGCGCTCGCCGACCGGCTCGGCCGCCTCGGATCATATGCCGGACTGCGCTACGCGGCCAACCAGTCCGACGCGGCGCGCGCCAAGTTCTACGGCGACATTTCCGAAAAGCTGACCGCCATGTGGACCGACCTCATCTTCCTCGAACTGGAGTTGAACCAGATCGACGAAGCGGTCCTGGAAAAAGCGCTGCAACACCCGGAGCTTTCCCGCTACCGCCCCTGGTTTGCCGACCTTCGCAAGGAAAAGCCCCACCAGCTTTCCGAGGATATCGAACGTCTCTTTACCGAGAAGGGCCAGACCGGACGCGGTGCCTTCAACCGTCTGTTCGATGAGACGATGTCGTCGCTGAAGTTCGACGTTGAAGGCGAGAAGGAATTGCTCGGCCTGGAGGCCACCCTCAACCTGATGTCGAATCCGGATGGCAAGAAGCGACAGGCCGGCGCCGAAGCCTTGGCGAAGACTTTCAAGGACAACCTCCGCCTTTTTACGCTGATCACCAACACGCTCGCCAAGGACAAGGAAATCTCCGACCGCTGGCGCGGCTTCAAGGACGTCGCCGACAGCCGCCACCTTGCCAACCGCGTCGAGGCACCCGTCGTCGATGCGCTCGTCAAATCGGTGCACGAGGCTTATCCGCGATTGTCGCATCGCTACTACAAGCTGAAGGCCAAATGGCTCGGCATGGAGCAACTCAACCACTGGGACCGCAACGCCCCGCTGCCCGACAAGCCCGAACGCATCATCGATTGGCCGGAGGCCCAGGAAATGGTGCTCTCGGCCTATGGCGGCTTTGCACCGGAGATGGCCGGCATCGCCAAGAAATTCTTCGATCATGGCTGGATCGACGCCCCCGTGCGCCCCGGCAAGGCCCCCGGCGCGTTTTCCGCTTCGACGGTCCCTTCCGCCCACCCCTACGTGCTGATGAACTATCTCGGAAAGCCGCGCGATGTCATGACGCTCGCCCATGAACTCGGCCACGGCGTCCACCAGTGGCTCGCCCGTGACCAGGGCGCACTCCTCGCCCCGACGCCGCTGACGCTGGCTGAAACCGCAAGCGTCTTCGGCGAGATGCTGACCTTCCGCAAGTTGCTGGCTGAAACCACCGAGCCGAAGGAGCGCAAGGCACTGCTGGCTGGCAAGACCGAGGACATGCTCAACACGGTCGTCCGCCAGATCGCCTTCTACACCTTCGAGCGCAAGGTCCATGAAGCCCGCCGCGAAGGCGAACTCACAGCCGACCAGATCAACGAACTCTGGATGAGCGTGCAGGCCGAAAGCCTCGGGCCCTCGATAAAATTCCACGACGGCTACGAAGTGTTCTGGACCTACGTCCCTCACTTCATCCACTCGCCGTTCTACGTCTACGCTTATGCCTTCGGCGATTGCCTCGTGAACTCGCTCTACGGCCTCTACCAGGAATCCCATCCCGGCTTCGTCGAGAAATATTTCGACCTCCTGAGAGCCGGCGGCTCCAAGCACCACTCCGAGATGCTCGAGCCCTTCGGCCTCGATGCCCGCGACCCCGAATTCTGGAACAAGGGCCTGAAAGTCATCGAAGGCATGATCGACGAGTTGGAGGGCATGGAGCAGGCGGGATGATGCTGCGGATGCACCTATACGATACGTCATCCCCACGAAGGTGGGGACCTAAGCACGGTTCTTGAAATCGGTTGTTCCGC
>JAHJQI010000090.1 GCA_018819265.1 Alphaproteobacteria bacterium
AGCGGGCGAAACAAATGCGGTGGCCACCGGTGGATTACGGCTTCGCCTAATCCACCCTACAAAGCGCTGCCGGCGGATCAAAAATCGCAACATGTAGGGCGCATTAGCGCAACGTAATGCGCCGCAGCGGGCGAAACGATTGCGGCGGCCACCGGTGGATTACGGCTTCGCCTAATCCACCCTACAAGCTGCTTCTGACGCTTCCAAACGCAACATGTAGGGCGCATTAGCGTAAGCGTAATGCGCCACCCCGCAGCCGCATCAAAAAAACGGCGCCGGCAGTTTCCCGCCGGCGCTGAATATCGAGGGGCTTTGATCCGCTGGTTAAGGCGCAATCTTGTAAGCCGTGACCGTGCCCTTCATCATGTTGGGCACGAATACCGTCTTCGTCGATGGATCGTAGTCGAAGTCGGCGGTGCCCTGCTCGAGCGCGGCCACTTCCGAAACGCTGCCGTCGCTCGCGAACTTCAAAATCTTGCCGACCCAGAAATCGCCGAGAAGATACGCCCCGTCGCCGAGCGGCTGCATGGCGTCGAGGTTACCGACCGGCTTTTCGCTAAGCGGCTTGATCGACTTGTCGGCCAGCGAAACCGAGTAGACGCTCCCCTTGACCGACGTTTCCCAGCCGTTGCCGGTGAGCACGCCCCACGAGTTGACGATCAGGTTGTCGCCAGCGACCAGCAGTCCGTTGGGACCGGCAATCGTGTCGCCCTTGAGCCAGGATTCGATCTTGCCATCGGCCAGCCTGTAGATCTGGTTGCCCATCGTATCGGAGACGTAGACCGCGCCACTTGCGTCGGCGGCAACGTCATTGAGAAGCTTGGCCTCGGGAGCCGCGTGCGTGGCAACGACGCTGCCGTCCTTCAGATCGATCTCGACCAGTGCGTCGACGTCGGCAACGAACAGGCGGCCGTTGACAACGTCCATGCCCTTCGGCGCGCTGAGGCCCGTCGCCCATTTTTCGGTGATCACTTTGCCGTCGAGCGAGTGCTTCGAGATGTAGCCGTCGCCGTCCTTCTTCATCGCGTCGTTGTTGCCGTTGCTGACGTACAAAACGCCCGCCTTCTTATCGAAGAACACGCACTCGGGCCCGTAGGCCTTGGACCACTCCCAGACCTTCTCCGGGGCTGCCGCTTGCACGTCGTTGGCAGGGATGCAGAGTGCGATCGTTGTAACCGCCGCCACGAGTGCGCTGCCTGCGAGGAAAGTTCGAAACATGGTGTCTTCCTTTGATTGACGATGGGTTCAATCCGCCTCGCGGACTGTTGCGGATTTTCCGGACGCGTAATTCCCTCAAGTCGCGACCCGCCCTCTGTGACCGGGCGTCGAGTTGGTGTCGGGCGTGAGATCGATGCGCGTGTCTGATGAAGCAAAATCTGGCGATCATCAAGCCCTTGAAAGCTTCGGGCGTTGACCAGTTATTCCCTTGTATCGCGAAGCCGTTACGCGGCGTTGCGGCGAACTGCAAACGCCACGCGACACCTGTGACTGGCATGATCCATAATCGATGCAAAAGCACCGCCTTTCGTCGGTGTTCTGCTGCCTTAATTCGTAACCGAAGACGCGCATGCAGCCGTCACTCAGATTGCAATGTCATCGATCAAAAAATCGCGAGCCTCAAACGGTGACGCCAGCCCGCTGGATTGTCTTTCCCCCGGGTGCCGCTACCGCCCCATCGCCGGCCGGAATCCTGCCTCCATTGCCTGGCGCTCGTCGCAAAACCATTGCTCGCCATCGCGAACATTGACACGCACCTTGGCGTACCACGGGCTCCACGGCGTGTGGTAGATGCGTTCGCCGCGCGCGGAGATGTTGCCCTTGATGACGCAACCCTGCGGCGTGGTCTGTTCGGCGTTTTCCCATCGGCGCGAACGGTATTCCCATGCGGGTTGCGCCCGTTCAATCGAAGCCCAGATCCCCGCCTTCGCCGAGCGCGCTGCGGCTTCCTCGGCGACGTAGGTCGTCGAATATTTTACGAAAGCCCAGGCATGGCCAAGGCGCACCATTTCGCGGTTGATGTCGCGCCCGTCAACGAAGCAGGTGGCGACCAGCCGGCCGTATTTATCCGTTTCATGCGATTCGCACGCCACGGCTTGCGAGCCGATCAACTTGGCAAGTCCAAGGCTGGCGGCAACTCCGCACCGCCACGGACCCAGCATGCCCCGAGCGTAGCGGCCGGGGCAGGTTTGCGCCGATTCCGGCGCATCGATGCCTTCGAGGCGCACGCGCTGGCCTGCGACATCGATGGTGTCGCCGTCGACGACCCGCGCGGCTCCCGAAATAGCCTCGATCGCCGGACGTGCCGGAACCATCGGCCCCGCGGCCTTCGGCCCCACGCCGCCGAGCATGCTCACGGCTGCGAAAATGCCTCCGGCGAGCGCAAACGCCACCCGCCATCCGGCCAATCGACTCTGAGAAAACACAGCCATAAGTTGTGTTTAGCCGAGTCGCGCGGCAGCCGCGTGTCCTTTTCAAGGCATTCCACCGCTTAGGGTAAGCCCCTTGACACGCGGACGAATCACTTATTTCGGGTTGCGGCGGAGATGCAACCATATGGGGCATTTGGTGCGTCTGGCCGGCGCATAGCCTGAACAACCCGTTTGCACCCAATGAGCCGTGCACAATCGCCAGACCGCGATGCGGTTCTGCACGCGCGTGACATAATTTCAGCCTAGTGTAGCGATTCTTACGTTTGGTACCCACTAGCGGCTGGCGTATCGACCAAACGTTAGATGTAAAAGCTACACTAGAATCATAGGCTTGCTAGTGTTCCTTATGGTTCCGACATTTGCTCTTAGACCTGCTGCAACGGGAAGCAAATGTCGGAACCAGAACACTAGCTGTACTCAAAAGCCAGGGAATCGCTGCGCCTGACAACGTACAAGGATGATGGCGCGGTCGCGGGCCATGGAAATGGCCGGGTGCAGTCCGCGCCTCGTAGGAAGATCGTGGAGAGGACTAGATGACAAACCGCAAACCACCGGGCTTTGAAACCTACCGCCCTGGCTCGGAGAACGGCGATCCTCCCGGAGCCCCCTACGCTTCGGCGCAATCCGGTCCGCCCCGGCGCGGTCGCCGGCCCGCGCCCCGCCGCAAGCCGCAACGCCAGCGCGCCAGCGGGTTCGGCTCGATGATGCTCTATTTCGCCGTCGGCCTCCTGGTCCTCATCGGCGCCGGTCTTGCCGTTCTGTTTGTTGCGCCGCCGACGGAACTGATCCGCGATCAGCTTGTCGCCCAGGTGAAATCGACGACCGGCCGCGATCTCGAAATCTCCGGCCGCACCGGCCTGACGTTCTACCCCGGCCTCGGTTTTTCGATGCAGGGCGTCAGCCTGTCGCCGCCTCCCGGCATGCAGGGCGCTCCCTTCGTCCGCATGAAATCGCTGAACGTCCAGGTAAAGCTTCTGCCGCTTTTGTCGCGCACGGTCTCCGTCGATCAGTTCGTGCTCGACGAACCGACGTTCGATCTCCGCGTCGATGGCAGGGGGCGCAGGAGCTGGGACTTCGCAGCCCTTGCCGAGGCCGGTCCGGTCCGCCTCGCCCAGGCCGCCGGCGGCAATCTCAACGATGCCGCCGCTCCATCTCCCGCATCCGGCGGCAAGGTCGATCTGGCAGCCCTCGACCAGCTCGAACTGGGCGACGTGCGCATCCTCAAAGGCAAGATCCGCTACACCGACGCGACCGCTGCCGCCCGCGAGAACATCGACAACATCAACGTCACGCTGGCGCTGCAGTCGCTCGGCAAGCCGCTGACCGCCAACGGCGACCTGCGCTACCGCGGCGACAAGGTGGATTTCGAGGCCGTCCTCAAATCGCTGAAGCAGATCATGGGCAACAAGCCCACCGATCTCGAGGCCACCGTGAAGTCGGATAAGATCGACGCCAGATACAGCGGCTCGCTCGATGTTTCGGGTGACCTGCGGCTCAACGGCGATGTTGCAATCGATACCCAGTCGGTGCGTAATCTGGCCCGATGGCTTGGCGTCAAGCTGCCGCCCGCGTCGGGGTTTGGTCCGCTCAAGATCGCCGGCCGCCTGAACGCGGACGGTCCGGTCTACCGGCTCGCCAAGGTTGAACTCGAGGTCGATGGCGCGAAGGGCACCGGCAACATCAACGTCGATACTTCCGGGTCGCGTCCCGATTTGTCCGGCAACCTCAGCCTTTCGGAACTCGATCTGAACAAGTATCTGCCGCCCGCTGGCGCCGGCAAGCGGCAGCGTGCGGCTGGGAACGCCGGGAAGCAGGCGGAAGATGCCCACCCGTCCGGTCAGCGCGCCAAGAACGCCTCGCCACGCGCGCCCGGTTCCATCGAAGACCTCATCAGTGAGCCCGGCCCGCGCGTCAAGGGCTATTCCAGGCGCGCAGGCTGGAGCACCGAGCCGATCGACGTTTCGCCGCTCGAAGCCTTGAACGCCAATTTCAATCTGGCGCTTGGCCGGCTTATTTATGAGAACATCAAGGTTGGCCGTTCGCGATTGAACCTTGCGCTGCTCAACCAGTCGCTCACCGCCAAGCTTGACGAGATGGAGCTCTACGACGGCGTTGGCCGTGGCGTTCTGACCTTGAACGCGCAGCCCAAGACTCCCGTTTTCGGTGCCAACTTCAACCTCAGCGGAGTATCCGCTCAACCGCTGCTGACGGACGCCGCCGAGATCGACTGGCTCGCCGGCAAAGGACAGCTCCTTCTGGCCTTGACGAGCGCAGGCGCCAGCCAGCAGGACATTGTCTCAGGCCTCAACGGCACCACCAGCTTCGCCTTTGAGAACGGCGCGATCGTCGGCGTCAACGTGCCGAAAATCGTCCGCTCCGTGCAGCAGGGACGCTTCAACGACCTGAAGGCCGCTCCCAACGAGCAGACCGATTTCACCAAGCTCAGCGGATCGTTCAATATCCAGAACGGCGTTGCCGTGAACAATGACCTTGAAATGCTGAGCCCGTTGTTGCGCGTCACCGGCGACGGTCAGGTCATGCTGGGGGACCGGCAGGTCGACTACACGGTCAAGCCGAAGCTCGTTGCCAACCTTTCGGGCCAAGGCGGCGACAAGTCCGCGGGCGGTCTTGAGATCCCGGTGCGGGTGCACGGCCCGTTCGAAAAGCTCAGCTACACCCCGGATCTGAAGGGCGTCTTGAAGGATCCGGAGCAGACGGCCAAGGCCATCCGCGAACTCGGCCGCCAGTACGGCGGCGAAAAGGCCGGCAAGGTCCTCGACGACTTGTTGGGCGGCGGGGACGGCGGCGCCAACACCGATGGCAACGGCAAAGCCAAGAAACTGCTCGACGGCCTGTTCGGCGGCCGTTGAAGGGCGCGGACCGCCTTCCGAAACGGGAAAACCGGGCGAGACGGCCTGGACGGACGAACCTGCGGTTCCCCGCCGCTCTATCCTGGGTCGGACGTTACGCCGCGCCAAGCATGACACGCCAACGTGTTCAATTTGCTGCGTGTTTGGCCACGCCTTATTCCGCACGAGGCCGGTCGTCGAAGCCATTGTTAAATCAAGGTGAAAAGCTGAAAATTTTTTTCATCCTCCGGCAAGATTTTTTTCTTGCATGAGGGGGGCAATCGCATCATAAGACGCGCCTCCGTTCGTCCACCTGCCCCTAAGGTCAAGGAGAGCCCCCAA
>JAHJQI010000091.1 GCA_018819265.1 Alphaproteobacteria bacterium
CTCCTCTCCGACATGGGCCGCGCCTACCTGTTCCTGGCTCACGTCAGCGGCCGCCTCGATTCCTGACACGGCCGCAGCCGGCGCACCGGTCATGCCGCATAGGGGACCCGACTACTCCGGTCATCCGCAACCGCAACGAGGTCGAGTGATCCCTCATGCCGGACCTGTCGCCATCAGAAATCAAGTTCTCCGGCGTGCGCATTGAAGCCTGGCCGTTGCGCCGCCCATTCGTCATCGCGCGCGGCGCCAAGACGCAGGCGCGTGTCGTGAAGGTGGAGTTGACCGCACGCGGCAAGCTTGGACGCGGCGAGGCCGTCCCCTATTCCCGATATGGCGAAACCCCCGAAGCCGCCATCACCCTCCTCGAGCAAAGCTGGCATCTCGATCGCCACGCACTGCGCCAGACAATGCCGCCGGGTGCCGCCCGTAACGCTCTCGATTGCGCGCTGTGGGACCTCGAAGCCAAAATTGCCGGCAGGCCGGTCCACGATCTGGCAGGCCTGCCAGTGCCCCGCCCCGCCCAGACCTGCTTCACCATCAGCCTCGGCACCCCCGAGGCCATGGCCCGCGATGCAGCCGAAGTCCCCCACCTGACGCTCCTGAAACTCAAACTGGCCGGCGACGGCGATGCCGAACGCATGCGCGCGGTCCGCGACGCCCGCCCCGACTGCCGCCTCGTCGCCGATGCCAACGAGGCCTGGACGCCAGAAACCACGCCTCGCCTGCTTGCGGTTGCAGCGCAAGCGGGCTTCGAACTGATCGAGCAGCCGCTGCCCGCCGACGCCGATCGGATCCTCGCCACGATCCCCCGGCCGCTTCCCGTCTGCGCCGACGAGAGCGTTCACACGACCCGCGATCTCGAGGCCCTGAAAGACCGCTACGACGCCGTCAATATCAAGCTCGACAAGACCGGCGGACTGACGGAGGCAATCGCAATGCACGATCGCGCCCGGAAACTCGGATTCCAGATCATGGTCGGATCGATGGTCGCAACCTCTCTTGCAGCAGCGCCGGCAATGCTTCTCGCCGATGGCGCCGACTGGATCGACCTCGACGGACCGCTGCTTCTTGCCCGCGACCGGCCCGACGCGCTCTCTATCGACGACGGGTGGATAGCGCCGCCTGATCCTGCGTTATGGGGATGATTGCGGGCCGGCGCATGATGGCTGGAATAGCTCCAGGCAGCGACGGCGGCCTCAGCCCTCCCCGCCAGTCTCCGGTTCGCGCATTGACACCGGCTGTCTTTGCAGCCACTGGACCGCAATTCCGGCAGCAAGGCCCAACCCGGCGACACCTGCCATCAACAGGTATGTGCCCCCTGCCATCTGCGGATAATACGTCCCGGACAAAAGCGTCGCCGCTCCCATCGCCACACCCATCGCAATCGTCGCGTAAAGTGCCTGCGCCGTTCCAGACAAGCGCACTTCGACGGATTCGGAGATGTATCGGATTGCCGCAAGATGCGACGCCCCGAACGTCAGCGCGTGCGTCAACTGCAAGACCAACAGCACGCCGAGCCCCGGATCAAACGCCATCACGCCCCAGCGCAGCACCGAAGTCGCGGCTCCAGCCATCATCAGCGCCACCGCCGAGAAGCGCCGGTAGACGGCCCCCGACCACGCAAACAGCGCGATCTCGGCGATAACGCCGATGGCCCATAACAGCCCGATCGCTTCCGCTGAAATGCCCTGGCGCGACCAGTGGATTGAGCCGAACGCATAATAGGTTGCATGCGCCGCCTGCACGGTCCCACAGGCAATCAACACAAGAACGAACACCGGCGTTCGGATCAGCCCCAACACCGCCGCGATGTCGAGCACGGCGTCCGACCCGGCACGAGCGCCACCTTCGCCGACTTGTGCGCCTGCATGCCGGCCCGCATCCGGCGGCAGCAGCACAGCAGCCACCACCGTCACGACGCAACCGACCAGCACCAGCCAGATGACGATGCCGATACCGTACTGGCCGATCAGCCATGCCGACACCGAACTGGCCACGATGAAGGTCAGCGAGCCCCACAGCCGCATGCGCCCGTAGTCGCACCCGTAGTTGCGCACGCCGCTCACCGCGACCACTTCCGTCAGCGGCATGATCGTCGTCATGGCAAGCGACAGCCCCACCGCCACGACCAGCATGGCGTGGAACCCGTGAAGCTGGCTGAGGAGCGCGCTCATTGCGACCGTAACCAAGGCCAGCGCAATGATGAAGTGGCGGTGACGCCCGCTGCGATCTGCAAAGAACGCGGCAGTCGGGGAAACGGCGATGCGCAGGAAGTAGGGCAGCGCCACCAGTATCGAGATCTCGGCAGCCGTCAGTCCGCGCCACTCCAGCCACAACGGCAGAAACGGCAGATGCACGCCATAGATCAGGAAGAGCGCGCCAAAAAAGCCGCCGACCCGCACGCCGTAATTGAGCGGCCCAAGGCCGGGCTGCCCGTTCTTCATCCCCATATCCGCTCCGGGCCGAAGGAAATGCGCCGCAGCGAACGCCCGCAGCTGCCCGCCCGCGGCGACGACAGCGCGCGGGAACCGGCCCATGTCAATCGTTCCATGTCATGACGGACATGACGCCGTAGGGCAAGCAGGTGCGTCCGTCAGTCCGGCGTTACCACTTGGTTTTCATGCTGAGCGAGATGATGTCGGTGCTGGCCTCGACCGAACCGTTGATCACGTTGCCGGCGAGCGAGGTCCGTGCGAACTCCGTATCCTCGAGGAAGATATGGGTATACGCGAGATCGACGGTCGTCGATTCGGTCACCTTCATCGTGCCGCCGAGGCTGAGCCACACGCGGTCGCTGTCGGGGATGCCGAGGATGCGCTGGTCGGCTTCACGCACCGGCGAGACTTCGTAGGCAACCCCTGCACGCATCGTCAGGTTCGGCATCAGGTCGTACTCGCCGCCCAGCGAGAAGAACCAGCCGTCTTCCCAGCCTGCCGGGATCGTAGCCACCGCGCTGCCCGCTGCTGCCGGGCCGAAGATCGTGCCGGCGGCTTCCTGCGAAACCACCGTCAACTGCTCGAACCGCGACCAGTTCGACCACTCCACCGTACCCATGACCCGCATTTGTGGGCTCAACGCCTGGCTCATCGACAGCGTGACGATATCGGGAAGGTTGATGTCGGCTTCGGCCGATGAGGACAGCGCCGCCCCACCGGTCAGGAATGACGGCTTCGTATAGAGATCGCCTTCGAGGGTATGGTTGAGGCGCGAACGGTAGCCAAGACCGATGCTGGTGCCCGCCGCCGGCTGGAAGAGAATGCCCGCCGTGCCGCCGAAGGCCCAATCATCCCCTTGGAAACCGGTCGTCGGCCCGCCCGGGAAACCCGTCGCAAACTTCAATTCGCCATCGGCATATTGCGCCTGGAAACCAGCCGCCACCGTAATGCCGGGTGCGATTTTATAGCCGACGACAGGGTTGGCGTTGATCGTGAAAAACTTCGTCGTCCGGCCGAGTTCCGCCCCAAGATAGGTCGGATTATCCGGTTCCGTGACGAGACCGAACGGAGAGTTCAGGCCAAAACCGACAAACAGCTTTTCGCTTAACTGGTATGAGCCGTAGGAAGCCCCAACGATCGCCGAGTTGGCGATGTTGCCGCTCTCGGTACCGATGCCAGCCGCTTGAAAGAAGCTGGCAGGGATCGAATTCCAGCTATCGACCGTGATATCGGCCCGCGGCACGATCAGCGAATAATGGCTCTCGGTGTTGAGCCCGGATCCCGCGACACTGACCGCCGCCGGGTTCCAGAACATCGAGCTCAGATCACCACCAGCCGCACTACCGGCGAAAGACGCACCCTGACTCGACACCGATTGCTCGCGAATGGCAAACCCGCCGGCCAGGGCTGACGCGCCGGAGGCGGCGAGCGCCACGGCGGCAACGCCGCAATACAGCATCCCGCGGACGACTGATTTCTCTCTCAGGGTCACGGACTTCCCCCCTACCGACGCTTCAGGTGCGCGCTGAAATGCCGAATTGGCGGGCAGCACGACCAGATCATCAACCAGTACAATTTCGGGAAACAATTGCCCAGTCCAGGGGGGGCTGCAACGCACATTCTTGACCGGAACAATATTACAGCGGTAACCGTGGTGATTCGGCCACTTCGATTCGTGTCGATGCCCGACTCAGCACTTCTTCAAGCCGATCGAGATGCTGTCGACGTTCAGGCCCTGCGGCGTAATGCTGATCGACTGTTTGCACGCGGACGACGACATCGTCATGTTGGCAGAGAACGTGTCGCCCTTGACCGACAGCTTAAAGAGATTGTCCGTAACCTGACCGGCGACGACTCCCTTGGCCGAATGGGTCCGCTCTTCCCACGAACCGCTGACCGCACTGCCGGAGACATTGTAGTTGGCCTTCGCATCGATTTTGTAGCTGGCACTCGCACAGCGCAGGTTCTGGTCAAGGCTCGAACCGGCTTCTTTGATGAAGTAGGTCGCCACGCACTTCACCTGCTCGGTGGCACCGTTCGTCAACTTGACCGAACCCCATCCCGACCAGCGCCCGGCAAGATCATCAATACCTGCGGCAACTGACGGCGCTGGAACCGCGGCGATCGCAAGGGAGGCGCAGAACAGGCGTACGAAACCGCGCAGCCAGATCGGTGTGTAATGAACGGTCATAAGGCTTCCCCCTTAGCGACAACCCGGTCGATGCTTAGCGGCGACTGACGCCGCGTTTCCGATCGCAGCACGCGACCCGGGCATGTGCCCCCTAAACGAGCGGAATTCGCGATTGGATGGCAATTTCCCTGCCCGATAGCAAGGCGAGCCCTGGTCGCCAAGCGCGAACCGCAAAGGCGACCGCTAATTGCGAATTGAATAGAGATGATCGAGCGGCGCGTTGCCACGCCCGACCGGCCCCGCAGCTGCGCTTGCGATCGCAGCGGTTACGAAATCTTTCGCCAGCGAAACCGCTTCTTCGAGCGCGACGCCGCTAGCCAGATGCGCCGTGATTGCCGCTGACAGCGTACAGCCCGACCCGTGCGTGTGACGGGTGTCAATTCGCGGGGCGCTATAGCGCCGGACCCCGTCGTGCGTCACCAGCACATCGATCGCCTCGGCCTGCCCGCCGTGACCGCCCTTGATGAGGACGCCTGCCGGGCCGCACTCGAGCAGCCTTCGACCCTGGTCTTCCATTTCCTCGACCGTCTGCGCCAGCTCAACCCCGATCAGAATCGCGGCTTCGGCGAGGTTCGGCGTTATCAACGTCGCCATCGGGAACAGGTGCCCGCGCAGCACGCCGGCTGCCTCCGGATCGATCAGCCGGTCCCCGCTCGTCGCAATCATCACCGGATCGACGACAAGCGCTCCAACAAACCCGCGACCGAGACCGAACGCGACCGCCTCGATGATACCGACGTTCGCCAGCATTCCGGTTTTCGCGCAACCGATGTCGAGATCGGCAAGAACCGTCTCCAGTTGCAGCGACACGAAGTCGGCTGGAACCGCCTGAACGCCGCGCACGCCGTGACTGTTTTGCGCCGTCAGGGCCGTGATGACGCTGGCGCCATAGACACCGTGCACCGTGAAGGTCTTGAGATCGGCCTGGATACCGGCCCCCCCGGAACTGTCCGAACCCGCGATCGTCAACGCGACAGAGGGCGCGCTGCCTGTTTTTGTACCCGCAGTCCGTGTCACTTCTCGAGGCTCTTGCGCATGATGTCCTCCTGCAACGAATCCGGCGTGATCCAGGCTTCCGCTTGCCCCAACGCCGGGAAGGTTTCAAGCATCCACTGGCCGAACGAATTCATCGATCCGGTCAGGAACATGATGCCGGTGATCACGAGTAGAGCACCCATGACCTTCTCCATCGTCCCCAGATGCCGCTTGAAGCGATGCATGAACGACAGGAACGGGCGGATCGCGACCGCCGCCAGAATGAAGGGGATGCCGAGGCCCAGCGAATACACCAGCAGCAATGAGGCACCGGCCGCCAGGCTGCCCTCGTTGGCCGCCAGCGCCAAAACCGTCGCCAGAACCGGACCGACGCAGGGTGTCCAACCAAACGCGAACGCCAGTCCGATGACATAAGCGCCAATCAGGCTCGCGCCCTCGACGTTGGCATGGTAGCGCGCCTCCGAATACAACAGCGGGATCTTGAAAACGCCAAGGAAATGCAGACCGAACAGTATGATGATGATGCCGGCGCCCATCGCCAGTTCGGTCCGGTAGGTTTGGATCAGTTGCCCGAACACGGAAGCGCTGGCACCGAAGCCGACAAAAACGGTGGTGAAGCCGAGTACGAAGAACACCGAGGCGAGCACCACTCGACCCCAAACCTTGTTGTCGACGCCGCCGTCGTCCGTCATCTGATCGATCGTCGTGCCGCCGAGATACCCCAGATACGGCGGCACCAGCGGCAGCACGCACGGCGAAAGGAAGCTGGCAAGGCCTGCCAGAGCGACTCCGAAATAGATGTATGCGTCAGCGAACATGGTGCCTTACTGGTCCCATCCTGAATTCCGAACCTGAAGTCTGCCGCCGCTCAAGTCCCGGCGACCCCCGCGAGTTGTCGCACAGCCGCGCGGATCGCGATATTCATAATTTTGAATACCAAACTTTGCCATCCGCAGGAGCCCTTCGGCCACGAGGCGGATTGATCCAGGGCGACTTTTGCCACGTTGAAGTGACAAAACCGCAGGGGCAGAGATATGGTGGACGCAGGATTGGGTGCCGAACGACATCGACGGGGCCCGCCATCGAATGCGAGCATCATAGCAATGGCCCACCTACTTCAGCGAGTCGCCCAGTCCCGGGATACGCAGGCGTTCGCGGAGCTGTTCGAAAATTTCGCCCCGCGGATCAAGGCCTACATGATCCGCCAGGGCGCCGATCCGACCACCGCCGAGGAACTCGCTCAGGAGACCTTGATGATGGTCTGGCGCAAGGCCGGGCTGTATTCGGATACGAAGGGCAGCGCCACGACGTGGATCTTTACGATTGCGCGAAATCTCCGCATCGACCGTCTGCGCCGGGAAGTGCCCTGGCAGGCGCTACCGGAAGGACGCGACGAGCAGCCATCCGACGACACCGCTCCCGACGAGGCCGTTTCCGAGCGGCAACGTCGCCAACGGGTTCATGAGGTTCTGGAAACGCTGCCCGAGGATCAGCATGAGGTCGTCGTGCTCTCCTATATCGAGGGGCTGTCGCACAGCGAGATCGCCGAGCGCCTCGAACTGCCACTTGGCACCGTCAAGTCCCGCATGCGGCTGGCCTACCAGAAGATACGCGAATCCGTCGAGGACCTGAGATAAGATGAAGATAGATCACCACCCCGACGAATCGACGCTGATGAGCTATGCCGCCGGCAGCCTGCCCGAGCCGCTGTCAGCCGTCGTCGCCGCCCACATCGAACTCTGCCCGGACTGCGCGCATGAAGTACGCGCCATGGAACGCATCGGCGCGACCTTGTTTGAAGTTCTTGCGCCCGCCTCGGTCGGTCTGACCGCCGGCCAGGCCTTCGCTGGAGCGGCGCCGTCCCTGGCCGCCACCGCAGCTTACGTCGATACCCGACCCACCGCCAGCGTCCTGACCAGGCTGCTCGGTGGCGAACTGGCCGATGTTCACTGGAAACGGCTCGGCTTCGGCATCTGGCACTACCCCATCAAGCTTTCGCCGAACAGCAAGGGCGACCTCCGCCTCATCAAGGTCGCGCCCGGTCAGGTGATGCCCGACCACGGCCATGGCGGTTCCGAGCTGACCTTGATCCTCAGCGGCTCGTACAGCGATGAATTCGGCACGTACCGCAGCGGCGATCTCTCCGACCTTGGTGACGACGTTGAACACCAGCCGGTATCCGATCCGGTGGAAGGCTGCGTCTGCCTTATCGCCTCCGAGCGCAAGGCCCGCTTCAAGGACGTCCTCGCCCGCATCGTGCAACCGCTGACCGGGCTCTGAGCCCGGCCATGGACAACACCGCTTATCCCTGGAAAACGGTCTGGATCACCGGCGCCAGCACGGGCATCGGCCGGCAGCTTGCGCTGTCGCTGGCAGCCTCCGGCGTCAAGGTCGCAGTGAGCGCGCGATCCGCCGGCAAACTAGCCGAACTCGCCGCGGGCCAGTCCGGCATCTCCGTCTACCCGCTCGACGTCACCGACCGCGCCGCTGTAGCTGCTGCGGCGGCGGCAATCGCCGACGAGATGGGCGGCATCGACCTGGCCATCTTCAACGCCGGCACCTGGCATCCAAGCGAAGCCGTCGACCTCGACGGTGCCAAGGCTGCGACATCGATGGCCGTCAACTACCTCGGCGTCGTCCATGGCATCGAAGCCGTGCTGCCGCGCATGCGCCAACGCGGTCTCGGCCACATCGCGTTCACAGGATCGGTCGCCGGCTACCGCGGATTGCCGAAATCCTGCCACTACGGGCCGACCAAGGCGGCCCTCATCAATCTTGCAGAGACGCTGTCGATCGAACTGAAACGCGAAGGCATCAGCGTCACCATCATCAATCCCGGCTTCGTCGACACGCCGATGACCCAGGTCAACGATTTCCCGATGCCCTTCCTGATGACGCCCGAGGACGCCGCCGGAACGATCCTGAAAAGACTCCCCCGCAAGCCCTTCGAAATCGCTTTCCCCTGGCAACTCGTCCGTCAGCTCAAATTCACCCAGCTGCTGCCAGCGTTCCTCTATATCCGCCTGATCCGCCGGCTCCTCGGATTGAACGCGAAGCCCAAGACGTAAATCCCTATCGCTTCCGCGCAGGCGAGCCGCTCCAGGACGTCAGTCGATGCGCCCGAAGCGGTAGACCCCGACATCGATCAGGCCGCTGTCGAACCCGACCTCGCAGTACGTCAGGTAGTAGATCCACATGCGGCGGAACCGCTCGTCGAACCCCATCGCCTCGATTTGCGGCCAAACATCGAGGAAGTTGCGCCGCCACGCGCGCAGCGTTTCCGCATAGCTCCCTCCGAACTGTCGCACCACTTCGAACGTCAACCCGTGCGCCTGCGCCTGCCGCTGCATGATTGCGACACTCGGCAGCATGCCGCCGGGAAAGATGTAACGCTGGATGAAATCGGGATGCCGCCGGTAGCTCGCGAAACTTTCTTCACTGATGGTGATGGCCTGCAGAACCGCGCTTCCGCCCGGCCGCAGGCGATCCCGCAGCTGCGCGAAATAGGCCGGCCAGTGATCCTCTCCGACCGCCTCGATCATCTCCACAGAAACGATTCTCTCGAAGGTTTCTGTAACGTCGCGATAGTCCTGGAAGCGGATCTCGGCCCAATCCTCGACGCCCGCTTGCGCCATGCGCGCCTGCGCGTACGAGAGCTGTTGGCGCGAAACCGTGATCGCCGTGACCCCGATACCGGCCCTCGCGAGCCGTTCGGCCATCTCACCCCAGCCGCAACCGATCTCGAGGACGCGATCCCCCGGCGTGGCTCGAAGCGCTTCCTCAAGCAACTGAAGCTTGGCTTCCTGCGCCTCTGCCAGCGTCTTCGTACCGGCGTCATAAAGTGCGCTCGAATAGGTCATGCCCGGATCGAGCCACAACGCATAGAATGCGTTCCCGAGATCGTAGTGAGCAGCGATATTGCGCCGGCTTCCCGAGCGCGTATTCGCCCGCCGCCAATGTCCGATCCGGTCGAAAATCCGGGTCCGGAACCAGCCCCGCCCGGCAGCGTCGAATTCGGCGAAGTTGGCCAGAAAGAACTGCATCACCGCACCGATGTCCGGCGTTTCGATCTCCTGTGCCATGTAGCTGTCGGCGAAACCGATCGTGCCGCGCCGCAGCGCCCGGATGGCGAGGGCGTAGGATTTCAAAGTCAGGGCGGCCTTGATGTCGTCTCCAGTGCCGATGTCGACACTGCGGCCCGACGGCAGCGTCAACCGCAACGTTCCAACGATGCCGCCTGAGAGCCGCGCCTTGATAAGCCGGACCACCGCCTCGTCGACCCAGCTTTGTTTGATCGGTCCTGGAGCCAACCGCGGATCCGACCGTGAATCGAGCCTTGCATCCAACGCCGCGTCCTGATCGCTCATGACCTCAATCGCCCTCGGTTGTTTTTGTTGCGAGGCCCGCACCAGGCTCAAGTCTTGTTCTCGGTATCGCTTGCCGCTGCCCGCTCCTGGACACCGCCGGCATAGCTCGCCGAGTAACGCGGCGAGGTGTGCCCTGCGACCAATGGGATGCCCTTCAGCCACAGCTTCATCGCTTCGTAGTGAATTGCCCCCGTCACCTTTAACGTCATTAGCGGCATCCGGATCATCGCGACCGCCAGGGAAAGGTCGCTCATTGAGTGTTGCGTGCCGCGAAAATGCGTCTTGAGGAGCGGTCCCTGGCCGTCGTCATAGGCAACGCCGACAGTGATCGTCTCGCCGGGCGCGACGACGCGGAAACTGTAGCGGCCCGATCGAGCCGCGAACGGCGAGACGAAGAGTTCCTTGCGGCAAGTCTGCGCATAGACCCCGCCGGTGCCCTGCGCGCCGGCCGCCACGACATAGCCTTTGCGCTCTCCAAACGTATTGGAGACTTCGTAGTTGAGCGCGACGAGGCCGCCGGATTCACTCAACAGGAAATAGACGCTGAGTGGGTTGAACGCATATCCGGCCACACGCGGATAGGCGAGTAGCAGGATCCGCCTCCCTGCTGTCTTGAAGCCCGCCGCTTCGAAGGACCGTCGCGCATGCCTGCCGATCGGCGTTCCATCGCCGGGCCCGAAGTCACGGTCGTAGAGCGCGCACAGGTTCGCCGAATTGTAGGAGAACAATCTGAGGCGCCGACTGAGCGCCTCGAGCCGCTCGACATCGGTCAGCAGCGTGAACACGCGGTAGGACAGCGCATGCTGGCGTGGCCGCAGCCGCTTGTGCCCCACGTTCCCGAAGTAGATCGAACCCTCGCTGGTCATTCGGCTGCAACCTGAAGTGTACGTCGCGACTGCGCCGCCGGCGACAGGATCCGGGCGCGGCTTCCCGCGACCGTCCACGGCCGGCAAAGCCCGCCGAGATCCTCCGCCACGGCAAGCCCGGCCTGCAACCCGTCCTCATGAAAACCGTAGCCGAAGTAGCTGCCGGCGAACCAAGTCGCACGCCGCCCCTGTAGCGACCACAGATCGCGCTGGGCCTGCATCGCTGTTAGATCGAAAATCGGATGCCGGTAGCTCGACTGCTTGATGATGAACTCCGCGGCGATCTTCCGCCAGGGATTGAGCGTCACGAAATAATCCCGCGCCGTCTTGAGCGGCTGCAAACGGTTCATCCAATACGATACCGACAGGCCCTCGCCGCCGCCATCGCCGGTGTAGTTCCAGCTTGCCCAGGCGCGTTTCCGCCGCGGCATCAACCCGGCGTCGGTATGAAGAACGGCCGCGTTGCGCGAATACGAGAATGCGCTGAGAAGGCGGCGCTCCGTGTCGTCGGCATCGCAGAGCAGACGCAGCGCTTCATCGGCATGCGTTGCGATCACGCACTCATCGAAGCGTTCGACGCCGCCGTCGCGAAACGACAGCCGCACCCCGGCGGGATCCCGGCAAATCGATTCCACGGGGCGTTTGACGAAGTGCTCGCCGCTGAAATCCGTAATGATGCGTTGCACGTAGGCGCGGCTTCCCCCGCGCACCGTCCGCCACGGCGGCCGCTTGTCGACATCGGCGATGAGTAGACCGTGATTGGCGAAGAACCGCGCGAACGCGGCCATCGGGAAACCGAGCATGTCGCTGGCCGGCGTCGACCAGATCGCAGCGCCCATCGGCAGGATATACCGGCGCACGAAGTATTCGCGATAGCCATTCCGCTCCAGCCATGCGCCGATGCTGACTTTCGCATCGAGCGTCTCCGGGTTGAGTGCCGACACCTCGCGAAAGAAGCGCAGGATGTCGGCGACCATGCCCCAATGGGCCGGGTTCAACAAATTCCGCCGCTGCGCGAAAAGTCCACCGACGCCGTTCCCCGAGTACTCGTAGCGCCCGCCATCGAGCGACACCGCGAAACTCATGTCCGTCTCCGCGGTCGGCACGTCGAGATGGTCGAACAAGGCGACAAGATTTGGATAGCAGGCCGTATTGTAGACGATGAAGCCCGTGTCGACCGCCACGATGCGGCCGTCGCCTTCCACGACCTCGGCGGTATCGGCATGACCGCCGATGTGCGCGTTCTCCTCGAACAGCGAGACGTCATGGCTCCGCGACAGCAACCAAGCCGCACCGAGACCCGAGATCCCGGCGCCGACGACCGCAATTTTCACGATGCATTCCCCTGGAATTGCCTCCACCAACAGGCAGAACGGTCGATCGTCGCGACCGGATCAATCGGCCAGCGCCGGTTTTACCGGTCCTCGGCCCCAGCCCCCAAATATTTTGCGTCGAAGTGTCGCAGAATCTTAAGCTTTCGTTTACCATGTTCAACGCAGGGTTAACCGGGCGGCCACATTCCGGGCCGCCGCCTTGTACTTGCGGATCGAAAGGGGACAGGAATGTTGGGCGAACGGATCTGGAACACACTGGCGAGCGTCGCAATATTGTTGGCGGCCGGTCTCTTCGTGACAATGACGAGCCTGGCGGCGCTGAATGCGGCTAGCCTCAGTGCGCACGCGAGCACGTGTTCGTATCAATCGTGTATTTCGATTGCCTCCAGCTACTGACGCGCAAACGAGTTCAGCCGTCCCGGGCAGATGCTCAAACCCTCAGGAGGCGCGGGCTCTGGCCTGCGCCTTAACGACGGCATCGATCTCGATTAGATCGCGCAGCAGCGCCTCGAAATCCTTGAGCGGCACCATATTCGGCCCGTCCGAGGGCGCGTTGTCGGGGTCTTCGTGGGTCTCGATGAAGAGGCCCGCGACGCCGGCCCCGACGGCCGCCCTCGCCAGGACCGGGACGAATCTGCGGTCCCCTCCCGACGAAGTCCCCTGCCCACCCGGCTGCTGTACCGAATGGGTGGCATCGAAGATCACCGGACACCCGGTCTCGGCCATGATCGGCAAGCTTCGCATATCGCTGACGAGCGTATTATAGCCGAACGAAGCGCCCCGCTCGGTAACAAGCACGTTCTCGTTGCCGCTTTCGATCACCTTGGCGACGACGTTTTTCATGTCCCAGGGCGCCAGGAACTGCCCCTTCTTGATTTTGATGACCCGCCCGGTCTTCGCCGCGGCAACCAGCAAGTCGGTCTGCCTGCATAGGAACGCCGGGATTTGCAGCACATCCACGACCTCGGCGAGAATTGCGCATTGCCCCGCTTCGTGCACGTCCGTCACCACCGGCAATCCGAAGCTTTCCCGCACCTCCGCGAACACGCCGAGACCCTCTTCGAGGCCAAGGCCTCGCTTTCCCTTGAGCGACGTCCGGTTGGCCTTGTCGAACGAGGTCTTGTAGACGAGCCCGATCCCGAGCCGCCCGGCGATCTCTTTCAGCGCGCCAGCCATCTCCAGCGCATGCGCCCGGCTTTCCATCTGGCACGGACCCGCAAACACCGCGATCGGCGCCTCATTCGAAAACGTCACGCTGCCGGCGCTCACACTTCGATTGACCGTCATAGCCGTTGCCTACCCCTGTTGAGTTGCCCTGCCGTTATAGCCGCCGATCGACCGCCTGACGAGGTCGGCGAACGGCCAGCCTGACGCGCTCCGTGCCACGCAAGGCTATTCACGATTCGCCACCGGGAATACCGGAATGAAGCCTTTCTGGAAAGAACTATATTGCACCGCACAATAACAATGCCTGGAAATACAAAGAGTTTTTGAACTTCACAGACCATTTCAATTCGTTTCGGCGACCCATTGACGCACAATGCCAATTTGACGCGGACGAATCACGGCGCCCCGTTGTCGCCCCAATTCGCGCCGAATTGCCCCGGCGCGCTTTTCGAAGCGCATTCCGCAAATCAACAAAAACAATAAACCGTTGAATGAAAAAAGGACGGGGCAATTCAGTATGAGAAGAAAACCCATCTCGACGATCTTTGCAGTTCTCTTTCTGGCGATGGCCGGGCTTTTCACATCGCAGACCAGCGCTGATGCCGCCGGAGCATCCTGCCTGCCCAGCGCGGTGAAAGCCAAGCTCGCCCAGATCCGCGCCAAATTCGGCCCGGTCAGCATCGTCTCCGCCCACCGCCCGGGCGCCAGCATCGCCGGCTCCGGAAGGCGCAGCTATCACGCCTCCTGCCGGGCGGTCGATTTCCATCCGCCGCGCGGCAAGCACGGCCAGGTTGTCGCCTGGCTCAAGGCCAACCATTCTGGCGGCGTCGGCACCTATTCGTGCGGCATGCACCACATCCACATCGACAACGGCCCGCGCGTCCGCTTCCACCATTGCGTCAACGCCAGCGGCACGCCGGTCGGCAAGAAGCGCCACTACGCCAAGCGGTCCAACAAAAAGACCTACGCCCGCAATGGTTCGGGCAAGCGCTACGCCAAGTACGGATCGTCGAAGAAGCGCTATTCGAAAAACACCTCTTCGAAGCGCTACGCCAAGAAGTCGACGTCAAAGCGCTACAGCGCAAAGTCGGCCCCGAAGCGCACGCAGCACGCTGCAAGCTCGCGCTGGAGCGTCAATAACTACGCTGCCTTTTAAAGTAAGCGGTTGACCTTGACCGCGACGATGAGCGGGCGGTCGCAAGGCCGCCCGCTTTGCCGTTGCGCCGCTTTGCCGTTGCGCATGTACGAAAACGCAACGGCTTTATACCAGCCGGCTCTGGTGCACGGCTGCCTCAACGAAGCTGCGGAACAATGGGTGCGGATCGAACGGCCGCGACTTCAGTTCCGGGTGAAACTGCACCCCGATGAACCAGGGGTGCCCGGGTATTTCGACGATCTCGGGCAGCAATCCGTCCGGCGATACACCGGACACGACCATGCCGGCGCCTTCGAGCAGGTCGCGATAGCGCATATTGACTTCGTAGCGGTGCCGGTGGCGCTCCGAAATCTCGGTCGATCCATAGATATCGGCGACCCGGCTGCCCTCGATCAGGCGGGCCGGATAGGCCCCGAGCCGCATCGTACCGCCGAGATTCTGCCCAGCCCCGCGTTGCTCGATCTCATCGCCCCGCATCCATTCCGTCATCAGGCCGACGACCGGCGTGCCCGCCCCCCCGAACTCGCTCGAAGCCGCATCGTGCAGCCCCGCTGACCTTGCCACCTCGATGGTCGCCATCTGCATGCCGAAACAGATGCCGAAATAGGGGACGCCGCGCGTCCGCGCGAAGCGGGCAGCCAAGATCTTGCCCTCCGCGCCCCGCTCGCCGAAACCGCCAGGCACCAGGATGCCGTGCACGCCTTCGAGATAGGGGCCCGGGTCCTCGCGCTCGAAGACTTCGGCTTCGATCCACTCGAGCTTGACGCGCACACGGTTGGCGATACCGCCGTGAACCAGCGCTTCCATCAGCGACTTATAGGCATCCTTCAGCACCGTGTACTTGCCGACGACCGCGATCGTCACCTCGCCCTCCGGCGTCGCGATCGAGTTGGAAATGCCATCCCATCGCGACAGATCGGGAGCCGGAGCGTCTTCGATGCCGAACGCCGCCAGCACCTGCCGGTCGAGACCCTCCCGGTGATAGGCGAGCGGCACGTCGTAGATCGAACGCACGTCGAGACCCTGGATCACCGCCTCTTCGCGGACATTGCAGAACAGCGCGATCTTGCGCCGCTCAGACGACGGGATTTCCCGGTCCGCACGGCACAGCAGGATATCGGGCTGGATGCCGATGCCGCGCAGTTCCTTGACCGAGTGCTGCGTCGGCTTGGTCTTCAACTCGCCAGCCGAGGGAATGTAGGGCACCAGCGTCAGATGCATGTAGACCGAAGCACCGCGCGGCAGGTCGTTGCCAAGCTGGCGGATGGCTTCGAAGAACGGCAGCGCCTCGATATCTCCGACCGTGCCGCCGATCTCGACCAGCACGAAGTCGATGCCCTCGTTACCTGAGAGCACGAACTCCTTGATGGCATCCGTGACATGCGGAATCACCTGCACGGTGCCCCCGAGATAATCTCCGCGTCGTTCCTTGGTGAGAATATCCTGATACACGCGCCCGGTCGTGATGTTGTCGGACTTGCGCGCGGGAACGCCGGTAAAGCGCTCGTAGTGTCCAAGATCGAGGTCGGTTTCCGCCCCATCGTCGGTGACGAACACCTCGCCGTGCTGATAGGGGCTCATGGTGCCCGGGTCGACATTGAGATAGGGATCGAGCTTCCTCAGCCGGACGGAATATCCACGCGCCTGGAGAAGTGCGCCGAGCGCCGCTGAAGCGAGACCTTTGCCGAGGGAAGAGACCACGCCGCCGGTAATGAAGATATAGCGTTGCATGGGAGTCTCGTTTTGCACGGATCGGCGCCGATTCGAAGCGGCATTATCGCAACATCCACGATTTGGCTCACACGACTACCGCGGCCACGGACCAAGACGCCCGCCCAAAACCTTGGTCGTCAGCTCCCAGAAATCGCGACCTACCGCCCGCCCGGAACACTAGGCAGCGGCGCACGGCCCTTTTCCAGATCATCAAGGATGCCGCCGCCCGATGCCGGTGCATCGCCGTCCTTGACAGGCGCGCCCTGCTCCGTCTTCGGCTGGCCGACGCCATCGAACAGCGAGCCGCCCGCACCCTCGCGCTTGGCGATAATCGTCGAAAGAATGCTGGTCGCGAAAAACAGCACGGCCAGAACGGCGGTAATGCGCGTCAACAGGTTCGCCGTGCCCCGCCCTGTCATGAACCCGCCGGCGCCGCCGCCACCGCTGCCCATGCCCAGCGCACCGCCCTCCGACCGCTGCATCAGCACGACGACGATAAGCGCCAGCACGATGAAAATATGAATGACGAGGAGAACGGTACCCATTGCATTGGACCCTGCGCTTGGACGTTTGGCGATAGTGTTCTGGATCTGACGCTCAATTCCGGGCGAATGTCGGCGGGCGCTCGTCGGTCCAGAACACAATCAACTGGGAGTTGGCTAGTGTTACGGCGAAGGCGCCTGGGAACCAAGCATCGGTGCCGGAACATCAGCGGATGGAATAAGACCCGCGCTTCTACATCAGCTTCGACCGCAGCGCCACCCCCCGCGACGCCGCATTCAGGGCGATTGCATGAATCTGGAGGTGACAGTCCGAGCGAATGCTGAATCTATGCAGGTCCTTTCGATTCGTGATGAGGACCGCCATGGCCGACGCTCAATCCCAGGCTGACCGTGCATACGATCAAGTCGTTGAATGGCTTTCGCATTTTGAAGAACTCGACGACCCGCGCCAGCGCGGCAAGGTCGCCTATCCGCTGGACGAGATGCTGTTGCAGTGCCTGCTGGCGGTA
>JAHJQI010000092.1 GCA_018819265.1 Alphaproteobacteria bacterium
AGCCGCCGCCAATCAAGGCACATCAACCACCAACGCGTTGCATAGCGAGTTCATCCCGACGGCTCATGCGAGCTGGACGATGCCGCATGCCTCGCCAATTACGCTGCCACCGGCCAACCCCGATGCATGATCCGGGCTAGACTGCGGTAGCCAGACTGGCGCTTCAGCGCCATGCGCGCCAGAATGGGAACGCCCGAATCGACGTAGTCGTAGACGACCACCTCGCGCTTGGCGTGGTGCTGGCGATGCAAGCGACCAACGTACTGGGCGAGGATGCCCTTCCAAGAGATCGGCATAGTCAGAAATAAGGTGTCGAGGGAGGCGTCGTCGAAGCCTTCGCCGAGGTAGCGGCCGGTCGCCAGCACGAGACGTTCCTCGGTGTCGGGCCGTTTCATGCCTTCGTCGGCTGTGCGCCGCTCGGTCGCGTTCATGCCACCATAGAGGACGACGAGGTTTCGCGTGAACTTTTCCAGCCGCGTGCGGAAGTATTCGAGGTGGTCGCGCCGCTCCGTCAGGATCACGGGCCGACGCCCGGCCTCCAGGCTGAGAAGCACGTCATCGAAGATCAGATCGTTGCGCTTTTCGTCCTGCGCCAGCGCGGCGTAGAGCACCGTCATCAACGATGGGCCCCGCGCCTCCTGCTCGGACCGGTGCTGAAATCCGGTCTCGCGCAGACGGACCTTGTGGGTGAACGACCGGGTCGCGGCCTGCGATTTCGCGTCCACTCGATAACGGACTGGCCCGCATTGCATGAAGATGATGGGGTGGTGGCCATCCTTGCGGGCAACCGTTGCCGACAGTCCGAGAACGTATCGTGCTTTGGTACGGCGCGCGACCAGTTCAAAGCTGACGGCCGAGAGATGATGACACTCGTCGACGATCAGGTGGCCGTAATCGGCGACGAGGTCGCTGACCTCGCCATTGCGCACGAGGCTCTGAATCAGCGCGATGTCGATCCTCCCCGTCGGCTTGCGCTTGCCGCCGCCGATTGTGCCGATGTCGCCGTCCTACACGGACAGAAACGACTGAAGGCGCTCGCGCCATTGGTCGACGAGCTGGCGGCGATGGACGAGAACCAGCGTGTTGACGCCACGCGCGGCGATCATGCGCGCGCCGACGACGGTCTTGCCGAACGCCGTCGTAGCGGCCAGCACGCCGTAATCGTGAGGTTCGATCGCGGCGACGGCGGCCGCCTGTACGTCGTGGAGTGTGCCGAGGAATTTGAAGTCCAGTGGCCGACCTGCATTGCGTTCGTTTTTGAACTGCGCCGTGGCTCCGTTCAACTTGAGCAGTTCGACAGCTTCATCGAGGCAGCCACGCGGCACGCCGACGTGGCGCGGATGTAGCTCGGCACACGAGATGATGCGCGGTTTGCCGAACGTTGGCAGCCGCATGGCTTGCGCGCGATAGAACTCAGGGTTCTGAAAGGCCGCGACCCGGACAAGTTGGGCGACCATCGACGAAGGCAGGCCGGAACGGTCGATATAGACTTGATCGCCGAGCACGACGTCGACGTGCGCGGGCATCTGTTACTTGGAGGATGGCGCCTGGCGTCGGCGCGACGGCGCCATCTTCCACGGCTCGTCCGCATTCTCGTCATCGACGGGCAGTCTGACGCCCGTGGCGCCGCCCGGCATTTCCGCTTCGATCTTTGCGATCACGGAGGAAACTTCTGCAGACGTCATCCGGCGCCGAAGCGAGAGAAACGCCCACTGGTCATCATGGGGCCGCAGATCATCATCGACGAACATGCTGTTCCCGAGTTCTCGCGCGTAGCGCTGCAATGGCAGCGCGATCAAGTTGCCAAAGCCACCGCTCGGCATCATGTCCTGGCTCGGAAAGAGGCGATCGTTGGACTTGAAGCCGATCTCTGGCCGCCGGTTCATGGTCTGCGTCAGAAGCAGCGTCCCGAGACGACGCGCGTCTGATGCGGCGACGGGCTCGGAGAAGAACAGCCAAACGTGACCGCCGTTACCGGAACGCGACCGTTCAAGTGCTGCTGGTAAACTGAAGTCACGGCAGGATGCGATGAAGGCGAGGGCATCGCCGGACCAGTTTTCCCCGTCGAAGTCGACAGCCAGGAACCCGCACGTGTCGTCGAAGAGCAGCGGATAGACACCGGCAACAAAATCCTTGCTTCGCCCATTGGGGCGAACGTGATCCTCTCCGCGAAGGTGGCACTCGATCACTTCAGGTGTCACCGGAATGAACTTCTGGTTCGGGCAGTCACCACACTTGACCTGCGGCTTGCCGCATACGCCGCGCACACACTCGTTGGCACAGGCCGGCGCATAGCCTGATCGCCCGGTCTTCGGGTTGTCCCATTTCGCCGGGAAGACATCCGTACGACCGCCGAACAGGCGCCGGAAGAGCGTGATCTTTTCCGTAGCGGACGAGTTGTTCGTTACTGCTGCGACAACGGACCTGGGCACAATGGGCTCTGCCTTCGCTAACTCCAGCTCCCGCAGCCGCCCCTCCAGCTTCCTTCGCTCCTGCTCCAGCTCTCGCAAGCGCGACAGGATATGCTTAGCCTCGTCCTCCTTGTTGGGTTGCGCCTTTGTCATGTGTCGGCTCATTCAGACCAACGTTTGCATCGATCTTGCGGGTCGCATCGGTTCGCTGCGCGGAGGGCGATGAATTGTTTCGCCAAAAATCCCGCGAGATCAGCTCGGGATCAAGACCGTGGCCTTAGCCAACGCATCCGGTCCATCTGCGTCAGCGATGCCGTGCTCCCAATTTTCGGCGTAGAGTTTCCAATGCCAAGGATCGAATACGGGCACGCCGGCTGCAATGAACTCGCTGGTATCCCGGCTGACCACGATCAATTCTGCAAGCGCCGCAAGTGCGGCAATGAGAAGATCAGGCTCGGAAAACGTGTGGCCGGTTTTCCGGCCAGCTTCCAACATGAGGCGCCAACGCAGGAGCGCATCCTCGGTAACGGGGAGCACCCGGCCGGCAAACAGTGGACGCAACGTTCGATCGAGCCAATGCACCAAGTCGGATCTGCGTGCCGGGTCTGCTACCTGCTCGATGCCGAAGCGCACCTCCGCGAAGGTCACATCACTGGTAAACAGCACATCGCCCGACTGGGCGGCCACGAACGCTCGGACTTTCTGGGCAGGTCTCGCTCGTCGTAACTCCGAGACGACGTTGGTGTCGATCAGCCAGCCTCTCAAAGCTTGACGTCCCGAACCGGCGATTTAACCGACAATCGCTCGATCGATACGTCGCGCAGAGGAGAAGAAGCCAGCGCATCGACCAGGTCCTGTCCGGATATCGGCTTCTTGAGGCGATCCCACTCGTCGGCGTCGACGACAACGACGGCGTCCTTGCCATGAACTGTGACGCGCTGCGGCCCCTTCTCACGAGCCCGCCGCACAAGCTCACTGAACTGGGCCTTGGCATCCTGCAACCTCCAACGACCCGGCCCGAGCGGATGGCGGGATGCCTTACCGTTTGATGATGCTGGCATGAGGTGATCCTTTCTAGTCAGTTCGACCAGAATATACAGGATGCGTTCGCCAAAGGGAAGCCGACAAAGGGTTCGCCCAACCGCAGAGTCGATGCGCCCTTGGACCCCATGCGCAGCAAGCAGATAACAAGTTGAAGGCTTCAGCACTGTCGCTGCAGCCCCAATGTGAAGCGGGCCATGCCGCCATGCGCCAAAATGCCCGCAAGTCCATGATTTTACATATACATCACTGTGACTTGACTACGCCTTGAACGTGATCCTCGGCCAGTACTGCAATAGCTGTTGCACACCCCCGCAACCATCCGTCAGTTTTTTCTCCGTATTTTCAGATGCTTACATAATGCTCCCCGCAACCAATCATTTTTCCGTCAAATGGTTTCAATGAGTTAACTGGTCAGCTTGAGCGAAACGACGCGCAACCCGCAACCAATCTGCAATCGAGGATGGCGAGCCATCACATGGTCGCACGGTGAACTCCTGGCTCGCGTGCGGCGATCTCATAACCGAGGCTGCAATACCCGGCCTGCCGCTTGAGCGCCATTCGGGCCAGCATCGCAACTCCGCTGTCGACGTAATCGTAGACGATCACCTCGCGCATGGCGTGGTGCTCGCGGTGCAGGCGGCCGACATATTGGGCGAGCGTACCTTTCCAAGAGATCGGCATGGTGAGGAACAGCGTGTCGAGGGAGGCATCGTCGAAGCCTTCCCCGAGGTAACGGCCGGTCGCGAGCACGAGACGCTCCTCGAAATCGGAGCGCTTGAGGCCACTTTCGGCGGCCCGGCGCTCGGTGGCGCTCATGCCGCCGTAGAGCACGACGAGGTTCGTCGTGAATTTCTCTAAGCGGCTTCGCAGATGGTCGAGATGATCGCGCCGCTCTGTCAGGATGACAGGCCGGCGCCCCGCCTCCAGGCTGAGCAGCACGTCGTTGAAAATGAGATCGTTGCTCTTCTCGTCGCTGGCCAAATGCGCATCCGGTTATGAAAATGGCCCCGCCACTGGCGCGCGACAATCAGGATGAGACGTCTCACTCAGATTGACGCGCTACACCGCCAGGATTGATATGGGAAATGGTGTGGGTCGCGGTCATTGAGAGCAAGACTCATCCTGTTGCAGAAGTGAACGCGGCGCGGGCCGCGCTTGGTACCAAGTCCACCCCTCTTTAATGAAGCGTTCGGGCAGCAGACGCATCGCACCCACTCGTTGGCACAGGCTAGCGCATAGCCAGACTTGCCAGTCTTGGGGTTCTCCCAGCGAAGAGGGAACACATCGGTTCGTCCGCTGAAGTGCCGGCGGAAGAGCGTCACCTTCTCCTCCGCGGGCGAACCGTTGGTCACGGAACCTGCTGGTGGCGAGACCTTGACGGGTGCGGAAAGCACATGCTCGATCTCGTGCAGGCGTGGTTCGAGTGTCCGGCGCTCCTCCTCAAGCACCCGCAGCCGCGCACGGATCTGGTCGGCCTCATTGTTCATGCGACTTTCTGGTAGGTTCGCTTCTCGTCGGCGGTCGATTCGAACAATATCCGCCCGCTATCTTGTTGTTCCAGTTCCTTCTGCCCAGACTGGGGCATATCCGCCTCACCTCGCAAGCCCACCCGATGATTGTCCGCACCGAGCACAACCTGAAGCAAGCCCTCCAACTCGACAGCGAGACCGAGCATGTCGAGTTCAAGGAGGCCAAGAACCGTTACGACTTCGAAGAGTTGGTTGGCTACTGCTGTGCGTTGGCCAACGAAGGCGGCGGCAGCATCGTGCTGGGGGTGACCGACAGGACGCCCCGGAAAATTGTCGGCACCGCGGCGTTCGACCAGCCGGATCGAACGAAGATCGGTCTATTCGAGCGCCTGCATTGGCTCATCGAGGTCACGGAGATCACGACATCCGAGGGCAGGGTGCTATCGTTCATTGTTCCCGGACGGCCACTGGCCGGCCACTGAACTACAAGGGCCGGTACTTGATGCGCGCCGGCAGCAGCTTGCAGCCGATGTCTGTCGATCAGATCGCGCGCATTCTTGGCGAGAAACAGGTCGACTTCTCCGCCGATCTTGTGCCCAGTGCCAATCGGAGCATCTTCGACCGCGTTGCTGTTGACGAATTTCGGACGCGCTGGCTGCGCAAGAGTGGCCGGGCAGAGATTGCCCACTGGTCGACATCCGAGTTGCTCGAGAACGCCGAACTCACTGTCGACGGCGATCCCACCTATGCGGGTCTGATCCTCCTCCGTACGGAGTCGGCCCTGTCACGTCATCTCACAAAGGCCGAGGTCGTGTTCGAGTATCGCAACAGCGAGGCCAGTGTCGCCTACCAGCAGCGGCTCGAACTGCGGCGTGGATTCTTCACTTGGTTCGACGAGCTGTGGACGGCCATCAACCTACGCAACGACGTGCAGCAATTTCGCGAAGGTCTCTTCAAGTATGACATCGCCACGTTCGATGAGGACAGCGTCCGCGAGGCCGTTCTGAATGCGGTCAGCCATCGTGATTATCGCGACGGCGGCTCGATCTGGATCAGGCAGTGGCCGCGTCTCCTGGAGATCGAGAGCCCGGGCGGCTTTCCGGAAGGGATCACGCCCGACAATGTCCTGGAACGCCAGAAGCCCCGCAACCGGCGCATCGCCGAGGCACTGGCGCGGTGTGGTCTCGTCGAGCGCTCAGGCCAAGGCATGGATCTCATGTTCCGCCAGAGCATCCGGCAGGGCAAGCCGCTGCCGGCCCCCTACGCTTCGGACCCACATCGGGTCCTGCTACGACTTCTTGGTGAGGTCGGAGATCCGCGTTTCCTGCGTTTCCTCGAGCAGCTCGGCGACGAGAAGCTCAAGCGGTTCTCGACGGACGATTTCCTGGCGATCGACCTTATCCATCGCGAGATGCCAATACCCGCTGACATGAAGGAGCGCGCCAAGGGTCTGATAGCAGCAGGCGCTGTCGAGCGGATCGGCCGAGGCAAGCTGATTTTGTCGCGACAGCTATACACGTTCCTCGGCCAAGCAGGTGTCCACACCCGTAAGGCTGGTCTCGATCGCGAGACCGAGAAAGAGCTGCTCCTGAAGCATTTGAAGGCGGCTGGAGAGAGTGGTGCGCCGATGGCGGAGCTTCTTCAAGTCCTGCCCGGGAAGAACCGCGATCATGTCAAGCGCCTGCTGGAGCACTTGCGCGATGAGGGCCGTGCCCACGTCACCGGCACCAAGCGGACCGCGCGTTGGCAGCAAGGTCCCGGACCAAGTTAAGAAGCGTTTGAGCGGCGATTGGCGCACGATTCCCAAACGACATCTCAGTCGACAGCGTAACCATATGAATTTATGAGAGAAGTTTTGGGCTGGGAGTCAGTCCTGCACGTAGAATCTGCCCTAAAGCCACTTTGTTGATCACACCCTGTATGCCCGGCGGGGCTTTGACAAGCTTGTCGACGCGAACCCTTCGCGCGAGTACGACCTCGTGGTCGCCAAGGTCGCCGGTCGCATCATGCGCCGCAAGCGAGCAAGGGACACCCCCGCTCACCTTAGCCGGCGAGGCCGGCGAGGATGCAGCGCACCATGCCGGTCCGATCGCGCCCGCGAGACGCTCGAAAGCGGAACTCTTCAAGGAACAATTGACCTGCGTTCCCCGACGGCACGCGATCAATAAACTTCACAGCTCCTACTGTGCATCTGTCGACGATCGTGCGACAGTCATCTTGTCGGGCGCCAGATGCGCCCAGTGTACGCGCGAGCATCCTCAAGCAGACACGGTGAAATGCGGGCGGTGGCGGTATCGTCCAGTGCGGGCCCCCGCAACCATTTTCTCCTGAAGCACGCCTTCAGTCAGAATAGGAGTTCGGCCGAGCGGGTGTACGAGCGAAGCCATCGGGAAAAGGGGCCGCGTCTCCGGCATCTGGCATTGCCGAGGCGTCGCGGGTGGCGCGGCAGCACAAGGTCGGCATACACTTGTTTTGCGGGAGGCTACGTTTGGAGGGAACATTGCAGAAGATCGACACCTACACGGCCTACTGGCGTGAGATCGTCGGGCCGGACATGAGGGAGTTCCGCCAGTCGCCTGCCGACTTGCGGCTTGCATTTCATCTCGCGATTTCACTCTTCCATATGGGCGACTGGGTCTATGGAGCGCACAAGACTACTATTGATGCGAATTTTACCTATGTTGACAGTAACGGCGCAACAAAGCCCGTTCACGATGAGAAGACATTTGCGAATGCGATTCGGACGTTGAATAGCGATTTTGAGTTAATCCGGAGCATCGCAAATTCTGCAAAGCATCTTCAACTAAAGAAATCTTCAAAAGCCTATCATACTCACACGGCATCTCACGCCGCTAATACCGTATCGCAGCCAACCGGATTCGGTCAGGGAAGCTTTGGCCAAGGACCGTATGGCGGCACGCAGAGGGTTATGCTGGAAGGACCGGGCGGCAATGATCTTGAATTCCAAAGCATTGCCGCTTCCGTTTGGCAGACATGGGAGAGTTTGGCCCAGAAACATGGCTGGCAGATCTAGAGCGGCAGAGAGGGCGTGAGATTTTCTGTCCCACGCTTCGCAATGGCGTTGGCTGTCGTACGTGAGACCATGACACCGGTCATTGACAGCATGCTGAATTATCTCTATAGATCCCGCTCAAGTGCTGGCTGCACCGCCTCTAACGCCTTGTTCCATTCCGCGAGAATATCGAGGATCTGGTTCGTTTCAGTTATGGCAAGGTGCACCATTCCCCCAAGTCAACTAACATATTGATTTTATTGAATTATTTTCCATATCCAGGATCTTACCTGACGGGGATTCGAAAAAGAGTTCGTCAGTAAGATATTGAAATTCAATGATTATTTATCGGTTCGATAACTCCGCAGCGGTGCTCGCAGAAACGTGGTGGGTTGGTGCTTGGTGCTGCAGACCGATTGATACGAAGTGTAGGATATGAGCTTTACATACCCGACGTTTTGTATCATGATGCTATCATGAAAAACCTTACGCAAGAAGATCGCGCCTTTGCCCTGCTTCAGCGCAGGGGGATGGTTCGGCTGTCTGAGTTCAGGGAACAGAATATCACGGCGGCGACCCTGTCCCGGATGATCGGGAAAGGCCTGCTGCTGCGCCTTGGGCGCGGCCTCTACCAGCTCGCCGATGCCGATCTCGATGCCCATCACACGCTGGCGGAAGCTGCGAAACTGGTTCCAAAGGGGGTGATCTGCCTGGTGTCGGCTCTTGCCTACCATGATCTGACAGACACAATCCCCGCCCGCATATGGATGGCCATCGGCTCTAAGGATCGCAGGCCGAGCATAGCCTCGATTCCGATGAAATTTGTGAGGTTCCGGGGGAAGCTTCTTCAGTCGGGCGTCGAAGAACACCTGATTGAAGGCGTCCCGGTCAGGATATTCAGCCCGGCCAAGACCGTTGTCGATCTCTTCCGGTATCGACAGAGCGAGGGGCGAAGATACAAAAACAGTCCCGGCCTCAATCTCGCCATTGAGGGGCTGCGCGAAGCCATCCGGAAACGCAAGGCGAGCCCTTCCCAGATTGCCGTATTTGCCGAGGATGCAGGAGTCTGGAAGATCATGCGTCCGTATCTGGAAACGGTGATGTCCGATGCGTGATCCGGTCAAGAACCCTGTCAAGAATATGGGCGCGTCCGTCCGGGCCCGGCTCTTGAAGATAGCCAAAGAGCGCGGGCAGACTTTCGATCTGCTGCTGACGCGCTATACGCTGGAGCGGCTTCTTTATCGGCTGAGCACATCACCGCACAAAGATAACTTCGTGCTGAAAGGGGCGATGCTTTTCACGACATGGGTGGATAACGCTCACCGCCCGACACGTGATGTGGATCTTCTGGGGTTTGGCGCTTCGCAACCCGAAGCGATTCTGGCGGTGTTTCAGGAGATATGCGGCATAGCGGAAGATGATGGCGTAATTTTCGATGTCGCCGCACTGAGGATCGAGCGCAACCGCGACGATCTTGCCTATGGCGGGCTACGCGTTACGACAGACGCACTTGTTGGCGGCGCAAAGATTCGGGTTGTTATCGATATTGGTTTTGGCGATGCCGTCGAGCCGGGCCTGAACGAGATCGAATTGCCAATACTGCTTGATCTGCCGGCTCCTCGGCTTCGCGCCTACCCTATGGAGACGGTCATCTCGGAGAAGTTCCAGGCGATGGTCAATCTCGGCAGAGCCAATAGCCGCATGAAGGACTTCTACGACATCTGGTTTCTGGCCAGGGCATTCACTTTTGAAGATGACCGTTTGGCACGGGCGATCGTTGCCACCTTCAAGCGCCGGAATACAGAATTTCCGGTTGAGGTGCCGGATGCGCTGACAGATAGCTTCGCGCAGGACGATCACAAGCGAAACCAATGGACGGCATTTGTAGCGGGCGTCCTTGCAGAACCCGTTGATCTGGATGTTGTGATCGCGGAACTGCGCGCGTTCTTGATGCCGCACGCCAAGGCTGCCTCGAAACTGGCGGGCGAGTGATCAGGTTAGCGGCCAGTGCTTCCTCCAAATCAGACGCACAGCATACGTCATAATTGACAGCCTGCTGAATTATCTCTATAAATCCCGCTCAGGAGCTGGCTGCACCGCCTCTAACGCCTTGTTCCATTCCTCAAGAATATCGAGGATCTGGTTCGTTTCAGTTATGGCAAGGTGCACCACTCCCTATACTTCTCCTGAAATCGCCCGCAGCATTTCCTCAGCCGAGGCCGCCCCCTCTTATGACGTAGAGCCGCGCGATCTCGATCAGCGCACGCCGGAACAGCACGAGCGCAGGGTACGGGAAGCGCAGGAGCGGCCGGACAAAGTGGCCGGGGCGCGCTCGACGACGACTTCGATCACAGTATCGAGCGGAAAGGGCCGATGGGTGTGACGGCACGGCTCTGCGCCTGCAATAATCTGGGCCATTTTCATTTATGCGCACGCGATCGCTGATTCACCCGCCGTCGCGAAGTAAGCGAGGTATGCGGCGCGATAAAGCGATCGTTGGATGTTCCTATCACGGCCGATGTCAACCGCGATTACAGCGGCGACCCTGGAAAGACGATCATCGACAATGCCGCGACTGGCGCCAGCAGCGGCGATTCCGGCAGCTCGAGTGCGCGCTAGCGCAACATCCGATCTGACGCAATCGCCGAAGGCGCGATTCCTGCATCGATCAAGGGTGCTCTAGAATCATAGAGCTACTGGTGTGATTCAGATTCAGAAGTTCGCTCGGGCGGCTGCGGCAGAGTGGAGGCGAACTTCGCAGACAGGACACAACCAGAGCATCTTTATCCGACCACCCGATCGCGAAGAGTGATCGTGCATGGTCGGATGATGCTCTAGCTGGCTGGTGCCCCAAAAGTGACGTCCGAAACTCGGCTTCTGATCGAGCTGAGCGCGCCTCAACACGTTCGTCCAGATCCTGCTCGACCACGGACAGGGTTGACGATTGCGGACAGCAGCCTTTGGCCCTGGCAGGCGATCATACGTCCACCCCATCAAGTGTTTTTGATCGAACGATACGACTTGATTTTCATTTCAAACGGAACCCACCGCTTCCGCATCGGTTTGCTCGGAATATTTGAACGCTCGTTCCGAACTCTCAAGCTCGCAGGGCGACCCACGACGAAACGCGAGATTGGCTGCAACCAAGGAGTCAAACAATGGAAATGATAGGAAAAGGAATGCTCGCCGGCTTTGCTGCAACGCTGGTTCTGTCCGCCATCATGTTCATGAAGAGTATGATGGGCTTGATGCCACAGCTCGACGTCATCGGCATGCTCAGCGGCATGCTCGGCACAAGCCTGGCGGTCGGCTGGTTGGTGCACTTTATCATCGGCACGGTCTTTTATGGCGCAGCGCTCGCCTTGCTGGCGCCGTCCTTGCCGGGCGGTCCAACGGTTTCCGGTGTGATCCTGGGAGTTGCGGGGTGGCTAATGATGATGGTCCTCATCATGCCGATGGCCGGACAAGGGATGTTCGGTATGAACCTCGGGATGGAGGCGCCGGTGATGACGCTGATGCTGCACTTGATCTTTGGCGCCGTCCTTGGCTGGACATACGGAAAGCTGGTTGCAAACGACGTGAGCGAGCCGCATCGACGCTCGACCGGCGCAGGCAGCTTCCAGGACCGTGGCTGAGATGTTGCACGCTGCCAAGACGAAGCCGTCCCCAGCCGTGGCGATCCTGTATTGCGCCGCCCATCTCCTGACGCTAGCTGCCGCCCCGCGGACTTACCGTGGCGCAAGCGGTGCGTGTCTTGAGCCTGGCCGGCAGAAGGCTTTGATGTGATGCAGGCCCGGTCGACAGATGTGAACGGCATCCCGATGTCATGGATGGAGCACGGCAAGGGCACTCCCGTCGTGCTCGTGCATGGCATTCCGACCTCGCCGCTTCTCTGGCGGCACGTCGTGCCGAAACTGCGCGGCGCGCGCTGCATCGCCTGGGAAATGATCGGCTACGGCGGCTCGCGCTTGCAAGGCCGCGATCGAGATATTTCGGTTGCCAGGCAGGCGGATTATCTCGCCGCCTTTCTCGATGCGCAGGGCATTTCCAAGGCAGTCTTCGCCGGTCATGATCTCGGCGGCGGTGTCGTGCAGATCCTCGCCGTGCGCAGGCCTGATCTCTGCGCCGGACTGATGCTGACCAATAGCATCGGCTATGACAGCTGGCCGATACCGAGCGTGAAGGCGATGCGTCTGTTTGGCGGCCTCGTTGCGCGGCTTCCGGCGGGTGCCATTAAGTTCCTTTTATCGACGCTCCTTGCCAGAGGGCACGAGAGTGAAGCGCAAGCTTCCGAAGCAATGCAAGTTCACTGGCCGCATTATGCCGGCCGTGACGGCGCGGAAACTCTGATCCGGCAGGTTCGCTCACTGGACGTGAACGACACGCTTTCGGTTTGCGACCAACTCAGTCGGTTGCGGGTTCCAGCCAGCATCGTCTGGGGAGCCGCCGACCCGTTCCAGAAGATCGAGTACGGGGAACGGTTCGCCCGAGATCTATCAGCGCCGCTCGAGCGCATTCCCACCGGAAAACATTTCACGCCCGAAGACCATCCAGAAGTTGTCGCCCGAGGCATCGAGCACGTGTTGCGCGAGCTTGAAAGCAGCCAAACCATGCAAGGAGTCCGTAAATGACGACGATCGGCGAATATGTCTATGATCATGTGAGTTCGAGCGTACTGAAGGAAGATATGGCCTTCAGTCAGAGCGCTCCGCGTCCCGGCGATCGCCTGCCGGACTTCGATCTTCAAACAACGCGAGGGGATCGCATCAAAAGCGCGGATCTGGTCGGCCAAAAGCCGATCCTGGTGATCACCGGCTCCTACACCTGCCCGATGACGGCCAGCTCAAATCCGATCCTGAAGGATCTCCATTCACAATTCGGGTCTGCGATCACGTTCGTGATGTTGCATGTTCGAGAAGCTCACCCCGGTGAGCAACGCGAGCAGCCGCGCCGCTTCGAAGAAAAAATGCGGCACGCAAAGGATCTCCAGGAGCGGGACCGGTTGCCGTGGCCGATCGCGGTCGATGATATCGACGGCACCGTCCACCGCGCGCTCGACAACAAGCCGAACGCCGTCTATCTCACCGATCGCGATGGCGAAATCGTGTACCGTGGCCTGTGGGCCGGCGACGAAGCGGGTCTCGTACCGGCACTTGAGAGCGTGCAGCGCGGTGAGATTCCGGAGCAGCAGGACAGCCAGCGTCGCTTGGTCCCAATGGCGATGGGGATCGGCAAGATGCGCGAGATCACGCAGCAGTCTGGGCCACGTGCCGCGCAGGATCTATGGACGGCCGCCCCGCCGGTCGCCGCGCTCGCCTGGCTCGCTGATCTCTATCGCCCGCTGCCGCCCAAATGGCGGACCATAGCAGCCGCCGGCACGATTGCCGTTGCCGCGACGGTCATCATTTCAGCGGTGAGAAAACAGCAGCGCTACTGAGAGCTGGCCTGCAACCTGGGCGCAGGTGCGCAGGCCATACAGTCTATGTCCGAGGCTGCGATCGGATAGGCGAACAGCGTTGTTACGGTCTTCCTCCACCATCACCTTGGAGCCATCCGTCCTCAGCGTGCCGCCAGCGCTTCCAGTACGGGGCATTCGGGCACCTGCTCGCCGGAACATTGCGCGGCCGTGCTGTCCAGCACCGCTTCGATGCGCTGCAGGTCAGCGATCTTTGCGCGAATGTCTGCCAGATGCCGCTCGGTCATGGCCTTGATGCCGGCACATGTCTGCCTGCCGCCGTCGACCAGGCCGAGCAGGCCGCGCAAGTCGTCGATGGAGAATCCGAGTTCGCGACCGCGCAGAATGAATCGCAGGCGCGCCACGTGCCGCTCGTCATAGACGCGATAACCCGCTGCTGTGCGCGGCGGCTCCGGCATCATGGTGATCTTCTCGTAATAGCGGATCGTCTCCAGATTGCAGCCCGTCCGCCGGGCCAGTTCCGCCCTCTTCAATCCCTTCCCTGAAACGTGATCGTCCATTCGGTCAAAAACCCCTTGAGTCTGTAGTGACTGCAGACCCTATTCTGAAACGAGAACAAAAGCAAAAAAGCGACGAGCATAGGAACGATCCATGGCGACAACCGAGACGCAAAAGCAGGATGCACGAACGTCCAGCGATTCTGCCGCGCCGCGCTCGCAGCGTCTATTCGCGGCAGGCGGCGTCATCGGCGCCGTTCTCGCCTCGGCCTGCTGCGTTCTGCCTCTGCTGTTCGTCACCCTTGGCATATCGGGCGCGTGGATCGCGAACCTCACCGCGCTGGAGCCCTACAAGCCTTACGTCGCCGCCGCTGCGGTGCTCTTCATCGGCCTCGGATTTCGGCAAGTCTATTTCCGGCAAGTCTATTTCCAGCCAGGGCGGGTCTGCGAAGACGGCTCTTACTGCGCGAGACCGCAATCGGCCGTCATCACCAAGATCGTGCTGTGGTGTTCGGCGCTGCTGATCCTGATGGCGCTGACGATCAACTGGTGGGCGCCGCTGCTCTACTGATCCCAACAAGGAGACACGCCATGAAACCACCTCTGATTCTCGCCGCCCTGCTGGCTCTCGGGGCGTTCGGCTGGTCCGCCGGCATGATCGTCGCGCCCGTGACGGCGCAGTCCCCGGCAGAGACGGTGGCGGCCACGCGAACCGCGACTTTCGCGATCGAGAACATGACCTGCGCCCTCTGTCCGGTCACGGTGAAGAAGGCGCTGCAAGGCGTCAACGGCGTATCGGCGGTGAGGGTGGATTTCAATAGCAAGACCGCGAGCGTTGTGTTCGATCCGGCGCTCACGACGCCTGAGGCGATTGCCGCCGCTTCCACCGCAGCCGGTTATCCGGCCGCATTGAAAGGCTAGGCGCGAAACCCGCGCTCGCAGCAGAAAGGACTGAGCCTGAATGGCCACCTGCCGCACTCCCGTCCCGCCGCGCACGAGCGCGTACGACCTCGCGGTTATTGGCGCCGGCTCGGCCGGTTTTTCTGCCGCGATTACCGCAGCCGAACAGGGAGCCAGCGTGGCACTGATCGGTCACGGCACCATCGGCGGCACCTGTGTCAATGTCGGATGCGTGCCGTCCAAGACCATGATCCGTGCCGCCGAGGCGGTGCACGGCGCGCGCGCAGCGGCGCGATTTCCAGGGCTTGCCGGCGAATCGCAGCTGGAGGATTGGCAACGCCTGATCGCCGCCAAGGACGATCTCGTCGCCACGCTTCGCCAGAAGAAGTATGAAGACCTGCTGCCGGAATATAGCGGCATTGCTTATTTGAACGGCGAAGCCCGGATCGCCGACGCTGGCGTCATTGTCGACGGCGCCACGGTCGCAGCCGGCAACATCATCATCGCCACCGGCTCGCGTCCGTTGGTGCCCTCGATTGCCGGCATCGAGAGCGTCGACTTCCTGACCAGCACGTCGCTGCTGGAGCTGTCAGAGCTGCCGCGAAGTCTCATTGTCCTCGGCGGCGGCTATGTCGGCGCCGAACTCGCCCAGATGATGGCACGCATGGGCGTGGCGGTGACGGTTCTCTGCCGTTCCCGCCTGTTGCCGCAGGCAGAACCGGAAATCTCCGAAGCGCTCTGCGAAATCTTCAGGCGTGAAGGCATCACCGTTCATTGCGGCATCGCCTACGAATCCTGCCGCCAGGACGGCACCGGCGTCACCGTCGCCGTCAGCGACGGCGGCACGCGCACGGAGATCACGGGTGATCAGCTTTTGCTCGCCGCCGGGCGCACGCCCGTTACCGAGGCATTGGGACTGAAGGAAGCCGGCATTGCGCAAGACGAGTACGGCGCGATTGTCGTCGATGATCGCATGCGTACTTCCAGACCCGGAGTCTATGCGGCGGGCGATGTGACGGGTCGCGATGCGTTTGTCTACATGGCGGCCTATGGGGCGAGGCTCGCTGCGCTCAATGCCCTCAATGGCGATCGCCTCGCCTATGATAACAGCGCCATGCCGTGGGTCGTCTTTACCGATCCGCAGATGGCCGGCGCGGGATTGAGCGAGGCTGCCGCACGCGCGGCCGGTTACGAGGTCAAGATGTCTGTCTTGCCGCTCGAGAACGTGCCTCGCGCGCTCGCCGCACGCGACACGCGCGGCCTCGTCAAACTGGTCGCGGATGCCAAGACCGATCGCTTGCTCGGCGGGCAAATCCTGGCGCCCGAAGGCGCGGACAGCATCCAGACGCTCGTCATGGCACTCAAGTTCGGCATGACAGCCAAGGCCCTTGGCGGCATGATCTTTCCCTACCTCACCACCGTGGAAGGTCTGAAGCTCGCAGCCCAGACTTTCGATAAAGACATAGACAAGCTTTCGTGCTGCGCGGGATGACTTCGCTCAGAAGCTCGCTCCTTTTTTTTGCCTCTGCCGCATCACGTTTTTGGAGATCGGCGAACTCCTTTGTCAGCCTGTCGATCTCGGTCCGGTTCCCGCCGCTCATGAGCCACCCCGTTCATGCGAGGCATAAGTGAGCCCCTCGTAGTTGAACGCACTGGCGATCGCCTCGCAATCCTGATCGCTAAGCCCCTCGCGCCGCATCACCGGACGCCACTGCGCCGCGACGGTTTGCGCGACCTCGTCGAAGATCGCCGTCGCCTCTTCCTGACCCAGCAGGCAGCGGCCGTGGCCTGCGATGATGTTGGCACGGTTGGCGTAGCGGCCGGCCGGTCCGCAATCGAGCGCCAGATTGCGCCGCTCGATGGCGACCATGGGCGTTGGCGTCAGATCGAAAGCCGGACTGAGCCGCCAGCTTCGGTCCTTGGCGACGATCGCGTGATTGCGCGGGTGATCGTCGAGGTTGGAGACTGCGGCGTTGAAGCAGATGCGCCGGTAGAGCTCGCACAGATCCTGCTCCGGGCGTCCGCTCGCCCGCCTGATCTCGTCGGCCAGCAGCAGGTAGGACCAGCCCTGCCGGTCGGCGGGGCTGTCACCGCTGCGCAGCAGCGTCAGCGCGCTCACCATGCGGTGGCGGCGATAGCCCCCATCTGCACGATCGCGATCGAAGCGCCTTACCAACAGCACATCGCGCCCGCCGACGACGGCTATCCGGCTGTCCGCGGCGTCGATGCCGCACAGCCGCGCCAGCACCAGCATGCCGTGCTCGGCACGGGGCTGGTTCCAGCGGTCGTCCTGCCTGCTGAACTTGGCGATCCACAGCGCTTCGTCGTCTTCGACGACGGCCTTTGGGCGAGCGCCGCCCATCGATGTTCCGAGCAGCATCAGCTCTTCGACCTGGGCGGCGGCAGATCCTGCCAGCGGCGGATCGTTCGCGATCAAGGCGTCGGCTGCCTTTTGGAGGCGGCCGAGATCGAGTGTCCGGTTGAACTGCCGCCGAGGTGCCGGCGGCTCGACTCCAAGCCCGAATCCGAGCGCCCCCGCGCGGTCGTCCGGCCCTTCGAGCAGATAGTCGAACCCATCGTAATTCACTCGACGCGCATGCTTCTCCATCACCCGCCGGCCCCAATAGTCGGGCATGGCGTCGCGAATTGCGCCGAAGAAGCCTTGCATGCGCCCGGTCTCGTAGGTGCGGTTCGCCAGCCGCAACTCGACCGGATCGAGTTCGACGGCATCGGCGCGCGCCAGATAGCGGCGGCCATAGACGAATGCGCCGGTCGCCGTGCCATCGTCCTGCGCCACGACGCGGAAGCGGCCGGCGGTCACGAACGCGGTCTCGCCCGGCGGCACGATGTAGACGTAGCACTCGCGCTCAGAAGTCATTGTCGGGCGACCTTGTGGAGGTGGCTTTTTTCGGGCTGCGACTGCGCTCCAGCGCCTTGCCCTCGGCGTCCTTGTCGGGATCGGCCACGCCTTCGAGATCCCCGATCAGGCCGAGAGCCCACAGCGCCCCGGCATAGATCACCACCGAGGTCGTCGGCTTACCCTTTTCGGCGTCCGCCAGAGCAAAGCGCGACACGCCGATGCGCTCGGCCAGCTCCTCGAGCTTGATCCGGCGGCGCAGCCGCGCCGTGCGAATGTTGCGTCCGAGCCGCGCGAGCGCGGCTTCGACGGCGGCGGGGGGGTGCTGGGCGATCTTGCTGAGGCGGGGCATGTTGCTTTCAATCTACTCAATCCAGTATTATGTTGCTTTCGAAGCACATGCCCATTTCCAACTCGTTTGTCAAGACCTCGTGAGACCAACAAGTTGTCTAAAATCTACTCAAGTGGATATTGTGTTAATTTTATCTATCATATAAGTGCCAATCAACAACTCCCCTGTGATCCCTACGTGGTTGCTGCCACCGCGCAGCCAGGCTTCACCGCGTTCGCCATGCGGCGTGCCTTGCGCTGCCAGCCCCGGAAAAAGGCAGCCCCGGCCAAGGGCCAGGGCTGCCGCGTTTATTTGCTTGCCGCTTCGCGGATCGTGCCGAATTTGCCTGCCTGGAAATCGAGCATGGCCTGCTTGATCTCGCCGGCAGTGTTCATCACGAAGGGACCGTGCGTCACCACCGGCTCGTCGATCGGCTCGCCGCTCAAAACCAGCAGCTTGGCGTCGCCGTTGGCCTCTATCGTGACACCACCTCCCACGCGGTCGAGGATCACGGTTTGCGCTTCGCGTGCGATCTCGCGGCCATCGATCTCGATGGTGCCGGCGAGTACCAGCACCGAAAGCGTATGGCCTTCAGGCACCTCGAACGTTGCCGACTTGCCGCGCGCCAGGCGCACGTCCCAGAGATTGATTGGGGTGAACGTGCGCGCCGGTCCCTTTGCGTCACCGAATGCGCCGGCGATGACGCGGACCTTGCCGGCCCCCTTCGGCAGATCGACGGTCGCAATGTCCTTGTCGAGCAGCGACTGGTAGCCGGGCCTTGCAGCCTTGTCCTTGGCTGGCAGGTTGACCCACAACTGAACCATCTCGAAGTCGCCGCCCCTCTTCGCGAAGGCCGGCGAATGGAACTCTTCGTGGACGATACCCGAGGCCGCCGTCATCCACTGCACGTCACCGGCGCCGATGATGCCGCCGGCGCCAGTCGAATCCCGGTGCTCGACCTCGCCAGCGTAAACGATGGTGACGGTCTCGAAGCCCTTGTGCGGGTGGGCGCCGACGCCGCGCCGCGCCTTGGTCGGCTCGAACGTGGTCGGCCCCGCGTAGTCCAGCATGACGAACGGGCTTATATGGCTGCCCTGGTCGTGATGTGAAAGCATCGTGCGGACCGGAAAGCCGTCGCCGACCCAGTGCGGCTTAGGGGCGCTGTAAATGCCGAGAATCTGTCTCATGTTTGTCTCCTTCTCTGCGCCTGCACGGCGCCTTTGGTTGCAACAGAAGATATTCATGAGACGGTTAGTCGACTAGTCGCCGAATATTGACCATACTGTCCTATCTGTGGGACGATAAGTGATGCAGGACCTCAATGATCTCTATTATTTCACCCAGGTCGTGGAACACGCAGGCTTCGCCGCGGCGGGGCGCGCCCTCGGCGTTCCAAAGTCGAAGCTGAGCCGTCGCATACTCGGCTTGGAGGAACGGCTCGGTATCCGCCTGCTGCAGCGATCCACGCGCAAACTGACGGTCACCGATATCGGCCAGGAGTACTACCGCCACTGCGTCGCGATGCTCGTCGAGGCGGAGGCCGCGCAGGAGGCGATCGACCGCTCGCGCTCGGGTCCACAGGGCCTCATTCGGATCAGTGCTCCGCCGGCCCTGGTGTGCTTTGACATCGGGCCGGTCATTGCCCGCTTCATGGCCGCCCATCCGCGCGTGACCGTAGACCTCGAAAGCACCAGCCGCCGTGTCGACGTGATAGGCGAGGGCATCGACATTGCCATCCGCGTACGCTTTCCGCCGTTCGAGGACTCCGATCTGGCCATGCGTGTTTTGGGCGACAGCCCGCAGCGGATCGTCGGCAGTCCAAAGTTGATCGCCGAGCTGCCGAAGCCGATCAGGCCGGCCGATCTCGATTCGCTGCCGAGCCTCGGCCTCGGACCTCTCAACCGAGATCATGTCTGGCGGCTCGCTGGTCCCGAACAGGCGGACGTTCGCATTCCCTACAAGCCGCGTCTCGTGACCGACGACATGTCGCAACTGCTCCATGCGGCAACCGAAGGCGTCGGCGCAGTGCAACTGCCGAACATCGTCGCGGACGCAACCATCGCGTCGGGCGGGCTCGTCAACCTGTTGCCCGATTGGACGCCGACTCCTGGACAAGTGCAGGCGATCTTCGCGTCGCGTCGCGGCCTCCTGCCTTCGGTGCGGGCGCTCCTCGATCATCTCGCGGGTGAATACGCGACGCGGTCGAATACCGCATGACGGGATCGCAAGGCGCCAAAGCGCTGGTTCCAGCATGCCGGTAGCAGCCCCATTCCGACCTCGGATGATAACGTTCTTCGTCGCTCACTTCACGAAGGGCCCGGTCGTGCAAGCGGCACCAAAGCCGCGCCGATCCGCTAAATGCACCTTCAGCCGCGGCGCCGGCTTGTCATTTTTGTGCGGCGCACACAAGATGCGGCCATGTCCGAGCAGCCACTGCACATTCTCATCATCGACGAAAACCGCATCCGCGCCTCGATAATCGAGGACGGCCTCAGCGGCGCTGGAGACGTGCGCGTCACCGTGCTTGCCGACACCGCCCAGTTGCTCCGCCGCATCGTCGAGATCGACCCCGACGTCATCTTCATCGACCTGGAAAACCCGAACCGCGATGTGCTCGAGCACATGTTTGAGGTATCGCGCGCCGTCAAGCGCCCGATCGCCATGTTCGTCGAACATTCCGACCAGGCCTCGATCGAGGCGGCCATTGAGGCCGGCGTGTCGGCCTACGTCGTCGATGGACTGAAAAAGGAACGCGTCCGCTCCATTCTCGAAACGGCGATGATCCGCTTCAAGGCTTTCGAGCGCCTGAAGCGTGAACTCGAGGACGCCAAGACGCAGCTCGCCGACCGCAAGGTCATCGAGAAAGCCAAAGCCATCCTGATGAAGACGCGCGGCCTCAGCGAACCCGATGCCTATTCGCTTCTGCGCAAGACGGCCATGAATCAGAACCGGCGCATGGCCGAGATTGCCGACAGCCTCGTACTGGCCGCCGGCCTGCTCGGTGGAGAGGAAGGCAAATGAAGCAATCACACTGCGAAGTCCGCGCGGGCTTCATACCGCTGGTCGATTGCGCTCCCCTCGTTGCCGCTTGCGAGCTTGGCTTCGCCGAAGCCGAGGGCATAAATCTCACGCTGTCGCGGGAGACCTCCTGGGCCACCGTCCGCGACAAGCTTGCCGTCTCCCACTTCGATGCAGCCCACATCCTCGCGCCGATGCCGGTGGCCGCAAACCTCGGTCTCGGCCCGTTGCCGACGCCGATGGTGGTGCCGATGGCCCTCGGTACCGGTGCCAATTCGATCACCGTCTCGATGGCCCTCTGGGACAAACTTTCCGAGCATATGCAGTCCAACGATTTCGATGCCACGGCCTCAATCGACGCGCTGGCAAAAGTCCTTCAACGCCGCTCCGACTGCCTGCCGCAGTTGCAGCTCGGCATCGTTCACCCCCATTCCGCGCACCATTATGAACTGGCCTACTGGCTTGCCTCGCGCGGCATCATGCCCGGACGCGACGTTGATCTTGTCGTCGTCCCTCCATCTCTGATGCCGGCAGCACTTGCCAGCGGTCACATCGACGGCTTCTGCGCCGGCGAGCCTTGGGGAACCGTCGCCGCCAATGACGGTGCGGGGGTAATCCTGACGACCAACGCACATATCTGGCGCAACAGTCCCGAGAAGGTGCTGGGCGTCCGCAGTGCCTGGGCCGAGCAGAACCCCGACTGTCTCGAAGCCGTGGTGCGCGCGGTCTACCGCGCAGCCGAGTGGTGCGATCAGTCCGAAAACCAGGATGACCTCGCGCGTCTCCTCGCCAAAACCTGCTACGTCGCACAAAGCATCGAGCTGATCCGCCCGTGTCTTGCCCGCCGCCTGAAAGCCGGCGACGGCACGCTGCATCCCATCGAAGGCTTCCTCAGCTTCGCGACCAACGCGGCAACCTTCCCGTGGGCCAGTCAGGCCCTGTGGTTCTACAGCCAGATGGTTCGGTGGGGACAGGCCCTGCCCGGCGAGGCGGCAGAGTTCGCCGCCCGCAAGACCTACCGGCCCGATATCTACCGCTCCGCGTTGAAGCCGCTCGGCATCGCCATCCCCTCCGCCAACGCGAAGGTCGAGGGCGCCTTGCAAGGCCCGACGCCGGTTGGATCGACGAGCGGCCATCTGCGTCTTGGGCCGGATACTTTTTTTGACGGCAAGATCTTCGATCCCGACCAGCTTTCCGCCTATCTGGCCGGCTTCTCCAAGGGCCGGTCGTGACGGCCATCGCAACGGCGCGCAACCCAGGAAGCTGACCGGTTGCAGTGCACAATTCGCAGGCCGACCGGCTGATTTTTAGGCGTCAGAAGCCGATCCGCAGCACCTCATGGAATTCATTTTCACAACCTATGGCACTGAAAACAAACGAGATGCTGCACTAGCGAACGTTTGGCACGGTTCCTGCGATACAACGCCTTGAGGCCAACGAAGGTCCCCAAAAACACATCGCCCGTTCGCGGGCCCCGGCAACGCCGCCGCAAGGGAGGAAGACGAGTTGCGTCTTCCGATTTGCGCGCGGCGTTTTTTGTTTTTTGGCCTCGATCAGTCCGGTTCCGCTCGATGCGGCAAACACAACGGCAGGAGAAACGAATGAAAAGCGGAACTCTAGAGCATGTTCAGCAAAAGTGTACGCGGTTTTGCGGTTCGAACATGCGACAAAACAATGACTTAGAGCGCGGCGAATCCATGAAAAGTGAACGCGCTCTAGGCGATTATGCCGATCCGATGCGGCGGCTACTCATCGCTGCGACCAGCGCGATGGCGGTTCTGGCTGCGCTCGCCGTCAGCAGCGCGAAGGCCGAAATACTTGCCGTCGAAAAGGACGAACTCAAGTTCGGCTTCATCAAACTCACCGACATGGCTCCGCTCGCGGTCGCCAAGGAGAAAGGCTACTTCGAGGACGAAGGGTTGTTCGTCACGCTTGAAGCGCAGGCGAACTGGAAGGTGCTGCTCGACCGCGTCATCACCGGCGAACTCGACGGCGCCCACATGCTGGCCGGCCAGCCGCTTGCCGCAACCATCGGCTTCGGCACCAAGGCCCACATAATCACGCCCTTCTCGATGGACCTCAACGGCAACGGCATCACCGTCTCGAACGAGGTCTGGGAACTGATGAAGCCGCACATTCCCAAAGGCCCTGATGGAAAGCCCGTTCACCCGATCAAGGCCGAGACCTTGAAGCCGGTGATCGAGAAGTTCGCCGACGAGGGCAAATCCTTCAAGATGGGCATGGTGTTTCCCGTCTCCACCCACAATTACGAACTGCGCTACTGGCTGGCCTCGGGCGGCATTCACCCTGGCTATTATTCGCCAACCGACACTTCCGGCACAATCCAGGCCAAGGCGCTCCTCTCGGTAACGCCGCCGCCGCAGATGCCCGCGACGCTCGAAGCCGGCACCATCAATGGATACTGCGTTGGCGAACCCTGGAACCAGGCCGCCGTCTTCAAGGCGATCGGCGTTCCCGTCATCACCGACTACGAGATCTGGAAGAACAATCCCGAAAAGGTGTTCGGCATCACCAAGGAGTTCGCCGAGAAATATCCCAAAACCACGCTGGCGCTGACGAAAGCGCTGATCCGCGCCGCCAAGTGGCTTGACGAGAACAGCAACGCCAACCGCATCGAAGCCGTGAAGATTCTCTCGCGGCCCGAGTATGTCGGCGCCGATGAAAAGGTCATCGCCAACTCGATGACCGGCACCTTCGAATACGAGAAGGGCGATAAGCGCGACGTGCCCGACTTCAACGTCTTCTATCGCTACTTCGCAACCTACCCCTATTACTCGGATGCCATCTGGTACCTCACCCAGATGCGCCGCTGGGGCCAGATCGCCGAAGGCAAATCCGACGAGTGGTACCTGGAGACGGCGAAATCCGTCTATCGCCCGGACATCTACATGGCGGCTGCCGAGTTGCTGATCGCGGATGGGAAGGTCGACAAGGCCGACTTCCCCTTCGGCACTGACGGTTTCCGTCCGCCGGTTCCTGCTTCCGATTTCATCGACCAGATCCCCTACGACGGCAAAAAGCCCAATGCCTACCTCGACAGCCTGAAGATCGGCCTCAAGGGCAAGGAAAAGGTCGAAGGCACGTCCATCGTCAGCAACTGATTTCCAATCGGTCCGCGCAAGTCGCGCGCACATCTCGCGAAACGGCGGCTCGCCGCCCTTTCCCCTCACCGACCAGCCGAGACGAACCGGAGAGCACCATGGCTGCCGTAACCGACTACATCGAGACGACCGACGAAGAAGCGCGCAGGAAGCGCCTCGAAAAATTCTACCAGAAACTCAATAGTTCGGCTGGAATGCTCGGAGTCTTCGGCCTCGGGTTCATCGTGCCGCTGGTGAAGCTTGCCCTCGGCGACAACCCCAGGGAAAACCTGCGCGAACTCTGGCAGAAGCTGTTCGTGCCGCTCATCGGCATCACCTTGTTCGTGGCCGCTTGGGCCTACTATGCACCACAGGTCAAGACCTCGCTCGGCGCCATCCCCGGCCCCGCCCAGGTTCTCGAACAGGCCGGCAACCTCTACGACGACCATGTCGCCGAGCGTACCCGCCAGGCGGCCTTCTACGAGCGCCAGGATAGCCGCAACGACGAGCTCATCGCCGCCGGCAAGGAAGACCTGGTCAAGACCCGCAGCTACACGGGCGCACCGACCTTCTTCGACCAGATCCTGACTAGCTTGCTGACGGTTGGCATCGGCTTCTTCGTCGGCGTCGCAATCGCGATTCCCCTCGGCATCATGTCGGGGCTGTCGCCGACTGTGAACGGCGCTCTCAATCCTCTGATCCAGATCTTCAAGCCGGTCTCCCCGCTCGCCTGGCTGCCGATCGTCACGATGATCGTTTCGGCGACCTACGCGACACCCTACGAATGGATGCCGAAGTCGATGCTGATTTCGGCCATCACGGTGACTCTGTGCTCGCTGTGGCCGACGCTCATCAACACCGCCCTCGGCGTGGCGTCGATCGACAAGGATCTCCTCAACGTCGGTCGCGTCCTCCAGCTGCCGACCTCGCGCACCATCACCAAACTCGTGCTGCCCTCCTCCCTGCCGTTGATCTTCACCGGCATGCGCCTGTCGCTGGGCGTCGGCTGGATGGTGCTGATCGCCGCCGAAATGCTGGCGCAGAACCCGGGCCTTGGAAAGTTCGTCTGGGACGAATTCCAGAACGGCTCGTCGAGTTCGCTCGCCAAGATCATGGTCGCGGTGCTGACCATCGGCATCATCGGCTTCCTTCTCGACCGGCTGATTTACGCCCTGCAGGTCGCCTTCACCTATTCCGACAAGCGCTGATCCGAGGAGCGACAACGCAATGGCATTTCTCGAACTGAAGGGCGTCTCGAAATCCTACGGTGAGGGCAGCGCCCGCACCGAGGTCCTGAAAGATATCAACCTCGCGGTCGAAGAGGGGGAGTTCGTCGCCATCCTGGGGTTCTCCGGCTCCGGCAAGACGACGCTGATCTCGACGATCGCGGGGTTGGCCTCCCCGGACGCGGGCGAAGTGCTGCTCAAGGGCCAGCCGATCAAGGGACCCGGACCCGATCGCGGCGTGGTATTCCAGTCCTACTCGCTGATGCCGTGGCTGACCGTGTTCGACAATATCGCTCTGGCGGTCGACCAGGTCTTCAGCAAGGAACCGAAAGCCGAGCGCAAGGCGCGCACCAACCGCTACATCGACATGGTCGGCCTCGGCCATGCCGCCGACCGCCGCCCCGCCGAGCTGTCGGGCGGCATGCGCCAGCGCGTGGCGGTCGCCCGCGCACTCGCCATGAGCCCTCAGATCCTCCTCCTCGACGAACCCCTGTCTGCCCTCGATGCGCTGACGCGGTCGAAGCTGCAGGACGAAATCGAAAAGATATGGGAGCAGGACAAGCGGACCGTCGTCCTCATCACCAACGATGTCGACGAGGCAATCCTTCTCGCCGACCGCATCATCCCCCTCACCGTCGGCCCTGGTGCCACTCTCGGACAGGAATTCAAGGTCGACATCGCCCGCCCGCGCGACCACACCACGCTGAGTTCCGATCCGGTGTTCCAGAAGCTGCGCCAGGAAGTCACCAGCTACCTCATCGATATGGGCGCCCAACGCGCCGCCGAGGCATCCGAAAGGACCGTCCTGCCGAACGTCGTCCCCATCGACATCGGCGCCAGCCGCAAGCCCAGTCTGCCCAAGGCCTACGCGCAAGCTGCCAATTCGCCGCGCGAGCATCGCTACCTCGAGTTTTTCCAGCTGGACAAGGTCTACCCGACGCCGAAGGGACCGCTGAAGGTCGTCGACGGCTTCGACATGATCATGCGCAAGGGTGAGTTCGTCACGCTTATCGGCCACTCCGGCTGCGGTAAGTCGACCGTTCTGTCGATGACCGCCGGCCTCAACGACATCTCCTCCGGCGGTGTCGTCCTCGACGGCAAGGAGGTGACGACCGCGGGTCCCGACCGCGCCGTCGTTTTCCAGGCGCCATCGCTGTTCCCTTGGCTGTCGGCCCGCGACAACGTGATGCTCGGCGTCGACCGCGTCTATCCCAACGCCA
>JAHJQI010000093.1 GCA_018819265.1 Alphaproteobacteria bacterium
AGGTTGGAGTTGCAAACCCCTCGATCCTCAAGACGGGACGCCTGACCCGTTATCGCTTGTTCGTCAGTTGGTTAGCGCCGCCCTCGCTTCACACACCGACCTGCGCGCAGCGCACTCCCGCGGAAGCGGGTTCGTTCCCTGACCCAAAGACGCAGTCTCTCGAATGGTTGTTGTTGTTGTGAGAGCGAACCGGCAGCACACTTTGTTAACAATGGCCGCAAGGCGGACGCTTCGGAATAGCGAGCTGTGCAGCAGGACCTGCCGCCGCACAATTCAGACGCCCCGCTTGCGTTTCCATTCGTTCCTGCCGACCCTCAACCGCGCACGGCCAGGATGTTGGCAATGAGGTCCGGGTGGTCCCACTCGCGCCCGCCGATGGCCCTGAAGACCTTGCGCCCCTCTGCATCCGCGATAAACGTGGTAGGCAATCCAATGGTCTGCCATGCCTTCGATACGGCCGACGACCGGTCAATGAGTACGGGAAACGTGACGTTGAACTCGGCGAGGAACTCCCAGATCCGGTCGCCGCCGCCGCCAACGTGGATGGCAAGCATGGCAACCCCAGCGTCCTCGAGTTTTTGCCATGCTCGCTCCATTGATGGAATCTCGGCTCGGCATGGCGGGCACCATGTCGCCCAGAAGTTGACCAGGACCACCTGGCCTTTGTGACTGGCGAACCGCACTGCGTTGCCATCGAGATCGGGCAACGTGAAATCCGGGGCCAGTGGCTTGCCGGCAATGGCCTGCATGAGCATCGGGCTGGCGGCGAGGGCCGTCGGTATCGCCGCGTGCAGCGCCAGCGATGCACCCGCCCCCGCAAGAAGCGCGCGGCGCGAGATGAAAAAAGATGGTTTCACTGCGCGCATTGCAGACCTTCGATTTTAGCCGTGTGCTCGGTGCCGTCCGTCCGCCAGAAAATCGCTAAATCGAAGAGAGTTCCGGAGGCAAGGCCGAACGTCAGGAACCCCCAGTTATAGTCGGTTGGCGCAAAAGTTTGCTCGGTTGGAAACAGCGACCAGTAGAATGCAGTGGCGGCATCCTGCGGAACTTCGCGCTCCTTCCAGGCGCCCTCCCAGTGCTCCCGCACTTTGGTCGCCTGCGGCTTGCCACCGGCCGGCGTCACCTGCCAGTCGGAAAGTGCGACGCTCACCGACGGCGCCTGCGGGAGCGTGAATGCGCTGCCGATCGCGGACCTGTAAAGACACGCAGTCTGGGCGACATGCTCGGCATCCTTCGGCGGGAAACCGCGCGCCAGAAAAAAGGCGCGGACCTGATCGCGGTCCATTGATGCAAGTTCAAGCTTGAGGCCGTCCCGTTCGATGCGTACTGGCTCGGCTGCCTGAGCAGCTGCAGAGTTGATGGGTCCGGCAATGCAGGTCAGCGCCATCGCCATTCGCCAGCCTCGGAAGGACTGGAAGTGCTCGACGTTTCGCAAGGCGCCTATCCTCCTGGCATGCCCAAGTCACATTGGCAAGGATCCGAGCTGATCCACCGGCCGGTCCAAAACAATATAAAATGCGATGCAGACAGGGAGCGCCAGGGAACTTTGCACCTGCGAAAACGACTTCTGTCCGATTGCTGGACCATGCCAGCATCGAGACCGGTCCGCTCTCTCTGCCTGCTATGGCTCACTCCAACTGGCGGTTGTCGTATAACCGAATGGCCGCTGCGGCTTTCGCGGAGACTTCGATCAGACGTTTGCCGACCTTCTTGCGGTGCGTTTGATTGAACCGGCGGATCGGCCCGGTTGCACCCACACTGAAGGTCACCCCGATATTGCCGATCCGTATGGGTACGGCAACACTGGATACGCCAAGCTCAAGCTCCTCTACGCATTCGGCATAACCCTGCTTGCGGATCGCCGCAAATTCCCGCTCAACAGATTTTTTCGTTGTCTTTGTGTGCTCGGTGTAGGCGCGTATCGCACCAGCGAGAATTTCGTCCCGAAAGCTCTTTTCCGCAAAAGCAGCAATCGCCTTGGAGCACGAGCACGCATGCATGGGCCGGTCGCCCAGTCCTGGATGAACGAACGAACGTGTTGGGTCGGCCGGCGTCTCCACGTGGATGATCTCGACGACTTTTTTTCGAAACCGTGACAGGAAAACCGCTTCCCCAAGTTCGATCGCGGCCGCCTTCAAAGTCGGAGCCGTTGCCTTGCAAACGTCAATGTCTGATTGCCCGAGCAGCGCAATGCGCATAAGGCGCTCGCCAATCATGTACCTTGAGGCCGCGCCCGGCTCATCGAGAAGCCTGTGCTCCGCCAGGGTCTGTAGAAGACGGTAGCAGGTCGGACGCGGCAAGCCGGTCGCCAACTGCAGCTCGCTGGCAGAAACGGGCCGGCCGGCAACAGCGACAGTTTCGAGAACGTGGATGAGTCTTTCGATGTGCACTTTTGTTCAGTTTCCCACTTTACAGACATTTGTCTCATAATTTAAGATCACCAATAATGTGATCGCATGGCTTGCGCAACAGTACTGTCCGTCGCAAACCGGTCCGAAAAGGTCGTAGATAGTAAACGCCGGACCCTGGGTGCAAAGTTGCGCAAACAAAAAGCGAGCGGTCCATTAACCGGGAGGAAATCGTAATGAGAAGATTAGGTGCGAGGCTGGCACTGTTGGCCCTCGTTTCGCTTGGGTTGTCATCGCATCCCGGATTCGCCGCAGATCCTGTTGAAATCACATATGGCTACCATCCCTATTGGACGGGCGGCTGGAACGGCGTGATCATCAAGAGCAAGGACCTCTGGAAAAAGCATCTCCCGCCGGGAAGCACCGTCAATTTCGAGGCGCACCTTACGGGCCCGCCGATGGTGAATGCACTGCTGGCAAACAAGATGCAGATTGGCACGATGGGCGATATGCCCTCGTTGGTCGCCACCACCAAACGATCGGTTGCCGACATCCGGCTGGTTTCCGTTCCGATGTTTTCGAACGGTCAGAATTGCAACAAGATCCTGGTCCGCAATGACGCGCCCGATTTCACGACCCACCAGGAAGCGATGGACTGGATTAGCGGCAAGAACTTCGCGGTTCACCGTGGGACGTGCGCCAACCGGTTCGTTCTGGCAGCAATCGCGAAAGGCGGCTTCAAACCCAACCAGGTCCTCAATATGCCAATTGAGGTGATCGCTTCTAATTTTGAGGCCGGAAAGCTCGATGCCGCCGCGATGTGGGAACCGCATGCCCGGCGGGCCGTCGAACTTGGTCATGCAAAATATGCTTCGACAGGCGCGCCCTGGAATGAAACCGACGCGGATTTCACTCTGATGCGCCAGGACTTCATCGAAAAGCACCCGGAGGCTGCGATCGGCTGGATGAAGGCTGAAATTGAAGCCGTCAAATTCATGATCGAAAATCCGGAAGAAACCGCTCGAATCATCGCCAGCGAAACTGTCGGCTACACGCCGCAGCCAGCATGGTCGGCGCTCTACGAAAAGAATGGTGACATCATCGGCGGTGATCCGGTCAACTACGTCGGCAAGATGATTTTCGACGAAGAGGTCCTTGATATCATGAACAAGGGCTATGGCTTCCTTCATTCGGTGAAGGTTCTCAAATCGCCCGATGCGCCGGAGAACGCCTACAACGACATGCCGATCAAAGAGGCCCTGAAAGCAATGGGTTTGACGGCGCCAATCGGCGAAATCAAGGGCGAGCCGCGCAAGGACGTCAAGTGATCCCACGCGCACGATAACGGCGGCCGGCATCGTGCTGGTCGCCATCCGATCGCCTCCAACTCGTCCATCGACAGGTCGTATTCTGATGACCGATACCAACCTGCCGGCACCGCACGCTGCCAATCTACCGATCGAAAAGTACGTGCTTGCGGTCACAGGCCTCGTCGGATTCGTGGTCCTTTGGTATGCAAGCGTTAAGTGGCTGCCGATTGACGCATTCAATCGACTGCCCGACCCCTTGGCAGTCATCGTCGAGTGGACGAGCCCCGACCCTGACTACGGAATTTCGATATTCACAGCCGACTACTACACCCACATCTTCTACAGCACCTATCGCGCTCTCTCCGCGTTTGTACTGGCGGTGGTCCTGGGCGTGCCGCTGGGTATCTTCATGGGCTGGAAGAAAAGCGTCCACAATTATGCCTATTCGCTTCTCGGCTTGCTGCGCCCCGTTCCACCGCTCGCGTGGGTGCCGATTGCAATTCTGCTTTTTCCCGGCGTTGAGCTGGCGGTCATTTTCGTCACCTTCCTCGTTGCATTCTTCGCCACCACGATGAACACGCTGGTCGGCGTCAAGGCGATCCCGGAGGATTATTTCCGTGCTGCTGCCTGCTTTGGAGCGTCCGATAGAGACATTTTGCGGGACATCGTCATTCCCGGTGCCATGCCAAGCATCTTCACCGGATTGCAGATCGCCATGGGCGCCGCATGGTTCTCGCTGGCGGCAGGCGAAATGATCGCGGCCCAGTACGGCTTAGGCTTCATCATCTGGGAAGCCTACAATCTGATCCAGTACCCGACGATCGTCATCGGCATGGCGACACTCGGCCTCGTCGGTTACGTGTCGAGCATGCTTGTACGCTGGGTCGGCAAGCGCCTCATGGTCTGGCACGAGCAAAAACTCGGTATGGCGGGATAAGAGGCAGGTATGACCAAGGCTTCAATTACAAACGTCAAGACCCCGTCATCGGCGCTCGCCGATCGCCCGGCATCTGGCAAGGTCAGCGTCCGCAACGTCACGAAGATCTACGACCCCGAAGGCGTGCATGTGGTGGCCCTCGACGGCTTCTCCATGGACATCGAGGCGGGTGACTTCGTTGCGATCGTCGGGCCGTCGGGATGTGGCAAGAGCACTTTGATGAATATCCTCGCCGGGTTCGACACCCTGACCACGGGCGAGGTCTATCTTGACGATCAACTTCTGGCGGGACCTGGAACGAAACCGCTTCCCGGTTCGGATCGCGTCGTCGTCTTCCAGCAAGGAGCGCTATTTCCTTGGATGACGGTGCTCGAGAACGTGACGTACGGCCTGATGAAGAAGGGTGTTCTGAAACGGGCCGAAGCTAATGAGAAGGGCATCGAATTTCTCGAGCGTTCCGGCAACCTCGGCAGAATCGCCAATTCATATCCCGCGCAGTTGTCCTCTGGCATGCAGCGCCGCGTCGAGATCGTTCGGGCACTCATCAACGACCCGAAAATCCTACTGCTCGACGAACCCTTCCGCGCGATGGACACGGTCAACAAGAACCGCATGCATCAGCATCTCTTGAGGATTTACCAAGCCACACGCAAGACGATTATGTTCATCACCCACGATCTGGAAGAAGCCCTCTTCCTTGCCGACCGTGTGATCGTGATGACAACGCGCCCTGGAACCATGAAGATGGATATCGCCATCGACCTTCCCCGGCCACGCGACCACGCGATGATGGCCAGCGAAGCGTACCTCGCGCTGAAGCAACAGGCTGTGTTTGCCGTGCGCGAAGAAGCCAAGCGCGCCTTCGATCGCGGCGAGCGGGAGATGGCTTGATGAGCGATGAAATCTCCACAACGGCAAACGATGCCTCGGCCAACGCGCCCGTGAAGCGGCGCGCTAAGTCACGCTGGAATATTTCGTCCTGGAACTGGCGCGGATTTGTTTCCATAGCCTGTTTTTTTCTTGCTTGGCAGGGTGCCGTCTCTCTCGAACTTCCCGGCTTCACGAAAATTCCAGGACCCAGCGAAGTCGTCCATACATTCGTCAACGACTATCTGTTCACGCAGAGCTACTGGAACTCTTGGCTGGTCAGCTTCGAGCGCGTGTTCTGGGGTTTCGCCCTCGCGCAAATCATCGGGATCCCATTCGGCTTGTTCCTCGGCACGAGCAAGCTGTTCAACAATCTCGTCTTCCCCGTTTTCGAGATGATGCGGCCAATCCCGCCACTGGCTTGGGTGCCGCTGTCGATCCTGTTTTGGCCGACAACCGAATCCAGCATCATTTTCATAACGTTCATCGGCGCCTTCTTCATCATAACGATCAACATCTACGACGGCGTCCGCTCCATCAAGCAGGAGCACATTTGGCTGGCCCGGTCGCTCGGCGCAAGCCGTATTCGCATCTTCCGCCGGATAATGATTCCGGCCGTGCTTCCAGCCATCGCTGTCGGCATGACGCTCGGGATCGCTGTCACATGGAACGTTGTCATCGCAGCCGAAATGATCGCCAGCGATAGCGGCCTCGGGCGTTTGACGTGGGAAGGCTACGTCTCAAGTACACCGCCGGTGGTGATTGTCGGCATGATCTCAATTGGCATTGCCGGCTACCTCTCGACGATGATCGTGGACATCATCGAGCGCCGCATGATGCCCTGGAAATACAAGTGATGAGCAGCACCATGCATGACAAGACGGAGATTGCCGATGAGTAGTGCGCAAGGTGCACTTCTGGGCACCAGCCTTGCCAAAACCTACCACGTGAAGGATCAGCCTCCGGTCGAAGTGCTGAAGGATTGCTCGTTCGAGTTCGAGCCGGCAATGCTCAACGTCGTGATGGGCACATCGGGCTGCGGCAAGTCGACGTTGGCCCATATGCTGGCTGGTTATGTTCGCCCCGATCAGGGAACGCTGACCATTGACGGTGAACCGATAACGGACTCAGGACCCGACCGTCTCGTGGTCTTCCAGGAAACTGCTCTTTGGCCGTGGATGACCGTCGAAGAGAACGTCGTTTTTGGTCCGCTTTCGCGCGGTGGATCGAGGAGCAAGGCCGTTGCGGCATCCAACAATCTTCTCCAGAGGTTCGGCCTTGGCGAATTCAAGGACAAATACCCTGGACAACTGTCGGGTGGCATGATGCGGCGGGCGGAACTCGCCCAGGCACTCATCAACAGCCCCAAGGTTATGATCCTTGACGAGCCGTTCCGCGGTCTCGACGTGATGACACGGGAACTGATGCAGGAATATTACCTCAAGCTATTCGAGGACACGCGCCTTTCGACCGTTTTCATTACGGCCGAGCTTGAGGAGGCTTTGTTCCTCGCGGACCGCATTTATCTCATGTCTGACGCGCCGGGACGAATCGTCAAGATCATCGATGTCGACCTTCCGCGCCCCCGCGAAATTTCATGCACGGCAACCAAGCGCTACGCGGAACTGGAACAGGAGGCATTGGCCGCGCTCTATGCAGGGCAAGGCGAAGAAGATCAACTTTAGGTACTGACGTCGCAAGACCATTCGGTCCCAACGAGCTTCTCGCCCGCGGTGCCCTCCGGCTTGGGATAGGCGGGCCCCGTCTGTCCGTCGATCGTCAATTTGATCTTGGCATCTGTGACCGGCGACGTATTGGCCATTCGGTTGAGATAGACGGTCAACAGAGCGCTTCGAGAATAATTTCCGCGTCCAGGTCAGTTACGACCGAAATGGGAGAGGCAACAGGATGGCGACTGAGACAGGAACCTCAAACGAAGCTAGCAAGACCGTTGCTGGTCAAACGGCAATTCCAGAATCCATCTTCAACCAGATGCCCATGCGACTTGCCACGTTTCCGGCCATACCGGTCGAGGCTGGAAGTCAAACGCAAGCAGGCCATGCAGCCGCAAGCGTGCGCGAGAATGAAGATGGGACCTGTTGTTGTGGCCCCGGCTACGCTTCGCCAGCCGCCGCAATGCAGGCGCCGCGAGAGAAGCTTCTCTACACGGTCGCTCTCTATATTGGTACCGGCATCCAGAAGCCCGATTACCTCGCGACCATCGATGCGGATCCCGATAGCCCGACTTACAGCCAGGTCATCAGCCGGGTTGAGATGCCGGGCATCGGCGACGAACTCCACCACATGGGTTGGAACGCCTGTTCTTCGTGTCACGGCGATCCCAGCAAGGAGAGGCGCTACCTGATTGTTCCAGGCGTACGCTCCTCGAACCTGCACATCGTCGATTGCGCTACCGATCCACGTAATCCTCGATTGCACAAAGTCATCAGGGGAGACGAAATCAAAGCCAAGACGGGATTGTCGGCGCCGCACACGGTCCATTGCCTCGGCTCGGACATCATTATTTCGATGCTTGGCGACGAGAAGGGCGAACCGCCCGGCGGCTTCCTGCATATCAACGAGGACTTTGAAATCGTCGGGCGCTGGGAAACGGATCTCGGCAAGATGAAGTTCAACTACGATTTCTGGTACCAGCCGCGCCACAACGTCATGGTCTCCAGCGAATGGGCGGGACCTAACACTTTCATGCCCGGCTTCGATCTGGAGGAAGTCGGCCTGCTGAAGTACGGCCGCGAACTTCATTTTTGGGACTTCGAAAAAAAGAAGGTCGAACACTCCGTCTATCTTGGAGAAGACGGTCTCGTTCCGCTCGAAGTGCGGTTCCATCACAATCCCGCTTCAAGTCACGGTTTCGTGGGAGCGGCAATGTCATCGAATGTGCTGCACTGGTACAAACAGGAGAACGAGTGGATTGTCGAAAAAATTATCGATGTCGAAAACGAGCGCCACCCGGAATGGCCGATCCCCGTTCCCGGGCTAATAACTGTCATCCTGCTCTCGATGGACGACCGGTTCTTGTATTTTTCGAACTGGTTGCACGGCGACCTTCGCCAGTACGACATTACCGACCCATCGCACCCGAAACTGACTGGGCAAGTATGGATGGGCGGTCTGCTTGGCAAAGCGCCGGTAGTCAATGGGCGTAAGATCACCGGGGGCCCGCAGATGATCCAGCTCTCGCTCGACGGCAAACGGCTTTATGTCACCACGTCTTTGTTCTCCACGTGGGACAATCAATTCTATCCCGAAATCCGCGAAAACGGCGGCTGCATGGTGATGGTTGATTGTGACACTGAGAACGGCGGCATGAAGATCAACGAGAAGTTCTTTGTCGATTTCGGCAACGAGCCCAATGGTCCTGCGCGCTGCCATGAAACCCGATATCCCGGCGGCGACTGCACATCCGACATCTGGCTTTAGTGTGATGAAAAATCACGTGACCATCACCTTGGCAAACCGGGGAGACAGCACCTACGAAGTCGATCGCCGCCGTCCGTTGCTTGCCACTCTGGAAGCCCAAGGGGTTTCACTGCCCTATGGCTGCAAGTATGGCGGCTGCATTTCCTGTGCGGGCAGGCTGCTTGAGGGCGAGGTCGATCAACGCGCGGCCGTGGCGTTGAACAACAAGCAACTGAGCGACGGATACATCCTGCTTTGCGTTGCCCGCCCGCTGAGCGATTGCACGCTCGAGGTCGGGGTTGACAGCCATACAAAGCTCTACAGGAACCCCTTTGCGCACCCGCTCGCCCCCCACGAGCTCAAACAGGATATCGCAACACCACTGGAGGAAAAGCCATGACCACTGCTACCTTCATGAATCACAACGAGGACTACCCGCAGGACTATCTGGCCGACATCCTAAAGTCCGTGAAAACGATCGCGATGGTGGGAGCAAACTCGGATCCGACGAAATTCAGTTACGGCGTGCTTCGCGTCCTGCACGAGACAGGCTATGACATGATTCCCGTCAACCCGAACGAAGCGGGCGGGGAAATTCGCGGGCTCAAGGTTTATCCGGCGTTGAAGGATATCGACCGTCCGGTCGATATGGTCCAGGTCTTCCGCGCCTCGCCGGCACTCTATGGCATTGCGCAAGAAGCCATCGACATCGGGGCTAAAGTGCTCTGGGCGCAAATCGGTGTTCGTGACGATGAAGCCGCTAAGCTTGCCGAATCCGCCGGACTGAAGGTTGTCATGAACCGCTGCCCAAAGATTGAACTATTCCGCCCGTTCTGGAAGCCGCGCCTCAATCAGCAGATTTGAGTTTTCACCTTCCAGCCCGCAAGGAAGCCGAACCGATGCAAGAGAAATCCTTCGCCGACCTTCACAAGCGGACCCAGCAAGCGCTGCTGGATGGCAGCGCGACCAATCCGCTGACCGTGACCGTCACCAGCGAAAACCAGGGCGGCTTTTGCAGCAAGATCAGCATGCGCAGCCATGTGATCACGTCGGACCAGCCCTATGGCTTTGAAGGCACCAACAAGGGACCGAAGCCAAGCGAGTTGCTCCTGGCTGCACTCGCAGCCTGTCAGGACGTCACTTGGCGCTTGTATGCGGACAGTATGGGTATTCCAATCGACGGTATCTCGATTGAACTCCGTGGCACGCAGGACCTTCGCGGGTTCATGGGCGTCGATGATGGCGTGCCGGCCGGCTTCGTGAAGATCGAAGGCGACGTAACGATCGATAGTCCTGCGACCGCCGAACAGCTGGAAGCGCTTCAAAAGACGGTCGATGCGCATTGCCCGGTGCTCGACGATTTGATCCGTTCGGTGCCGGTCAGCCTCCACCTGAAGATTCCGAAGTAAGTCGGAAGAAAACTCCAAAACAGAAAGGAAAATTGCCATGAACGTGAGGCCTGATCCCAGTTTTTATGCAACCGCAAAATTGGCGATGGAAGGTCCAGCTGAAACATTGGCCTTCACGCTGATTCTCAGTCCCGATGGTTCGCAGCCCGACGGATTGGCGGTCGTCGACGTCGACCCAAATTCAAAGTCCTACGGCCAGATCGTGCACAGTCTGTTCATGCCGAACACCGGCGACGAGTTTCATCATTTCGGCTGGAATGCCTGTTCGTCCGCCCTGTCGCCACTCTCCGGCCATGCCTTTCTCGAAAGGCGCTACCTGATCATCCCTGGCATCCGGTCATCGCGAATCTATGTGATCGACGTGAAGGACCCGTTGAACGCGAAGATCCACAAGACGATCGAGCCGGACGAGCTGATGCGAAAAACCGGCTACTCGCGACCCCATACAATCCATTGCGGGCCCGAGGGCATTTATGTTTCAACTCTTGGCGGCGGCGGCAAGGACGGTACCGAAGGCCCGCCGGGCATTTTCATAATGGACTGCGAAACGTTCGAGATCCTCGGGCGCTACGAAATCGATCGCGGAACGCAAGACAAGCACTACGACTTCTGGTGGAATCTGCCGCGCGATTACATGGTGAGCTCAGAGTGGGGGCTGCCTCCGCAATTCGAAAATGGCATTGTTCCCGAGGACCTGCTGAGCAACAAATATGGTCATTCGATCCATTTTTGGGACCTGCACGCACGAAAGAACATCCAGACAATCGATCTGGGTGAGAACCATCAAATGGCACTCGAAATCCGGCCCGCGCACGATCCTGCCAAGCAATACGGCTTCTGCGGTGTCGTCGTCGATACCACCAATCTCGAAGGCGCGATCTTCACCTGGTGGCGGGACGATACCGGAAAGTTCCATGCAAAGAAGACCATTGCCATCCCACCCGTTCCAGCCGATCCAGCCGACCTTCCCGATCTGCTGAAAGGGTTTGGCGCGGTGCCGCCGCTCGTCACCGACATCGACCTCAGCCTGGACGACCGGTTCCTTTACGTCGCCTGCTGGGGAACGGGCCAAATGCACCAGTACGATGTGAGCGATCCCATGAAACCCAAACTCACAGGGAAAGTTGAAATCGGCGGCATCGTTGCCAATGCAAAGCATCCAAATGGAAAAGAGTTCGGCTACGGACCGCAGATGGTCGAGATCAGCCGGGACGGCAAACGCGTCTACTGGACAAACTCTCTTTATTCGACGTGGGACGATCAGTTCTATCCCGGCGACCGGGGTGGCGCGATGATCATGGCGCAAGCCGGAGAAAATGGCGGACTGACGCTCGCTACGAACTTCTTTGTCGAATTTCCGAAAGGCTATCGCAGCCATCAGATCCGTCTCGAAGGCGGCGACTGTTCGACGGACTCTTTCTGCTACCCATCGGTGTGAATGTGCCTGAGGCTGATTGGACTACGGCCGTTCTGTGGCTAGCCGTCGTCGGCAGCGGAATCTATCACGGTCTCAACCCGGGCATGGGCTGGCCGTTGGCCGTATCCGCCGGGTTGATGAACAACAGTTGCCGCGCCGTTTTCGGTGCTCTCGTTCCACTGGCCATCGGGCACTTTCTGGCGATGGGCGGCGTCCTCCTTCCATTCGGAGCAGTCTCCGCCCTCGTCACATGGCAAACCGAAATCCGGATTGCGGCCGGGTTTCTCGTTATCGCAGTCGGGCTGTATCTCTTTGTCAACCGGCGCCATCCTCGTTTCCTCGCCCGTATCGGTCCCGCGCATTTGACGCTCTGGTCCTTCGCGGTTGCATTGGCGCATGGTGCCGGACTGATGCTGCTGCCGATCTATCTCAATTTATGCCGGGCCGAAGAACTCGATGCCGGACACATTGCTGCGCGCACCTTGATGGGAAGCAATCTTATAACCGCGCTGGAGGTGTCGGTCGTGCATGCATTTTCGATGATTGCTGCTGGCGGCCTTATGGCATTCGCAGTCTACCAGTGGCTCGGCCCCAGGTTTATCTCGAAGAGCTGGTTCAATCTCGACACCGTCTGGCCGTTGAGCCTGATCCTTGTGGGAGCAGTCGCTCTCTACAGCTCTTAGCGTTTGAGGAAGCTCATGAGTGTCAACTAAGTGGGAAGTACGGGTCGCGGCATTTGAGCAACGACTTGATATCGCGACTTCGGTTTTGCAAACACAGTCCCTGCCAGCAGCGCGCGGTGCCGCGAGGCACCCCTTGCGGCGTCGTAGCCGAACGAGCGCAGCGTCTGAACGTCATGTCGGAGACATGCTTCCAGCATGATGCGTGACGTCCGTGACGCGGTTCGACGTGCCAGGATAGCCGTAGCTGTCGATGAACCTCGTCATGTCTCGGTCGGCGGTCGAGCTCCGCCTGCGCAAAATACGCGTCCGACAAAGCCGCCGTGTGACCCCAGTGTGACCCCAGAGAAAATTGGCGGTTGCGGGAAACAGCTAAGTGATTGAAATCATTGGTGCCGCTTAGGTGACTTGAACACCTGACCCCATCATTACGAATGATGTGCTCTACCAGCTGAGCTAAAGCGGCTGAGGCGAACGGCAATGCCGGACGCGATTCGACAGATGTTTATCGTAGATCGGTGGCGGTTCAAAGCCCCTTTATGCCCGAACTGTATTCAACCACCGCCAGCCGGAGGGGACCCACCGGCGACATTCAGTCGGCTGGTGCAACGGAAAAGGCGCATGAGAACCGAGCGGCGGTTTCGGAACGCTGGATCAAGTCGCGCAGATAGGTCCCGGCAGCTTCAAATGCAACCCCTGCCGGTCGACGCGGTCCGACGGCTCGCCAATTCCGCACGGGGGCCGAGGAGGCCGCCGTCAGGTCACTCCCTTCACGCAGCTGCCGTCACGCAGCTGCCGTCACGCAGCTCCATGCCGGAACGGCTTCAACGGTCCGTTTGCGGCGACATCGGCGACGACATCGCCATCGGGACCCGGATCGTCGGGCGCACGCGGCGAAACGAAGATGCGGGCATCTGCGAGGCTGCTGCGGGCCGTCCTTTGCTGTTCAGTCTTTTCCACCGGTTTGGGCGCTGCGACGCGCTTTCCGGGCGCGGCGGACCGCAGCGGTTTTGCGTCTCCGCCGGCCGAGCCTTTCGCGGCCGGGCGACTGGTTGTCACGGCTGCTGACGGTTCGGCAGCCGGCCCCTTGGCGGTGCTGTCGTCTTGCGACGTTTCCGGCGAACGCGCGCCCGACGGCGCGTCTGGCTTCGCTGGAGCAGCACTGGTTGTTATTTCCGGAGCCGCAGGGATCGCACTCTTCGGGCTTTCGCTCACCGGATCGGCACTGGCGCGGCTTGGCCGCACCGCGGTGGCGGCTCGGATCGAGCGTTCCTCGGCTTCGCGCGCAGACTTAGCGCTGCCTGGTCCCTGATGTCCGCGTTCAGCGCCGTCGGATGACCGGGGTTCGGATGCCGCGATGTCGGTTTCGGCCTGATCGCCGTGGGCCGGCGCCGAGCTTTTCGCTGGCAGTTCTTCTGCCTCGATGACGTCCGCGTCGGCAATCGGCGCCGTCTCCGCAACCTTCGCGGGGGCTGCCGCCGAAGGCTTCGCAGTTCCAGCGTCCCCGTTTCCCGCGCCGGCCGTCTGCGTCTTCGCTGGCGTCACGTCCTTAACTTCCACGGCGACTTCGAGCGGGGCACCGAGCGCTACCAGTTCTTCGAGCTTGCGCGCAACGATCTCGTCGGCGGTCTTCTCCATGCTTTCGACCGGCACCCGCCAGCTGAACGCGTCGAGGGCGCCGGTGACCGGCGACACCGCCGCCCATTGCTCGGAAACCACGCCGTCGGCGGTCCAGGCAGGGTCGCGCGGCGCGTTCACCGCGCGGGCAAGCCACTCGCGCACCCGACCCTTGTCGCCATGCTCTTCACCCTCGATGCGCGCCATCAGCGTGCAGGCGCGTTGTGTCAACCGGCTCTCCATCAGCGGTTGCAGGGCCTGGCGCGCGGCAGTGAAATCTTTCGCCTCGATTGCGGCATTCGCCACCGCAATGGCGCTTTCGAGCGAATGCGGATTGAGCTGCGCAAGCTTCCTTACACGGTCGAGACGGTCGCGCGGGCTGTCGCCAAGACGGGCGTAGGCATACGCGGTTGCAAGATCGGGATGCGGCGATTTCTGCCACGTCTGCTGCACGATCTTGGTCGCTTTCGGCGTTGCCCCGCGCGAAGCCAGGAGCCGTCCTGCGATAGCCCCGGCCGGGACCAGGTCGGCGGCCAGCTTGTGCGCGTCGAGCGCAAGATTTAGCGCGCGTTCGGGATCCTTGTCCTCGAGGTCCTGCGCCTGTGCGGTGAGCAAGACGGCGCGGCGCCGCTCGGCGCTGGCTTTTTCGACGTGGCCGTTCTTGCGGGCAACGGCAAGCGTTGCAAGCGCGCCGGCCCAATCGTGGCTCTTGCACTGCAGATCGAACAGCGCATCGACCGGCCAGTTCAACTGCGGATTGAGCGCGATAGCCCGCTCGGCGAACTGCTTGGCGGCTTCTCTTTCGCCTTCGCGCTCGGCTTCGAGGAACAGCCCGCGCAAACCAAGCTGCTCGGTGTCGGTCGAGGCCAGCATCGATTCATAAATGCGCCGCGCCGTCGCCTTGTCGCCGGAAAGCTGGGCTGCCTGCGCGCGCAACAAGTGCGTCAGCGGTTCGTTCGGCATCGATTTGCGCGCCTGGATGGCGTACTTCGTCGCCGTCGCGCGGTCGCCCGCACCAATCGCGATCATGCCGGACGACAGCGCGTCGAGACCGCGCTTCTGCCGCCGCTTGTTGAAGTATCCGCCGATCACAGCGGGGCTTTCCCAGATGTGTCGCAAGAGCGACCACGTCACGAGCGCCAGTCCGGTCATCAGCGCCAGCGCGACCACCGCGTGAAAGACGCTGATCTTCGCCTCCTGGCCTTCCCAGTTGACGATGATCTGGCCTGGCCGGTCGGCGAGCCAAGCCAACCCGGTTGCGAGCGCCACGATGAAGATGAGGAAAAGTACGAGTCGGATCATGGTTCTACTGACGCCTTAGTTTGTACCGGACAGCGAAGCTTTGAGCTGCTCTTCGACCAACGCCAGGGCCTGATCGACGCCGTGACGCTCCTCGACCTTCTTGAGCCAGCCATCCGCAGCCTTCCTGCCGCTTTCGGGCAGTTCCCCGGCAAGCCTCAGGACTTCATCGAGACGCCCTGCCGCGAGCGCATTCTCCATGCGCGCCACGGTCGCCTCCGGGGTTTTGTCGTCAGGCTCGACGCTAACCTTGCGGATCTTCACGACCGAGCGCGCATTGGCCAGCAGCTGGTCGAACACCGAGTCGCCGACCGGTGCGCTCGAGGCTTCGAGGATCGCGTCGGCAACCGGGCTGAACATCGCCTGCAGCTTGGCAACCGACGCGACGCCCTTTGCCTCGAACGGCTCGAGTTTGGAAACGTCGATGAGCCCGCCGGCGGTCTGCCTGACCTGGGCGAGTTCGTCGGCGAAACCATCGCCCCGCTCGATCGCCCGCGTCAAACCTCCGAGCTCGAGTGCCAGCACGATGCGCTTGGCGTTTCGCGCCCGGTCCTTTTCGGCCGAGACGACATTTGCCACCTGCGATTCAAGCGATGACACCTGTTCGGCGACGGGCTTGACCGCCTTGTCGACGTCGCCGGGGCTGGCAAGCTTGGCGATCCTGGACGTGACATCGCCTTCGAGACCGGCAAGCTGGCTGTTGATCCTGGCGGTTTCTTCCTGCACCACGCGCAAGGTGTCGCCGAGCCGCGTCGTGTCAGCCTTCACCGATTCGATCTGCTGGCTCAGCCGTGCCGTATCGTTGGCGACGCCCGACAGCTGGCGGTCCATCCGCTGTGTACCGGACCGCGCTGCTTCGCTCGTCTCGGCAACCTTGGCAAGACGCGTTTCGACATCCTCGCTAACGCCCGAGCGCACAGCCGCGATCTGGTTCTTCAAGGTCTCTTCAAGATCGGCCATGCGACCGGTCAAAGAGGCGAGCCGGGGCACGATGCCGCTGTTCTCGTTGCTCTCCGCGAACGCCGTCATGGTCGAAAGCTGCTGTTCGAGCTTTGCAAGGCGTTCGTCCGGGACGCTGCCGCCTGCACCCTTCTGGCCGACCTGTTCACGCAGCGAAGTCGTCGCCTGCGCCAGTTCCTCCTGCGTTGACTTGAGGGAGGCAACCGTGCCCTTCAACGCTTCGAGTTCGCCGAACTTGGCTTCGGTTTCGGCAAGCTGCGCCGCCAGCGCCTGGGCGTCACCGCCGCCAGCGTTGCCTTGCGCGGCTTCCAGCGCCGCCAGCCGTTCCGAAAGGTTCGCCATTGCGCCGTCGGCTTTCGACCCCACTTCGGACAGGCCGAGCCCGGTCTTGAGCTCAGCGATCTGCGGTTGCAGCGCGTCGGCACCGAGCAGCATCAGGAAGCCTCCGACGAGACCGGCGACGATATGGCTGAAGAACGAACCAATACCGGAGCCGGAGGAGCGCTGGCGGGGTGGCGGGGGAGCGGATGCCGGTTTGCTCGTCTCCGGCTTTGCCGCCTGAGCCTTGGACGGTTCGGCGGATTTTAGCGGGTCGGCCGGCTTTGCGGACGACGCCGATGCGGTCGGCCTGTCGTCGGCTGGCTTCTCACCAGGACGCGGAATTGAGGTGAAAGTCCCCGGCGTGCTGCCAGAGGAAGCGGCGGCGGGCTTGGCATTGTCGCTGGAAGCCGCCGGTTTGACCTCGGTCGCCTTCAGATCCAGCGTCGCGTGGGGCTTCTTGCCGCCGGCGCCGTCTGCTGGTGGGGTTTGATTTTTGCCTGGGGTGGATTTCTTGTCAGTCATGAAGCAGGAAACCTCTACGCAACGACGATACGCGAGTTCAAATTGTCCGGTCGGAGCCACGCCGATCCGGCTCGGGTTCGGGCGCAATTTACGCGGTGAGCGGGGTCATAGCCTGAATTGTTCCGCCATCCGGTTAATGAGCGCAAGAACTTCTTCCGAATTCGGGCGTTTCGAAACCTTCACAACATCCGGACTGAACGGTGTCAAGGCCGCCGCCGTGGCCGGCGAGATGCAGGCGCAGGCGACTTTCCGGGCTGCATCGGCAAGCCCTGCCGCCTTGACGAGCCGGACATAGGTCCGGGACGCTTCAGGTGACATCAGGAGTACGGCGTCGAGATGGCCGGTCCGCATGGCAACAGCGGCTTCTGGCGTTAACGTCTCCGCAGCTTGGGCTTCATAGCATCTGATCGTTTCAACTTCGAATCCCAGCTGCCGAAGGGCGCCTTCAAGGTCGAAAGCCAGCTTGTAGCCGGCGAAATGGACAAGCCTGCCTCCGGCGGGATTGGAATTCGCGGCGATGACGTCAACGAGCCCTGCGGCGTTGCCCGGTCCTTCCATGACGCCGTGAAAGCCAAGATCGTGCGCGTCCCGTGCGGTGCCTTTGCCAACGGCGAACACCGGCAGTTCGAGCAGTTCCTGCAGCACGCCACTTTGCCCCAGCGCGCGAACGGCGTTGCGGCTCGTCACTATGATGGCCTGCAGCGGACCCGGACGCAGGTCGTTAAGCTTTATGAAACGAATCGACATCAGCGGTGACAGAATCGCGCTGTGCCCGCAGTCCTGCAGTGCCGCCTGCGTGCTGGAGGCGTCCGGTTCAGGCCGGGTAACAAGTACGCGCATGATTTGCTGCTCGATGGTCGCGTTGGCAATCGGTCTCTGTTCCGATCGGGCGGTTGTCCCGCACCATCCCCAATCGCTGATTAAAGCGCCTTGAGCCGGGTCAAGAATTCCGGCCCGGCCTGTTCGAGAAGCACGTTGGCCAAATCTTGCCCGATGCGGATGGCGCTTGCCGCTCCTGCGGTCTTCGTTCCACGATAGCGCTCTTTTCCGTCAGGCGACAGCACCTCTCCGCGCATTGTGATCTGGCCGGCGGACAATTCGGCCAATCCGCCGATCGGAGTCCGGCATGAACCTTCGAGGGTGCGCAGGAAAGCGCGCTCTGCTGTCACGCACAGTGCCGTCGCCTCATCGTTGAGAGGTGCCAGAAGATCGCTGACGGCTTCGTCGCCGTCGCGGATCTCGATGCCGACGGCCCCCTGCGCCACCGCCGGAAGCATGACCGTGGTGTCGACCGCCGCCGTCACCCGATCGGCCATGCCAAGCCGGTTCAGACCGGCGCAGGCCAGAAACGTCGCATCGGCGACTCCGCTCGACAGTTTCCCGAGCCGGGTTTGCACGTTGCCGCGAAATTCCACGACTTCGAGGTCGGGCCGCAGATGCTTGACCTGGGCGGCGCGCCGCAGGCTGGACGTCCCCACCCTGGCGCCGGCGGGCATATCGTCCAGCGACCCGAAGCGGAGGCTGATGAAGGCATCGCGCACGTCTTCGCGGGGCAGGATCGACGACAACGTCAATCCGGGCGGCAATACCGTCGCCACATCCTTCATCGAGTGCACGGCAAGATCGATTTCGCCTGCCAGCAGCGCTTCCTCGATTTCCTTGGTGAACAGCCCCTTGCCGCCGACCTCCGACAAGGGCCGATCCTGGATGCGGTCCCCCGATGTCTTTATGACGACGATTTCGAAACCGTTCTGCGGGCGTCCGTGCGCCTGCATCAGCCGGCGGCGCACATCGTGCGCCTGAGCCAGCGCCAGGGGTGAGCCGCGGGTACCAATCCTGATAACGGTGTCTTGCACGCTTGTGTCCTCGGGTGTAGGGCGGGAGCACGTCCGCCGCCTCCATTGCGACGGCATTAATGCCGACTGGGACCGGCGAACGCAAATCCGTTTGCCTCGCGGCCCGACCGGAAAAATGGCAATTGAAGGAAATTCACGTTGACCCCAGCGGCGAGCGACAGTGGCGAAACGCTCGTCCTCGGCATCGAGACGAGTTGCGATGAGACCGCCGCAGCGGTTGTCGCGCGTTCAGCGGGCGGCAGCGGGCGCCTGTTATCGTCAATCGTCCGCACCCAGTGGGAGGATCACCGCGCATTCGGCGGCGTGGTGCCGGAAATCGCAGCCCGTGCGCACGCCGAATGCCTCGATGAGATCATCGCGATGGCATTGCAAGAGGCCGGGGTTTCGCTTAAGCGAATCGATGGCTTCGCTGCCGCTGCCGGTCCCGGCCTGATCGGCGGGCTCATCGTCGGAGTGATCTCGGCCAAGGCCATCGCTCTCGCAACGGCCAAGCCGTTCCTCGCCGTCAACCATCTGGAGGCGCATGCGCTGACGGTCGGGTTGACCGACGGGCTGCCGCCGCCCTACCTGATGCTGCTCGTGTCGGGTGGGCATACGCAGGTCCAATTGGTCCGCGGCGTCGGCGATTACGCCCGCATCTCGACCACCATCGACGACGCGCTGGGTGAGGCCTTCGACAAGACCGCCAAACTGCTCGGCCTGCCGCAGCCGGGCGGTCCGGCCGTGGAAATGGCGGCACTGGCCGGCAATCCGGCCCGCTTCGAACTTCCGCGGCCGATGAAGGGCCGCGCCGAGCCGCACTTCTCCTTTTCCGGCCTGAAGACCGCCGTGCGCCAGCGCGCCCGGGAAGCTGCGCCCTTGAGCGAAGCGGACATCGCCGACCTTTGCGCCGGTTTCCAGCAAGCCGTCCTCGAAACGGTCCTCGACCGCTGCAGCAAGGCGATTTCGATTGCCCGCGCGGAGGCGGGCGTCGAACTCCGCCACTTCGTCGCCGCCGGCGGGGTTGCCGCCAACGCCGCGCTGCGTTCCGGCCTGACCGGCCTCGCCGCAAATGAAGGGCTGGCTTTTCACGCCCCGCCGCTTGCGCTGTGCGGAGATAACGCCGCCATGATCGCCTGGGCCGGTTCCGAGCGCCTGGCGCGCGGCCTTGTCGATCCCTTGGATACGCCCGTTCGTCCGCGCTGGCCGCTCGATACCGAGGCAGTCAAGGTCCGCGGCGCGGGCGTCAAGGCGTAGAGCCGGTTCAACACAACAGAGAAACCGACTACTGTCCCGATTCCAAAGCTCGCTCAGTCGCCCGCGGCGAGTTGATGCGAGCTTCGCACGAGACTCGCTTTGAGCAAGCGCCAGGAGGGGGACCGGCACATGAAGATAGAAAGTGTTGGCGTGATCGGCGGCGGCGCCTGGGGCACGGCGCTGGCCCAGACCATGGCACTTGCCGGCCGCGACGTCGTGCTTTGGGCCTACGAGCCCGAGACCGTCCGCGAGATCAACGAGCATCACATCAACCGCGTGTTCCTGCCCGGCGTGACCCTGGAGAAATCCGTTACCGCGACCGGCAAACTCGCCGAGGTCGCCGCCTGCGACGTCATCCTCCTGGTGCCGCCGGCCCAGCACCTGCGCCGCATATCCGGCGAACTCGCAACCCGCCTCCCCGACGGCCGCCCGGTCGTCGTCTGCGCGAAAGGCATCGAGCAGGCAACCGGCCGCCTGATGGGGGACGTCGTCGCCGAAGTCCTGCCGCGCGCACTGCACGCCGATCTCTCGGGGCCGAGCTTTGCCGCCGATGTCGCGCGCGGACTGCCCGCCGCCGTGACGCTTGCCTGCCCCGATGAAGCGGCCGGCCGCGCGCTGGCCGAGGCACTTGGCTACCGCAACTTCAGGATCTACTGGACCTCCGACACCATCGGCGTCGAACTTGGCGGAGCGGTGAAAAACGTGCTCGCGATTGCCGCCGGCATTGTCGACGGCAAGGCGTTGGGCGCCAGCGCGCACGCAGCACTGGTCACGCGCGGCTTTGCCGAATTGCGCCGCCTTGGAGATGCCCTTGGCGCCCGCCCCGAGACGCTGATGGGCCTGTCGGGGCTCGGCGATCTCATCCTCACCTGTTCGAGCCCGCAGTCGCGCAACATGTCGCTTGGCCGGGCGCTGGGCCAGGGGCGCAGCGTCAAGCAGGTGATGGGCGAACGACGCGCCGTCACCGAGGGCGTCTTCACCGCCGCCGCGGTTATGCGCATCGCCGCGGAGCGCAGCATCGAATTACCGATCTGCGCGGCCGTCCACGCGATCGTCGAGGATCGCATATCGGTCGACGATGCGATCGAGGGACTGATGAAACGCCCGCAGCGCGCCGAGGATTGAAATCTCGGCAGAAACGCGCACTCTCAGTGACATGCCGATGGAACCGGACCGGCTCAGTGACATGCCGATGGAACCGGACCGGCTCAGTGACATGCCGATGGAACCGGACCGGCTCAGTGACATGCCCTTGGAACCGGACCGGAAGGTCATTGCGTTCACCGTGTGGCCGCGCATTCAATTGTTCGTCATTCCGACTTTTTTCCGCGCCTGCTGCTGGCCACCGATGCGCCGAAGGTTACAATTGGCGGTGAAGGAGTCTCAATATGGCTAAATTCCAGGCGTTCGTGATCGCGATAGCGGCCCTCCTCGCCTTTCCCATCAGCGCGCAAGCCGCCAGCCTGTCGGGGACGTGGAGCGGCTCGGGCTACGTCAAGCCTACGAAGGGACCGCGGGAAAGCGTTCGCTGCCGCGTCACCTTCTCGCGGCAAAGCTCCAAGGTCTATGGAGTCAGAGCGGTCTGCGCGTCGGCGTCGGCCAAGATCATCCAGACGGGCGAACTGTTGATGGTGAACCCCAACCGCTATGTCGGGGACTTCTACAATGCCCAGTTCGATATCGCGGGCCGCGTCCGCATCAGCCTCACCGGTTCCAGCCAGAAGGTGACGTTTTCAAGCAAGAATGGCCATGGCAGCATGACCCTGCGAAAGAACTGATTTTCAGCGCAGTAGCGTGTCTCAGCATGAAGCCGGTCCGCAATTTGATGCATCAGCCTTGGCAACATAAGACGGCCGCCCAGCCAAGTTTCGATTCGAACCTTGAGCCGCGTCAAGGATCTGGGCCTCAACGATCGATAGCCTGAGCTGACATCGCGCAACGCGAAGGTGCCGATATGGACGAGCTATCAGAGCTTCGGGATCGTCTCGTTTCACAACAGGTCGAGGCGAGAGGCGTTCGTGATCCACTCGTGCTGGCGGCGATGCGCACAGTGCCGCGCGAGAAATTCGTCCCGGACGATCTGAAGGAAAAGGCCTACGAGGACAGTCCGCTTCCGATCGGCGCCAGGCAGACGATTTCGCAGCCCTATATCGTCGCCTTCATGGTCGAGGCGCTGGCACTCGAGGGCGGTGAGAAGGTCCTCGAAATCGGCGCCGGTTCCGGCTACGCCGCCGCGGTCTTGAGCGAAATCGCCAGCGAGGTCTTTACAATCGAGCGCATCGGCCAACTGGCCGAGAAAGCCGCCGCCAATCTTGCGGCCGCCGGCGTCGCCAACGTCCACGTCCGGCACGCCGACGGCACCGAGGGGTGGGCGGAGGAAGCGCCCTTCGATGCCATCCTCGTTTCCGCCGGCGCCCCCGACGTGCCGAAATCGCTGATGCGCCAGCTCAGGATCGGCGGCCATATGGTTGTGCCGGTCGGCAGCGACTTGCGCGCTCAGGAACTGGTGCGCATCACCCGCGTCGACGACAGCGAATTCGAGCGCGAGGACCTTGCCGACGTCCGGTTCGTCCCGCTGATCGGCAAGGAGGGCTTCGAGGCCGAGGAGGAGTGGGAGGCGAGGTCGCCGCGCGTCGTCCAGTCACGGCCCGCAGTCAGCGTCTCGCTACCAAGCCTCATCGCCAAGCATGGCGAGACGTTCGTCAAGCACCGCGATGCCGACCTCGACGCGCTCCTCGACAGGATCGGTGGGGCCCGTGTCGTGCTGATCGGCGAAGCAAGCCACGGCACTTCGGAATTCTACGCGATGCGGGCGCATATCACGCAGGAGCTGATCGAACGCAAACGCTTCAACATTGTCGCCGTGGAAGCCGATTGGCCGGATGCCGCGCGCATCGACCACTACGTCCGGCACCGTGGTGTGCCGCCGTCGGAGTGGACGGCGTTCGCCCGCTTCCCGACCTGGATGTGGCGCAACGAAGAAACACGCGCGTTCGTCGACTGGCTCCACAATCGAAACGCGACCCGCGCGAGCGACAGGCGCGCCGCATTCTACGGGCTCGATCTCTACAGCCTCTATACATCCGTTCGAGCGGTGATCGATTATCTCGAGACGGTCGACCCGGACCTCGCAGCGGTGGCGAGGCAACGCTATGGCTGCCTGACGCCATGGGAAGCCGACCCGGCAGCCTACGGCCGGGCTGCACTCAGGGGCGACTACAGGAAATGCGAGCGGGATGTCGCCCACATGCTGGTCGAGCTTCTGAGGAAGCGGCAGGAATATACGCCCAAGGATGGCGAGCGCTTTCTGGACGCCACGCAGAATGCGCAGCTCGTCGCCAATGCCGAGCAATATTACCGGGTGATGTACTACGGCTCGCGAGCATCCTGGAACCTGCGCGACAGCCATATGTTCGATACCTTGCAGAACGTACTGGCGTTTCATGGGCCTCAGTCGAAAGCCGTCGTCTGGGCTCATAACTCGCATATCGGCGACGCTGCCGCGACCGAGATGGGCCGTCGCCGCGAACACAACATCGGGCAGTTGTGCCGGCAGCATTTCGGCGGCAGTTCCTATCACATCGGATTTGGGACCAACGCGGGAACTGTGGCGGCGGCGTCTTTCTGGGATGGGCCGATGGAGGTCATGAAAGTGAAGCCGGCGCATGCGCAGAGCTACGAGCGGCTGTTTCATATGACGAACGCCCCGGGACTGCTCCTGCCGCTGCGGGGGAAGCAGGGCGAAGAGTTGCACGACAAGCTCGCCAGACCCCGCCTGGAGCGTGCCATCGGCGTCATCTACCGGCCCGATAGCGAACTTGCCAGCCACTACTTCGAGGCGGTTCTACCGCGCCAGTTCGACGAGTATATCTGGATCGACCAGACGTGCGCAATAAAGCCGTTCGCCGTTGCCGAGCTTCAGGGTTTGCCTGACATGTACCCCTTCGGACTTTGAGCGAGCCGCTATCGCCGCTATCCTGCAGCCTCATGCGAATGTACTGAGCCATCATGGAATTCAAGGACTACTACGCCGTTCTGGGAATAGACCGATCCGCGACGCAGGATGAGGTGAAGCGTGCCTACCGCAAGCTGGCGCGCAAGTTTCATCCGGACGTCAACAGGGAGCAGGGCGCGGAAGACAAATTCAAGGAAGTCGGGGAAGCCTTCGAAGTGATCGGCGACCCGGAGAAGCGCGCCGCCTACGATCAACTCGGCGAGAACTGGAAGCCGGGCGAGGATTTTCAACCGCCGCCGAACTGGGATGCCGGTTTCGAATTCTCCGGCGGTGGCCCCGGGGAGGGTCGCGACTACAGCGACTTCTTCGAACAGGTGTTCGCAGGCATGCGCCAGCGCCAGCACGCGCCGCGCGGGGGAGCGGAGTTCCATGCGCGCGGCGAAGACCACCATGCCCGCATCGTCGTCGACTTGCGCGATGTCTTCCAAGGCGCGACGCGTACGATTTCGCTGCGCGTGCCCGAGATCGACGAAAGCGGCCATCTCAACATCCGCGACCGCACGCTCAACGTGAAGATCCCGAAGGGTGTCAGCGAAGGGCAGACGATCCGGCTGAAGGGGCAGGGCTCACCCGGCATCGGCCGGCTGCCGGCGGGCGATCTCTATCTCGAAGTCAGCTTCAAGCCGGACCAGCTGTACCGTGTGTCAGGCCGCGATCTCTACATCGACCTGCCCGTCGCCCCATGGGAAGCCGTGCTCGGCGCCAGCGTCAAAACGCCGACGCCGGCGGGCGCCGTCATGCTGAAGATCCCACCGAACTCGTTCCAGGGGCGGGAATTGCGCATCAAAGGCCGGGGACTTCCTGCTGGCGAGCCGGGGGACCTCTATGCGGTCCTGAAAATCGTTCTGCCGCCGGCCGACACCGATAAGGCCAAGAAGGCCTATGAGGACATGGCGCGCGACCTCGCGTTCGATCCGCGCGCCAAGTTTGGAGCCTAGAAGATCATGACCGAGAAAGGTTCACCCAACCACCATCCGGAAATCGTCGAGGCCGGCGCGACGATGACGCTGGACGAGCTTTGCCTGTCGTGCAGGGTCGAGGCAGGCTGGATCCTGGAGCTGGTCGAGCACGGCGCCATCGAAGCCATCGGACGCAGCCGCTCGGATTGGCAATTCAGTCACGTCACGATCGTTCGCGTCGCGAAGGCAAAACGCCTCGAGCGCGATCTCGCGCTCAACATGCCGGGCGTGGCGCTGGCGCTCGAACTGCTCGACGAAATCGACGAGCTGCGATCCCGCCTCAAGGCCGCGGAGAGCCGGCGATAACCCTATTCGGGCGGTCGCGCTGAAATGATTGTCAGCGATTCACGGTCCCGCAGGACTGCATCCTTATCGGTGCAATGCTGTTTGCGCGCCGGCGAGCACTCCAAGGTGACGCGATAGGGAATGTCGGGAAACTTGAGGACGGTGTACTCGGCAATCAGGCCTTCCATGCCTTCTTCGACACCGCGGTCGACGGAGCTGACCTGCGGCTCGGCGGTGATGCCCTGCGGGGGCGTGAAGACCTGAGTACCGGCGGGGAGTTGCTGCTGAATCCTGAGGTCGGCATCGATCACGACGGTCAGATCCCCGTAGGTGTCGACGATCGTGTACCAGACCGGATTATCGGGATCCATCACCACCTGGCGCTGCCTCGCGGGCAATGCTTCGGCCCCGAATGCGCGGGAGACCACGCCGGGCGGGCGATCGAAGGCGATCACGGGGAGTTTCAGCCGGCTCAGCTTGGCTTGGTCTTCCGGACCCACCGACTGTGGCGGATTTGTCTGTCGGTCGCGGACAAAGTTCTTAATCGCCGGATCGTTCCAGTTGACGTCCATCATCCCCGGCGCAGCCTTGCTGCCGGCTGGCGACTGGGCGCCGAGGGGGACCGCGAGCAGCAGCGCAAGGGCAACACACACCGATCCGGCACCAGTTCTGAACGTCATCATTTCAACACTCCCGCTTGCGAGCAGCCAGCCGTTCGACCATGATCGCTGAAGACGTCGCAGGTGCCAGCCGGGGCCATGACCTAACGCAATAACGACCTGCGGACAATTCTGCATCGTTTCCCGGCCCATATAATGTTCAGATTGTGAATACGGGCGGGGGGTGATGGGAAAATTCGGCAGGGCCAAATCCGTTGCGTTGTTTTTGGCTGCACCGTGTCTGGCAGCATCCGCCGTGGTGCTGGGTTGGACTTCCGTAACGGCACTGCCGCTGGGCGGAGTTGGGGCCGTGCGATCGCTTGCCATGCCCGACGGCAGCGCGGGCCTCATTCAGTCCGTGCGATGCGACGTGCCGCCCGGCGGCCTGCCGTCTCTCGTTCCGCTCGGGCCCGGACCATCCGAGCCGAGCCAGCCCTCTCAACCCGCCGAGCCGAGCCAGCCCTCTCAACCCGCCGAGCCTGTGGAACCGACACAGCCTGTGGAGCCGGCACCGCCGCCTGGCGAGCCTTCGGGACCGACCCAGCCGCCTGAACCAGCCGAACCGGCCGAGCCGGTCAAGGACGCAGGATTCCGCTACCATTCGCCCGGGGAACTGCTACCGCAGGACGCCGGACGCGGCCGTTTCGACCGCAGGATCTGGCTGCCCGGCATGGTCTACCCGCTGACACTCAGCGGCAAGAACCAGGCGCACATGAATTCGCAGATCTGGGGCTACGGCGGCGGCGGCTGGGGCGGCAAGGGCGCCGCAGGCGGCAGCGAATGCGATCCGCGCAACTTCGACCCATTCCAGCAGCGCGACAACTATTGCGAGGTGCGTGGATGGTCGATGCCGCTGTGCCCCGCAGGCCAGGGACATCAGGGACAGGACATCCGTCCGCCGACTTGCGCCGATAACGAATGGGATGTGGTCGCCGTCGTCGACGGTATCATCGACATGGTGACCAGTAGCACGACCGTGCGCCTCAAGGGCGGCGACGGCACGCTCTACCGCTATCTTCACATGCATCCGAAATCCATCCGGGTCAGGGTCGGCGAACGCGTCAAACAGGGTGACGTACTGGGTCGCGTCTCGCGCTATATGAACGGCTCGATCCAGACGACGCGGCATCTGCACTTCGATGTCACCCAGCGCATACAGATCGGCAGCGGCAGCGTGCAAACCGTCTACGTGCCGGTGTATGCTTCGCTCATCGCCGCATATCGTTTGGCCAAGGGGCTGAGCGCCGGTATCGACGAGGCTGGCAATCTGATCTCCGATCCGGACTATGAGATCGGCATTCCGCCGCTGCCGGTACGCAACCCGTTGCATGCCCCGCCGGCCCCGGTCGAGCCTCCGCCTGTTGAACCGACGCCGGAACCGACACCGACACCGCCGGCACCCGTCGAGCCGGCGCCGCCGGAACCGACACCAACGCCGCCGGCACCTGTCGAGCCGGCGCCACCGGAACCGACTCCAACGCCGCCGGCGCCCGTCGAGCCGACGCCACCGGAACCGACTCCAACGCCGCCGGCACCCGTCGAGCCGACGCCACCGGAACCGACTCCAACGCCG